>MHFU01000001.1:0-2845 GCA_001804345.1 Omnitrophica bacterium RIFOXYB12_FULL_50_7
CACACTAGTTTCTATTTTTCAAGTACTTTTTTTAAAAAATATTTTTGCTTCCGGATCCCTTCAAAAATAAATCGATAATTCCTCTTGAAACTCTTTTCCGATGCGAATATTATTCTCGCTGTCTTGAAAATGCGCGTGTGATTTTGTGGCGCGTAAGTTTTTAAAAAACGCTTTGAGGAAAAAGTCGTTTTTGAGCCAACCGAAAAAAATAATGCCAAGCTTTTGTTGAATGTTTGGTCGTCTTTTGCACTAGATATGGGGGATGGCTAAAGAAAATCTACAATATGTTGTCTGATTGCCGATAAAGAAAAAGCAACTAAAGAGGAGATATCATGGCTGATCAGTTCCTTTCCAAGAAGATCACCAGCATCCGCAAGCGTGACGGTTCCATTGTTCCTTTCGACGGAGCCAAGATCTATAACGCGATTATTAAGGCGGGGCAGGCGACGGGGGAATATGACGGTACGGAAGCCCAGATCTTAACCTTAGAAGTTATAAAAGTTATTGATAACCGTTACTCTCCCGGCTTTCTCGACATCGAAAAGATCCAGGACATTGTGGAGCAGGTCCTGATCTCCTCGAACCATCTCAAGACCGCCCGTGCGTATATCGTCTATCGTGAACAGCATAAGAAATTGCGCCGGGACAAAAAGACCGTGGTCGATGTCACTTCTTCGGTCAATGAATACCTCTATAAGCTGGATTGGCGCGTGAATGCGAACGCCAATCAAGGTTATTCTCTGGGCGGCATGATCCTTAATATCTCCGGCAAGGTTCTCGCGAATTACTGGCTTTCTCATGTCTATCCCGAGGAAGTCGCGAACGCCCACCGCCATGGCGATGTCCACATTCACGACCTGGACATGCTTTCCGGTTATTGTGCCGGCTGGTCCCTAAAGACTCTGATCCGCGAGGGATTTAACGGTGTTCCGGATAAAGTGGAGTCTGCGCCGCCGAAGCATCTGAGTTCCGCAGTGGGTCAGATGGTGAATTTTCTTGGCACGCTTCAGAACGAATGGGCGGGCGCTCAGGCGTTCTCTTCGTTTGATACCTATCTTGCGCCTTTTATCCGGATCGACAAGCTTCCGTATGAAGACGTGAAGCAGAGCATTCAGGAGTTCATCTACAACTTGAATGTTCCTTCCCGGTGGGGAACACAGACGCCTTTTACGAACGTGACGTTCGACTGGGTGTGTCCTGAAGATCTTCGTAACGAGCATCCGATCATTGGTGGCAAGGAAGTGGATTTCGTCTACGGCGATCTCCATGAAGAAATGGCGATGATTAACAAGGCCTACATTGAAGTCATGATGCGCGGCGATGCCAAGGGCCGCGTGTTCACGTTTCCGATTCCCACTTACAATATCACTCCGGATTTTGACTGGAATCATCCGAACTGTGAGCCGCTTTTCGAGATGACCGCCAAATACGGACTACCCTATTTTCAAAATTTCCTCAACTCCGACTTGAAGCCCAACCATGTCCGCTCCATGTGCTGCCGGCTTCAGCTCGACCTGCGTGAACTCTTGAAGCGCGGGAACGGGCTCTTCGGATCTGCCGAGCAGACCGGTTCGCTTGGGGTCGTGACCCTGAATTGTGCCAGGATCGGTTATCTTTCCAAGAGGGATGAGGGCGCATTTTTCAACAGGATCGATACCCTCCTTCAGATCGCGAAGACGAGCTTGGAGCTCAAGCGCAAGATCATCCAGCGTCACATGGATGCCGGGCTTTTCCCGTATACCAAACGCTATCTCGGGACCCTGCGCAACCACTTTTCTACGATCGGTGTTAACGGGATCAATGAGTGCATTCGCAATTTTACGAGCGGGAGCGAGAACATCACGACCCAGGCGGGTTTTGAGTTTGCTCTCAAGATGCTGGACTATATTCGCGCGCGGATCGTAGCGTTCCAGGAGGAGACCGGCCATCTTTATAATCTCGAGGCCACGCCCGCCGAGGGCGCGACCTATCGTTTCGCGAAAGAAGATATCAAGCGTTTTCCGGATATTCTTCACGCCGGTACGGATGAGCGTCCTTATTACACGAATTCCTCTCAGCTTCCTGCCGGGTTCACTGACGATCCCTTCGAGGCACTGGGTCGCCAGGAAGAGTTGCAGCGCCGTTACACCGGTGGGACCGTACTCCATCTTTATATGGGCGAGCGTATGTCGAGCGCGGAATCCTGCAAGAAACTCGTCAAGCGGGCGCTTGAAGGCTACCGGATCCCTTACATCACCATCACGCCGACATTCTCGATCTGCCCGACGCATGGCTATCTTTCCGGTGAACATGAATTCTGCACTAAATGCGACCAGGAACTCATCAATCAAAAAATGCTTCAGCGCCATGATGTTGCGGAAGCCGAATCAACAGCGGTAACCGAAGCGAAGCTATAAAGGGGAGAATCATGACTAAAGACCCGATCGTTTTAAAAGACGAAGAACGAACGCGTTGCGAAGTCTGGACGCGTGTGATGGGATATCATCGCCCGGTCGCCGGATTCAATGTGGGGAAAAAAGGCGAATTTTATGAGCGGAAATATTTCACCGAACCCAAAGAAGCCGGGTGTGGCTGCTCCTAGGTCAAGGGATCTGGATGATATTTGCGTCGCGGGCATCACGCCCTTTACGACGATAGATTTCCCCGGCCGTCTGACCGGGGTTTTTTATCTTCAGGGTTGTCCGTGGCGATGCCGCTACTGTTATAACTCCGAATTCTGGCCCCTGCCCTCTGCAGGGCAGAACATATCGCTAGAAAAGATCCTTCATTTTCTGGATTCCCGCAAAGGTCATCTTGAGGGAATTGTGTTCTCAGGCGGGGAGCCCACGATCCATAAACTTTTGCC
>MHFU01000001.1:2855-4344 GCA_001804345.1 Omnitrophica bacterium RIFOXYB12_FULL_50_7
ATATTAAAGCCCCGTTCATGCTCTATGAAAAAGTGACTCAAGTTGCGGGAAGCGGTGAGAAGGCTCGGCAGAGTGCGGAGCTGGTTCTTGCAAGCGGCGTGACTTACGAATTCCGCACTACGTTCCATCCTGCGGTTCTTTCAGAGGACGACATTCTGGAAATGGCCCGCGAGCTTGCGGTAATGGGGTGCAGGCACTACGTTCTCCAGATGTTCCATCCTGACCATTGTCCTGACAAAAGGCTTCGCGAGAGTGCCGTTCCCATGGCCGGTATTTCCGCGGATCTCCGCCAAAACCTCAAATCTTTTTTTCCGGAATTTTTCGTCAGGGAATAAGAATTTATTCTTTTTTGGCTTTTCTTTTCGCGGCCGAACTCCTATAATTCAGCCTTCATTTTTGTTTTCGTTTGTTTTACAACAAAAAGGGGACAGGCAACTTTTATGAGTTGCAAAAAATAGCCTGTTCCCATCATTCATTCTTCCTATGGCCATGACGTTAGAGACAGAACCGACGAAGCTTCCTCTGCATGAAGAGCATCTCCAAAAAGGCGCCCGGATGGGCGATTTCGGGGGATGGCTCGTTCCTCTTTTTTACACGAGCATCATGGAAGAACATACCGCTGTGCGTAACAATGCGGGTATCTTCGATATCTCCCACATGGGGGAATTTCTGGTTGAAGGTCCCGGCGTGCTCGGCTATCTTGAAAAGAACCTTCCTCGGCGCATTGCTCCCGTCAAGTTTGGCCAGGCGATCTATATGCCGCTCGTGAATGACCAGGGCGGGATGGTGGATGACATCATTGTGTATCGTATGGGGGAGCAAAAATTCCTCATCATTGTAAATGCCGGCAATATCGCCAAGGATTTCGAATGGTTCAACGCCCGCGTAACGACGGGAGTGACCCTCACGGATATGAGCGATACGATGGGGCTTTTGGCGCTTCAGGGACCTCTGAGCCAGACGATTCTCCTCGAATGTTTCGGGGCTTTTTATAAAGACCTCCGCCGTTTTCATTACAAGGATTTTGAAGGAGGCGTTATCGCCAGGACCGGATACACGGGCGAAGATGGTTACGAGATCATGATCCTCAAGCCTAAACTTAAACAGGTGTGGGATGTCCTCTTTCGTGTGGGGGCCAAGCATGGGCTTTTACCGATCGGTTTCGGGGCGCGTGATACGCTGCGTCTGGAGGCAGCGATGCCTCTTTATGGACATGAACTGACGGATGAACTTACGCCGCTTGAGGCGGACCTGGGGTGGGCGATTGATCTCACCAAAGATACATTTCCAGGCAGTGCGATCTTAAAAAAACAGAAAGAGACCGGGATTCAGAAAAAAAGAGTCGGTTTTGAAATGACCGAGCGAGGTATTCCGCGTCAGGGTTTTGAGATCCAGAGGGACGGCAAAACGATCGGGGCGGTCACAAGTGGCAGTTTTATTCCGACCACGGGCAAGAATATCGGCATGGCTTATGTGACGGCGACGGAGG
>MHFU01000001.1:4402-4927 GCA_001804345.1 Omnitrophica bacterium RIFOXYB12_FULL_50_7
GGTTCCACTACCTTTTTATAGAAGAAAAGGATAGAATGACCATCGAAAAGGGGACAGGCAGTCAATTAACGCCTGTCCCCCTTGTTCTTCTGATTTCTAAAATTTTCTGACATTCTAAAATGGAGGGCATCATGAATTTTCCTGAAAATTTGCGCTATACCAAAACCCACGAATGGATCTCTGCCCAGGGCGCGAAGGCCAAGGTTGGTGTGACCGAATATGCGCAAAAAGAGATCTCGGATGTCGTGTTCGTGGAGTTGCCCAAGCAGGGCCAGGCCGTCCAGCAGGCCAAGATGGCGGCGGTCGTGGAATCCGTGAAAGCGGCATTTGATATCTACGCGCCAGTCTCCGGCAAGATCACAAACGCGAACAAGGCGCTCGAATCGAACCCGGGTCTTATCAATCAGAGTCCTTACGCGGATGGCTGGATTTTTGAGCTGGAGCTTTCCAACCCCGCGGAACTCGGTGCCCTTATGACGGCTGCGCAGTACCTTGAGGCCGTCCAGCAAGCTCCCAAACACTAAG
>MHFU01000002.1 GCA_001804345.1 Omnitrophica bacterium RIFOXYB12_FULL_50_7
GTCCCGAAGGGGCGGAAACGCTCCTTGAAACTTTTTTCAAGACCAGTTCGGATTTAAGAAGCGAGGATTCTCGGTAACCGGGGTCCTTGTAGCTTTTAAGCGTCCGCACCCAGACAAGCGAAACGAGAACATGCTCCGGCGTTTCCCGCTCGATCTTCTCCTCCTTGAACTCGAGCGCCGCCGAAAGCTTCGTCTCCTCGATCCTCGCGAGGATCCCGGACTCGATCAGGCTGCGCTTGGCGGCGGACTGGAAACGCGCGCTCATCAAATTCCACGCCTCGGCCATATCCCGGCTCACGGTGTAGGCGTTATATTCCGCGTAGCGTTTCACGAAGGTCCTCGCGAAATAAAGGATCTCAGGGCCAGACGGAGCGTTATGAGCGGCAAGGTCCGAGATCGCTTCGGCTTTCCCCACTTCCTCCACCCGGATCACGACCGGCGGCCGTTTCGCGAGCACGAAAGCTCCGAAGATCGCGAAGAAAAGAAGGCATAGCAGCACGAGGCTCGCGAGCTTCAGGAACTCAAGCTGTGACTCGAGATCCCCGAAAACTTCGTAGTAACGCCTCCCCAGGTTTTCGAGTTTTGTCTGGAATCGTGTTTTCATTTGTAGTTCGTCCCTCCTCCTGCCGGAGCAGGCTTGTTTTGCGGGGGTTTTGCGGGCATCGTGACGTATTTGGCGATGAACGCGGTCCCGATCCCCACCACCGCGGACCCGAGACCGCTAATACTCCCGCTTGAAGTGATCTGGTGCGAAATGAGCGGTACTGAAATGAAAAGAAGAATGAAGAGGACATTGGCCGCGATCACCGCCGCGGCGTTCGTCTCCTCGGGAAGATAGATCGCGATCACGTTCATCACCGAGATCACCTTCATGAGAATGGAAAGCACGACCGTCCAAAGAGACACGGCGACGAGGCTCCTGAGCCAAAAAACCAACCCCTGGCTTGTGGATTTGTAGACCCCGAACGCGACGAGGACCGGACCAAACACGTAAAGGAGGGAGAGGAACACGAACCTAAGCCAGTTCAGGACCCCGAGCGCGATCAGCGCGACGATATAGGTCAGGTAATTTAAGATGGTCAGAATGATCCGGGTGTCGAAGCCGCCGAGATCTTTTTTCTCCGTGATCTCCCGGAAGACGGTCCTGATCACTTCCTGGAATTCCTCATGAGGAAGGATCTCTTTAGCGAGCAGGTCTGTTCCGTAGACGATCCATACGAAGAAACGCTCGTAAAGGATCATGAGCCCCACGACAAGCACGGCCCGGATGAAAAGGCCTTTGTAATCCGAGCGGTCTTTCATCACGAGAAAGTTCTCGTGCAGCACCGCCGCAATGAACATGAGCGGAAAGATCACGGCCGCGGCCGAGGCCGTCACGGCGTAAGCGGAGGTGAAAAGATCCGGGATCTGAAGAACGTTCGTGAAAAGAAATCCCTGGTTCGTCATCGCCACTCCCCGCCTGACGCGCCCAGAATGCCGTCCAGATACTCGCCCGTGTCCTTGATAAACCGGAGGCGCTCCCTCTCCGCGTCCTTTTCGCGGCGCGACACCTGCTCGATCTGAGTAGCCTCAAGTTCGAGAAGTTTCGCGATCGATTCCTGGGTTTGTTGTCCGAGGACCATCAGTTCCGCAGTTCCCTGCGCCTGAAGTCTGACCGCGCCTTTCGGGCTCGCGGTCTCCGCCTGGGTCTGGATCTGGCGGGCCGCGTCCCGGAGATCGTTTCCTCCCTCGCGGATCTGACTTGCCAGCTGAAACGCCTCGACCACCTGCATCTCCTCAAACGGGATATACAGCCGTTGGTTCCCCTCAGGGATCGCGCCCGTTATGGCCTCAAGCGAGGTCCGGAGGTCTTCGGCGCTTCCCCCCGTCTGAAGGATCTCAAGCTGAGGCGTCGTGAAGATCGCGTCCGAGTAAACGTCCCGGATCCTTGTCCGCAGGGTGTCGATAAAGTCGCGGACCGGATCGCCTTTGACGAAATTCAGGATCTCATCCAGCCCTGAATGGAACCGGAGAAACTCCAGAGTCTGATCCCTCAGCTCGGTCAGCTGATCCATGGCCAGCATGATGTTCTGGGCGAAGCTATTATTCAGGATCGAGTTCTGGAGCTCCTGAAGGGCCGCGTTAATGGCGTCAAAGGTCGGCATCGCGGCCTGGGCGGAAGGAACTTGAACGGACGCGATGATCAATAAAAGAAAAATAGCCGCCAGCCGCTTACGCACGTGAGTCCTCCCGGGGTTTTGATGCGCCGCCGGGAAACAAGCGGGCCAGAGTCTCGAAGACCTGAAAATCCGTTTTCCGGGGTTCACTGGCCCGCAGTCTCGTTTCCTCAGCCAGGTCCGCGGGGTCTGTCGTAGCGATCCAGTATTCAAGAGGATTCGGTTCCACTTTCGCGATCACCCCGTGATCGTCGAACTTGATAAAGACCTCCGAATAATGCCCGGGCCTTACCTCAAGCTCCCTCGCGGCGAGGATCTCGTTTTCGTTGAGACCGAAGGCCGCGAGCTTTTCATGTCCTTTCTTGAGGCGCAGGATGTATTTAATGGGAGAGTTATTGACCATCACACCAGAAATTTTCGACTCCAGAAAATCTTCCGGGTTCTGGCTGATGGAAAGAACGCCCGCGTTCAGTTTCCGGGCCGTCCTGTAAAACACTTCGACAAGCTCCGTCCCCTGAGATTCCTTCAGGAGCTGCCAGCATTCATCAAGGACAAGGATCTTTTTAATACCGAGATTCTCGAATTTCCGTTTCAGAGCGAAGGGAATGATAAAAAGCAGGATCTCCTGAAGCTCGGGGTACCGCGCGATCTTCCGGAGATCGAAGACCGTGAAGCGCGCGTTAAAATCGAAGGTGCCTTTCCGGTTCAGGATCTTTCCGTACTCTCCCTGGGTAAAAAGAGAGAGCTCTTTGGAGAACTGGTAGGCCTTCCGCTTGTCCTCTTCGTCTCCGTCCGAAAACTCCCGGAGACCTTTTTCGATATCGCCCAAAAGCGGCGCGTCATCGTCCCCAAGATTCCGGTAAACATCCCGCAGAACGCGTTCCAGGATCATTTTCTCGCTTGCCGCCCACGGCCTCCCCGGGGCGATCATTCTCTGGAGAAGCTCCTTCAGGAACTGCAGGAACGTGGAATCAGCGTCCCTCTCTTTGGGAAAAAGCGCGGACTTCGAAGGAAACGGATTAAGAGCGTAATTTTCCGAGCACTCCACTTCAAAATACGCGCCCCCAAGCGTCTGGGAAAGTTTCCGGTAACTTCCGCCCAGATCGATCACGATCACTTCGTGCGCTTTGGCCGCCATGAGAAAATGAAGCAGAAGGTAGGAAGTGAAAAACGATTTCCCGGCGCCGGTAGAGCCCAGCATGACGGCATGTTTCGCCGTGAGCTTTGGATCAAAAAGATCAAGCGAGAGGGGTTCATCCCTCCACGTTTTAAGTAAAACACCCTGCCCTTCCGTTCCTTTCCAGCTGCCCTGGACCGGCAAAAGATGGGCGGCGGCGCTGGACGGGATAGGAAACGCGAGAGGGTTCTCTTCCCCCTGGAGCGGAAGGAACGTCAGGAAAAGACGGTCGTGGTTCATGTGATCGACAATGCCTTCAGCGCCCCCGAGCCTGCGGAACGCGCGTAAAACGTTCCCTGACCTTTCACGGACCTCCTCCCGGGTCTTTCCTTTAACCAGCACGGCAAGCGAAGCGTAAAGGATCTTGTCCCAGGTGGTGGCGAGCTCGCTTAAAAACTCGTCCGCCTCTCCGGCCTTCGCGACCGCCTCATGGTCCTGGCTGCGGGAGAAGAAGTTCTTCGCCCGCGCGTAATTCCCTTCCCGTTTGATCCGGGCTTTTTCTTTTTCCTGATCCGGGACTTCAAGCGTGAGCGTCAGGAGATGATCCCGGCCGAGTTCTTTTTCGAAATCACGAATGGATTTGAGGGTCGTTTCCTCAGGTAACGCGCTGAGATTGATCCCCTGATGGAAATACTCATTCAGATAAAAAGCGTTGTAGTCAGAGACCGGAAGGTTCAAGACAAGACGCGATCGGAGGCTTGCGCGTTCCACGCCGTAGGGCACGGCCTTCAGGAGTCTTTCAGCGGAGGCATGCTGTCCGGTAACGGAAGGAGTAAACAATTCGTAAAGATACCCGGCGGTTTCGCCGTCGAGCATGGGCCGCACGCCAAATCCGAGCGCCTTCAGGCCTTCCGAGACCTCCCCGGACACCGCATAGAGCGCCTCCTTCGTTTTCTCAAATTCGATCTCGGAAGCGCAGTGCGCCTTCTTTCCGAACGCGATCGAGATATCGGGAAGCCAGGAAGTCCTTGTTTGTTTCTTGTACGGAGAGACCGAAACAAACAAAAAAAGCTCTTTTTTAAGGAACGGATGCTGCCGCCAGAACCGGATCTTGGACGCGGCAAGCGTCCGGGAAAGAGGGTCCTCGCCGGAAAGCGAGTCCCGGTAGCTTTGCAAAAGAGATTCATCGCCCTCCCGGGACCTTGCGATGAAATGCAGGACCGCGCCCTCCGGGAGCGCGTTTAAGAACTTTCGCGTCCGGTTCTCGAAATCGAAAATCGTTTCGTCGGCCTGAAGCAGGATATCCCTGGGCTCGACCGCAAAACCCATTCCCAAAACGCCGGTCACGCCGATCAGGATCCCGTTTTCGATCCTGTAGAGATCGATCTGACGGAAAAAAGGCAGCCGCGATTCTCTTTGGACGAGGTCCCGCATTTTTGTCAGGAATGAAACGCTCATTCGAAGATCTCCTTTTCAGTTTCCCGCTGCATGGGGTAGCCTTTGGGACGGACGAGAAATCCCGCGACGGATCCCGTCCAGTGCGGGGGCTTGTTATTTTTATAAAGGCGCAGGAAAAAATATGCGCCGAGAAGAAGCGCCGTATTCACGACGAGATTCGCCGAGAACGTGAAAACGAGAAGAAAAACGGCGAGGAGCAGGAATAGGTCGAAGAACTCAAGCCCAAAGATCCTGTTCGCCGTTCTGATCTTTCTGAACCACTTCACGGTGTTCTTCATTTTTCTCCTTAAAAGCGCGTGATACTTTGAATAAAATCCAGGACCGCCCGGGCCAGCATGATGAGCGCCCCTCCTCCCGCGGCAAGGGCGCCGCGCTGCATGCCGCGTTCATCCCCAAGAGCCATGGAGACACCCGCGACCGCGATCCCGATCACGAGCACTCCCGGCCCCACCGTCCGAATCAGGAAATCCCCGATCCCCGTCAAAAAGGAATCGAGGTCTGACTCCGAGCTTGCCTCCGCGAAAGCAACGGTCGCCTGGAGCATTAAAAAAGATGCCGGCAGCACGATCCTGAAAATTTTCTGCTTTAATTGTTCGTTCATTGTTTCCCTCCCCCTCGATATCAGGAGGGGGTGTGCTAACGGCGGTGAAGGCCCTGGGGGCCTTGATTCCGCATAAGCGGTGCCGTGCACCCCCCTCATGGGACAGTGAGTTAAGAAAGGGGCGTTCAATGTTTGCGAACATTCTTATAGCGAAAATATTTTTTCACGAACACGCTGGATGACCCTTTGGACGCTTCTTTGCACCTTTCCAAACCTGACCGCGATCTCTCCGGCCGACAGTCCCTCGGCGAAATAAAGCTTCAGGACGAGTTTCTGTTTTTGGGTGAGGCGGGCATACCTGGATTTTCTCAGGAGCGTCTGGTTCTCCCGGCGTTTTGAGAGAGCGCGCGCAACCACAAGGTAGAGGATCTGGCGGAACCTTCTGACCGTCACAGGTGAGATATCCAGCAGATCGGCGGCCTCGCGGTTCGGCAGGCTGCACACAAAACAGAGCTCGTAGACAAGACGCTGCCGTTTTGTCAGGCCGGCATTTCGGATGAACCGCCGCAGATGCCGGAATGAGTTTCTTGCCGTTGCGCGCGTAGAAGCCGCAACTTCATGATCTCCTAATTCGTCCGCGGGCGACCTGGAAAGAGACGCCATCTCTTTCTTTACTTCGAGCTCAAACGGATCGAGGCCCGGCATCTGCCCGGCGTCTTCGACCCGCATAAAATCGACCGCATCTTCAACCGCGCGGATCCGCTTGCGCTTCCCGCTCTCCTCTTTGGATCTGTTCTTTTCGAATTTGTAACGCATTTTTCTCCTCGCTTTCCGCCGCGCGAGGACTGAAACGAAAAGAAAAAAAGCGGACAGCGAGGGAGAGCCGTCCGCTAAAAAAACACGTCAAACCTTGAAGGGACACACGATGGACGTGCGGAAAAACAAAAAAAGAGCTTTATGGAGGGAAGGTGTTACGTGGGATACCCGAAGGGAGGTGGGCTGGAAATGGACACACGTCTAGCGTGACACGGAAACTCTCCGCGCTGCCGCCCGTTCCAGCCCCTAAGCGGCACTTGGGGGTAATCCGGATCGAGACGCCGCGCAATGGGCGCCTGCCCCCGGGCTTACCTCTCACGGTCGGGGTTCATGCCCCGCCGCAAGGTGTCATGCGCGCGTTCAGCAGGAGATATCCAGTGAACGCGGCGCAACAATGATCCGGCTCGGTATGTCCGGACTCAGAAGGAAAGCTAACCAATGGATTTTACCCTGTCAAGGAGTGCTGTAAGGGACTTTAGTATTGATTAACGGCTTCGATCAAACGCTATCACCGATAGTCATGCGGGATTCGGTTTGCCTGTAACGTCTCTTGGCTAAACCTTATTAATGCGGTCTTCCATGCTTTGCAGGCCGGCAATCATAAGATCAAATGCGGGCGGTTCTTTAAAAAACATAGGCTCCATTTGCCGGTAATCTGCTTTAAGACTCTTGATGCTCTCGGCATGATGAGGGACCAAACGAAAAGATCCTCGCCTTGCCTCATCATAGTTCAACCACGCGTACCTGAAAAAAAGCCTGTTAAAATCAACAACGCTTTGCATGATATCGCCACGTTCGATCGCATTCTCAAAGATCCCGGCCCTCCCCATCTCGTAAACATCATAATAATGCCGCGACATGCGCTTCGACACGGCTTTATCGCCCTGCGAATGATAGAGCCTGTGAAGGATCATCACCTTTTCCCAAAAAGTCCTCTCTGCGGATAACACCTTCACCGTAGCGGACTGCATGGTCCAGGCGCTGCGAAGAGATCCGGCTACATACGGAACGACTTGCGCGGACTGGGCTGGCCAGTGATCCGCTCGGGCACCCAGCTCAATCCGGACAACAGGCTTGATATAATCGTTCACCCTTTTCGCGACAGCGACCGGGAACTCAAACAAAAGCGTTTGCCGAAGAGCGTCTTCGGGATCCAGATCAAGCGACCAAGGGCCGTCATGCCCTAAAGCACTTTCTATCTTCTGCCGCAATCCTGGAAGGATCTTTTTCTCGATCGCGGATCGCGCCGAGGACATAAGTTCTTCAATCCGCCTTTTATTCTCCTTGTTGCTTTCTTCCAAAGACGGTTCGATATTCCGCTCATGTTCCAGATACGTTCTTTCGATAGCGATATCGATATCTTCCGAAAATCGCTGGATCGCGTTAAAACATTTTGAAAGCGACGTGCCTCCCTTGAAGGTGATATGCTTCCCGATCTCATCCAGTGAAAAAATCTGCTTCAGGGTCCAACAAACCCAAAAATCTTTCTCGACCAGCTCGGGCGACATATTCGAATGGGCCGCCGTCATTTCAATATAAGCGGCTTTCTCTGCGGACGGCAAAACTGCAAATCGATCCATATCAGTTCACCATCTTTCTGAATAGCCGGCCGATCCACGCCGGAGCACACGCAATATCTTTTAGGAGCTGCTCTTTATCCTTCCGGCTCAAACGCTTTTTAAGTTTACTAATCGTCTCTGCGTCCACGTTTGCTTTCCCGAAATAACGCAATGCCTGGATCACCAATCCGCTCGTACGTCCCGATGCCGCCACATTTTTCGGTGTGGTTTTTTTGAGGATGATCTCCTGCTTGCCAATAACCACTTTTCGAGAAGACCCATCCGTTAAAAAAATGATCTTGGCGGGGACCTGATCGCTTAGCCCAAGAAGATTTGCCGCATACCCCCCCGAAGGCTGGAGCCTCAACTTCCCTTGCCCAGCAAGAGCCCGTCCGATCTGTGTGTAATTGGGTAAAAGATCCCCTAGAACCGGATGTTTTTTGGGATAATCGTACAGACCCGGAGAAAGGCGACGAATAACCCCAGAAATGGCCAGGCGCTCTAATGCTTTTCTCACAGCAAATTGACTGCCGATATCATAGAAGCTACTTGGAGTGAACACCCAACCCCTCTTGTTTCCATATATCCTGTAAGTCACTTTGCTATCAATAGGTTGCGTTCTCATATTTATTAACTCCTGTCGCAAAAAGCATATAGTTTTTGCGACAATAAGTCAAGCCATAATACAAAAAAACACCTAACTTAAACGTCTGTATATACTTATGGAATCAATACAAGGGTTCCGCCACTTACTGGCAATATGCCCTTGCGGCCTCTGATATACGCGCTTCCCTCCTACGGCACTGTGTAAAACTCCGTCCGCCTAGTTTCGGTACCGACAACTTTCACCTTAATCTTTGGCATTGCGATGTCAAAGCATGCGGCATCTTTTGAGATGCATTAAATAAAAAACTTCATTTTGATAGCATAAGCCGATTCCTTTCTGTAACGTCGCGGTTATTTTACGCGGTATAATCACCGCACATCAATATTCATCCTCTCATCTCCCACTTTCACATAGGAAGATATCCCTCTGGATCTGACGAGATATTCTCTCCAGGTTTCAGCGTTGGGGGGAGGCGAAATATCCCGCCCCCCCCATGAACGCCCCCCTACTTTTTCCGGAGCTGTTTTGAGATCCTTTCGACGGTCCTCATGCCGGAATCGACCTTGTTTGGGATCGTCTCCCAGCCAAAGGATCTTCCTGATCCCGGGGCACTCCCGTAAGGAGGCGCGGAAAACGGAGCCTGCCTTACCCCTCCCGTGTCAGGCTCGCTTTGAGTAAAAGCCTTCCACCCCGCAAGCACCGGTTTCCACGCGAATACCGCGAGGAAGATCCACGGCAGAAGCCATAATCCGTAACGAATGGCGCAAAGACACGTCTTAATGATCAAAAGCAAGACGCTTTTGTGGAACTGAAGCATTTTCCTGATCTCATTTTTCAAAAGATCCTTTTCCATATATCACACCTCCCCCTGCCGTTTTGTTTTGACATCCGGCTCCGGTGACCGCAAGAGCGACAGCTTGACCGCGTCCTTTGCCGTGTATTTCAAATTGTGCAGATGCAGATTCCCGGTTTCCGGATCTTTCAATTGAGCGGCGATACTGGCCTTATGGACGGTCATATAATCAAGCTCCCGCCCGCCGAATTGCTTTTCAAATTGTTTGATCCATTCTCTCAAGCTCACACTCCGTCCCTTGTCCTTGGCATGATCGCTCATGGTTTTTCTCCCTCTCATTTATAACGCGAAGGGCGGAGGCCTGAACCTCCGCCCTTCGCGGCGTTTTGAAATTGCGGCTAAACGGTTAGACCCCAGAGAGCTGGAAGAGATCCCTCGTTTTCCCGTCGTCTTTCTCCGAACAATCAAAACTGCAGGCCTCGCACATGAACCGACGGCTCATGTCGTCATAGAAGAGCTCCTCCGCGGGAAACTCCGCGTCGCAAATCGCGCAGGGGATCTTCGAACGCTCGTTCATTCCGGAACCATCCAGAAGACCGAAATCCTGAAGTTCGGTAAAGGAGAAAAAACGCGGCGGACGCTGGCAGCGGAAATCATCCTCCCCCCATCCCGCCCCCACCAACCCCACATAAGGTTTCATCGCGCACGGGACTTTTTTCATCCGGCTTCTGGAATTGAAGTTCCTGACGTCCGCGATGTAGAGATGGTCCTCCAGGATCGCCCAGACAGAACCCTGAAGGTTGTTTCGCGCGAGAGCGTACTCAAGGTGCTCGTGATCGCTTGACCAAAAGAGGGTCGTGAGACTGGGAACATACGCGACATGGAGCGGCCTTTCATTGTTCCAGATAAGAAAGAGCCGCCAGGGATCGCCTTTCAGAGCGAACCCGAGCGCGAAATCCCCTTCCATCTCCGTGAGTTTTGCGGCCATGCCCTTCGCGCCCGATTCACCGTCAAGCACCCGGAAGATCGCTTCGCTATCGACCGGCGTTTCCGCGGTTTTCGAATATTTCTTTAGAAGCGTTTCACGGTTCATGAAGTGCCCGTTATGCACCCCGAGGAAATGCTCCGTCTCGAAAGGATGGCAGTGTTTATTCTGCACATCCCCGATCGTCGCAAGACGCGTATGCCCGAGGCAGATCTGCGTTTTATCACTGATCTCGCGGATCATTCCCTGGAAACGTTTCGTCCTGAGAAGTTTCCCCGACGGCGCCGCTTCCTTGAAGAGCGTCCACTTCGAAGGCGACAGAAGCGCGATCCCGGTCCCGTCCTTTCCCCTTTCTTCATTCTGGAAAGCAAGGTCCATGACCATCCCCCGCAATTTAAAACGCTCGAGCACGCTTAGGGCCCCTTCTTTTTTCGCAAAACCGTAGATTCCGCACATGGCAGTCTTCTCCTGTTGTTATTGAGTGGTTGTTTTTGTTTTGAATTTAGAGGCGGGACTTAAGCGGCGGGAAGAAGCAGCCGTTCGGGATGGAACTTCTGAACGCGTTCGCGCACATATCGCGCGATCTCAGGCGTCAAGCCAAAGAACGCCACGAACATGTCGAGAAGCTCCGAGAAGGACCCCTGCTTCGGCATCCGGACTTGTTTCATCGCCTGGGCCTTATCCACGATCGCCTGGCAGATCACGATAAAATTCATGATCTTAAGAGCGCTCAAAGTCCCGGAGTGATAACGGAACTCAAGGGAGCGCCGGTAAAACCACGAGTGGATATTGAGCCCGTAATAGCGGGAGTGATGGTACTTGGACTTGAGGTCCACCCTCCGGCTCCCCTTAGGACCGTACCAGAGCCTCTTAAGCGCTTCCTCGTCCTTCGCACCGATCCGGAACCTCGATTTCGGGAACCTCTCAAGAGGCACGGAATAGCTCCCCTCGTGGCGGGACTCGGGCAGCATGGCGTAAAGCACCGGCTCGAAATACCGCGTGATCTTGAGGAGTTTTTTGATCTCCATACAGCCGAGATCGCGGCCGTCGATATGCACGTGAAGCCCGCAGTCGCGGTTCACGAAATACCCCCAGCCCTGAAGACCGCCGGTGAATTTCCGGATCGCCTGGAATCCTTCGTCGCCCTGAAGGATCGGGCTCACGTACTCGCGCCCGTTATCCCCGAGGGACCCGTCTGTTACCTGCTGCCAGTTCTCGAGCCTCTCAGAGGGCAGATGATCCGCGTCTTCTTCCATCATGGCCTCGATCTCGATCCCGTATTTTCGAGGGGAGCGGCATTCGTTGAAACTACCGCCTGAAAATTCCTGGTACTGCGGCAGCCTCCCTTCTTCACGGTTGTTCCAGCAGTCGTCGCAGAACGGCTCGTTCTCTTCGTCCCGAAAACAGGAACCGGGATCGATCTGGTCCTGACACGCGCTGCAATGGGTCACGCGTTCGTTAAAACAATTCTCGCAAAAATCCCTGTCGTGCAGCTCGGAATAGTTCGCGTGATCCGTCCTGATATAGACCTCGCAGCCCGAGCAATAGCGGAACCTTTCATCGAAGCACTTCTCGCAATAGATCCCGTCGTTGACTTCCGTCATGGCGCTTCTTAAGAACTTCTCTTTGCAGTGATCGCAGGACGCCACCCGCTCCTCAAAACAATCCCCGCAGAAAAGCTTCCCCGCGCGCTCAAGGAACCCGGTCTCCGGTTTCCCTTTGCCGCAGTGCGAGCACACTTTCTCCGCGGACACCTCCGGCGCCTGTAAAACCTCAACATTCGTTGTCATGTGACATCTCCTTTTGAGTTAAAAAAACGGGGCGGCATCCCGTGAGGAATACCGCCCGTTTCTTGTTTTTAGATAACTGCCGGAAAAATGCTTATTTCTTTTTCACCCACGAATCCCACCGGATCACGAGCTCGTGCATGTCTGACAAAAGAGCAAGCGTCCTTCCCATGCAAAGCCTACTTCTCCAGCGGATCTCCTTCCCAAGCGCCCTTTGCATTTTGAGAAGTTTCCTGTGAGTTCTTTCTGTCAAAATTTTTCCCATAGATCCTCCCTTGAAAAAAGACGGGGGCGAAAAGAGCCCTCCCGCCTAAAGCTGGCTTCGTTCAGAGAAACTAAAGTACTGGTTCTCGCCGATGATGATGTGATCGAGTATCCGGATCGAGACCGTCTGGCAGGCGGCCTTGAT
>MHFU01000003.1:0-690 GCA_001804345.1 Omnitrophica bacterium RIFOXYB12_FULL_50_7
CGATCGCCTCAGCGATCACAACAGGGTCTGTCGCTGGATCCTTGGGTACGCTGGGCGTCTGGGCCCCTCCCCCTGTCGACAGACCGCCTCCAATGCTCGGCCCAAGCGCCACTTTTTCGGGTTTCTCAGGAGCTGGCGCAGTTTTCTTTGGTTGATCATCCTTGTCCGGAAAGATCGATTTAACAAGATCCCCGATCTGTGTAGCAGTGGCCACCCAGTCAAACGCATCTTTGACTTTCAGAAAGTTGCTGAACTCAACGACCATGGCCCCTTCCTGGAACTCCTTATAATTTAAATCCAGCGGATCAACGTTCGTATAAACAAGACGGATCCGTTTGTCTCCTTCGACAGCTTTCCCCTTGTAAAGGGCAAGGCTCAGGTTGTCATACTCAAAGTTCTTCACCGTTTCCTTCACCTCTTCAATCCCAGGATCGTTCTCATCCTTTCTTTTCCATGAGCATTCATGGATCGTGGAAACACCATGAAAGGCAATGACTTTCAGCCCGTCCTCGGAAAGTTCTCCGCTTCCTTCAAACCGGCGCTGCTCCGGATAAACCTTGTGTTCGACATCATTCACATACGCACCGGCAAAGGGATTGTCAAAATTCGGAGTCACCGAATGATAAATAAATTTTGTGCCCTCCCAGCGCAGTTCTGTTTTGGGGATGTTTTTGGGGCCTTCAGCATACA
>MHFU01000003.1:699-12808 GCA_001804345.1 Omnitrophica bacterium RIFOXYB12_FULL_50_7
GTTTTGGAAAGCAAAGCCCAGATCCCGTCATTAACAACCGCTTTCTTGTGGCGTTTACGAGCCGCGCATTTCGCAGCCAGCGGATTGGGTGGATTCCCGAGCGCGGTGATCTGTTTGACCAGGACATCAAGCTTCGCGCGTTCCTCTTTCACACTTTGATAGGTCGCGACGGCAACGCGCGGCGCGCCGCTTTCAGGATCTGCGGCCGTGATCAACATCCCCTGCAACGCTTCCCCGAACTCCGGAAGCATGCCGTCGAGACGAGTCAAGGTCACCGCCAGCTCGTCCAGGAGAGGCGTGATCTGCTGAAAGTAGGTCAGCACCGCCGGCGTGGGATGGTCAAAGAAAGGCGCCCAAAAAGCGTTAAAACTGTTCTCCTCTTCCAGTGTCATGGTACCGTAAAGCAGCCGAAGACCCTGCATGGTGTGACGGAGCATGGATTGATACTGGCCGAGCTGCGCGGAACCGACCGTTCCGCTCTGCGCTTCGCCTTCGCTCCACGGCACGCCGGCGGGTCTGGCATTTACTTGATTACACATATCGGCAAGAGCGTACCCGGTAAATGGCGTCAACACACGAACATCCTCAGAGGCTGAAGAAGCCGAAGCATCAGAAGAAGATGAAATGACCTGGGCAGAATCCTGTGTCTCTTGAGGCTGAGCCTCTTGTACAAAAAAAGACTCAGGGGATGGCTCAGGCGGGGCTTGTTTTTCTGAATTCTTCTGATTTAATTCTGCTAGTCCCTTTTTGTATCTTTCGCTTTTAGGATTCATTTCCACGGCTTTTTGAATGTCCGCTAGCGCCTCTTGCATCTGCCCCTTCCCTTTAAGCGCCATACCCCGGTCAAAATAATAAGACTCTCTCTCTGGATTAAATTTAATAGCTAAATCGAAATTTTGGACAGCAAGATCATATTCTTTTCTCGCGGCATAGGCTTGCCCCTTGAGACTGTAGGGTTCGCCCAGATTAGGGTTCAATCCAATCGCTTTTTCCGCATCAGCCAGCGTCTGGTCGTACTGATTTTTCTGCAAATAGGCCGTCGCGCGGTGCATATACAGATGTTCGCTCCGGGGATTTAATTGGAGTCCTCTGTCATAACTCTGAATCGCTTGATCATAGTCTTTCATTCTGTAATAGGCGTTTCCTCTTGTATCGTAGGTATTCGGATCTTTGGGATTAAGCTCTAGCGACCGCGTGCAGTCTTCAATCGCTTTGGCGTACATCTCTTTTTTATAGTAGGCCCAGCCGCGGCAGTTATAAGCCAGGGCATTATCGGGCGACAACTGGATGGCCTTGTCCTGGTCCGCAACAGCTTTATCGTACATTCCAAGATCGCAATTGGAATTCCCGCGATTCCCGTAGGCTTGAAAAAAATCGGGTTTCAACTGGATGGCCTTGTCGAAATCTTCAATGGACTTTTTTGTCAGATCCTTATTATTTTTTCCGTAAAGAGCCAGTCCCCGGGCATTGTAAGCGTCCGCGTCGTTCGGGTTGCTCTGGATCGCCTGATCCGCGAGAGAGATCGCTTCATCAAATTTTCCTGCCTGATAAGCCCTCAGAGATTTCGTGGCCCCCTCGCTGAATTTCCTTTCCTCAGCGGCCATGACCCCGCCCTGGAACTGCGCCAAAGAAAAAAACATCGCGACAATAAACGCCAGGGGTTTGGAGACTCTCTTCGGACTATATTTCATGGATTGTTTCCCTCTTGAATTTGGATTGGACATGTTGAATTCCAAAATAGGATGTTATTTCCCGCGCTTGGTCGCCTTCCATGGAAAACCTATGCCTTCAAGGAAAAATTGGCCGCTGGCCGCGCCACCGACCTTGGTGCCTTTGAGAGAAAGATGATCCCCGTATATTCCCTTCCTCCCGCCGATTTCAATCTTCTTTATGAACGGGCTGTAAGCGACGGAAACCTTATCGCCATTATAGACGCATGGAACCGTCTCTTTTGTGTAGTTGTAATCGTAGGCCGCTTGTCCCATCGCCATCAGTGCTCGATGTTCTTTCTGTACATACTCCAGCACCCCGTCCACCGCTACTGTCCCATCGGCACTGAAAGTCAGGGTTAAGGGCTCCAAGACAGCCGCCGTTTCGAAGTTGCCTTTAGAATCGAATTTTCCTGTCCACACCCCAACCCAAGCGGATTCTTCCACGGCATCGGAAATCTTTACCGGAACAACATATCCGCGGGAGATGTTGGAGGGGTGGATATTGACAATATACACGACATCGTCATTGTCGAGAGGCCGCAGGGTCAGCGTGGGAGAACTTTTTGTGAGAGTACCCTCGGGCTTCACACCCCCGGAGGGACGAACGTCATTCTTCAGGATATATACGTCTAATGTCTCTCGTTCGGCAGGAACGTAGTCTTCGCGATCAGTTCTCTCAAGCTTTAGCTTGCGCTGCCGTCCAGCCTGGGTTTTAATGCGGATACCCCAGACACTGGCCTGGTACCAGGCAAGCATTGAAAACTTGAAAGACAATTCCGTCTTATCGGCCTCCAGGATGTCCGCCTTTGCTATCGCCGGGCTCTTGAGTAGCCCATTACTAAGCGTTCCCTTTACCTCCGGCAGCGCTCCCTCTAGATCCCTCTCGTCTATGTACGTAGGTGAAAGCGGGCCTTTGGAATCGAACAGAACATAGGCTACAAAGCCCCGGAACTCTTTATCCAAATCGGTGTTGCGCTGCAAAAGATAGGCGTTAAGAGATTCCACCACATCGCCGTCTCCTTTTGCGACAGCGTCCCACATCGCCTTGAAGCTGCCGGCGGGCCGCGACAGATATTCCACAAAGCGTGACGTTTTGTACTCGTGCTTTTCGTCAACGGTGTTAATTGACTTGCTGAAGTAGTTCGCCGGAACAAGGGGCATGGTTCCTGCCCCGCCCCACGCGATTACGTCCGCCGCGTAGTCCGCAGTCGCCTCCATGAACCACCTGCGAAGGGCCATGCTCGCCCAATTGAAATACTGATTCTGCACGAGATGGAATAACTCATGGGCGGTCTCATGACGCATCTGTTCCGTACCGTCCTTGTATTGCACATCCGTCCAATCTGTTGGGACATACATATTGCCCGAGAACTTGACGTCAGCCCAGGCGTGCTTCAGCGAAGGATCCTGCCAGACCCGTATCCGCCCATAGTCGACCTTCCACCCCGACGGCATCTTGAATTTGTAACTATCGCCAGTGTATCCATCCCATGCGTGCTCCAAGGACGTACCCAGGTCTTCAGCCAACTTCGTCTGCCCCACGGCTACAGTTCTCGCCTGGAAAGTACGCATCTCCCCACGACGATTCTGTGTCTCCGGGGGTTTAGTGATTTTGCCTTCGTAGTTCGGTATGCAGTACACCCTGAAGTGTTCTGTGTCATTCACGAAATATCCATTTTCTAATTGGTAGATTCTGTTGGCGGAGAGGTGGTTCGTCCGCAGAATGACCACCTTGCGCAGCCTGTCCACCTCGGACCGTTCCATGATCCACCTCTTCAGCGTTGGGTTGAAGGTCATCGCTATCAGCGCTGTCTCCAGCGGCAGGTCGCTATGAATGTTCGTTGGGTCATATGCGATTTCGATGGTCAGATCCTTCTTGAACTCATGCACGTCGCCCAATGAAATATCGAAGCCTCCCATCGCAATCAATCCCGGGATAGTCGGCGGTGGCAGAGTCGGCGTATGCGCGATGGTCAGCGTTTGCTTGCTGTCCACCAGGCCGGCGGGTATCGTGACTTTCACCTGGTCTTTCCAGGATACCGTCTGTTCCTTGTCAGAAGGCAGGAGTTCCTGGGAAGCGAGAACATCACCAGCCGCTTTTTGCGTCTGTTCGGGTGCCTGTGTCGCACTGGGCGTCTCAATCGTCTGGCTGACCGCCTCCGCAACAGGTCGTCCTTTGATAACAGTAATGCCTCCGCCAGACTTAGCGTTCCACGACCACGATACCGGATGGCTATCGATGACGGTATAGACGCCGGGTTTGAGCACAAAGTTGGGCCGGCATATCCAGTACAGGTTCGTCTGGCTTCCTTGATCAGGGCTGCCGATCGCCTGCCAGGGTCCGTACAGGGTGCCGTCCTCATGCCTGAGCCCGATGGTTCCGGGTGTCTGCCCCGTTCCTCCGTTATAATGATAGGTCAAAACATAAGTCACGAGCGATAATTGATCGATCCTGAAAGTCGTCGCAGCAGTCGGACCGTTCTCGACGCGGTAAATGTTATTGTTGCTGAAAAGCTCTTGCTCCTCGGCGGCAGAAGTTCTTCCGGGATGCAGCGCTGCCATAAAAAAAAGGATGCCGGCAATAACCCCTAGCCTTAATATTTTATTCGGAATTTTTATCATACGTCTGTCTCCTATAAAGCCGCTGATGAGTAGCTATCAAGCTTAATCGTAAAACACAGCGCGCTTATTTTCGAGAGTGGGTTTCTTGCAGCGCGGGCAGAATTTCATATCTTCTATCTTCTCGATGACGACAAAGGGCTGTTTGCACTTCGGACACTTGTAAAGGCGCCGGGTCTCACCCGTTTTCGGATCCGAAAACTCTGCGAACGGAGCTGGGGCTTTCTCTCCGCGCTTCCAGGACAACGAAACCCATTCCTGGCATTTCGGGCAGAAACCGGCGGCCGATTCAAACGCCATTCCTCCCCCGATCCCCGCATGGGTCTTGAACCCGCACTTTGGGTCCTTGCATTTGACTTCGTATCCGCTGCCGGCCTGCAATACGCCGATGCCGCCAAAGAACGTGCATGCGAAAAGAATGATCCAATATACCGTTCGTGGTGTCCTCATCCGCTGATTCCCCCGTCGCTAAGCCACTTTTACAAAATCGTCCGTCTCGGTATTGTAAAGCAAGATTTCTGCTAAATCCTTTTGCACCAGGTAGGTGTTGTATTTCAGCAGTTTGTCCTTCGTGGTGTAGTTAACGTAAACCCAATAATAGAATGCGTGATATCTGTAATCCGGATCATTCTTTGTAAAGTCCGGCTCAGGAGATGAAAGGATCGAAAGCGTCAACTTGACCTTGGTGTCTCCCGCGGCAAGCTTGAGTTTTTCTGCCCGGATATTTGGAACCTTGTCCAGCAAGTGAGAGGTTATCTTGGTAAGGGTATCCTGGGAAATCGTCTTATCGGCAGTGACCATCTCATCTGAGTCGTCGAAGATAAAAAACGAACACCCGGACAAGAGCAATGCGGGAACTAATAGTGCAGCGCAGATCATGGAACTCTTTTTCATTTTGACACCCCTCTCAATTGTGTTTTTTATTTTTTACCGGTTTTATGCTTCTTTACAAGGCCTCTACCAAGCGTACCCGCCTGCCCGCCTTTGGCGGAGTACCGTTCTGATGAAATTCAACTGGCATTAAGAACCTATCCGAATATCAGATGTTCATTGCGCCAGTTTTTCAATAGAACAATTTCCCCTCTTTCCCAAAGAGGGGCGGGGGAGATTTAAAAATCCCCCTCAGTCCCCCTTTGCCAAAGGGGGAAATAACCGGAGCAACGCACCAGATCTTTAGGGACGCTCATAAGAGAACCGTCCCTGTGTGATATCAGGATAGGCACACAGGGATGTGTCCCCTAGATTGGGAATGATACTTCAATTGGACGCTTGTTCTCGTCTATATTGTTCCGCTACCCGTTTCTGCGACTCCAACGCCGCTTTAGTACGCGCACACCCCATGTCGGCCGAGAAAGCCAGGTTGCACTGAAACTTGCCGCAATCCGGGCAAATGAGAGGGCGGCAATTGCCACAATTTTCTCCAGGCGGACAGGGCACATCTTTTGCATTAGTGGAACAACAATACGCGCAAGTTTGCCCCTTCTGCGCCTCCTTCACTTTTACAGTAGCGGTGGTACGATCGCTGGCTAGTGTCTCCTCCACCTTTATTGTAATCGTATCTTCTAACCAATTATCACCCGTTTTACCCTTGACCCAGTGATTGTCCTTGTCCTTGACCTGTACAAGAATTCGCATCGTCCACTGTCCGGGTTTGACAACAACATACGAAAGTCTTTCCTCTGTAGGCGAGGCGACCCCAATACCATTGTGGGATACAGTCCATGAATAGTGCGGGACCAGGTGGCCCTCGGGCAGATTGTACAGCTTAACGGCTAATTGAATCTTGTCGCCCGTCTTGGCCGTACCAGGCCGCGGATTGATTTCCACGTAGGGTTGCGCGATTACCCTGTACGGGAGCGCCGCTTTGCCCAGGGATTTCCCGGTCTTGCGGTCAACAACAGTAACGGTGACAGGATAGGTATCCGCTTTTTTATAGGTATGGGTGACTTTGACTTCTTTGCTATCAGTGCCGACGCCACCCTCCTGCTCACCGAAGTCCCAGGAAAAACCTGCATTGGCCGGAATGCCCTCACCCGTGATACCAAATCTTGAAGGTTCTCCGATACGACCCAGCTCGGGGTCGGCGATTATCTGGAATCCGTTCTGAACTGTAACTGATATTGAATCATCAATATTGCCCGGGTTGCCTTCGGGCAGCGGCCATTCAGCCTTGACCTTAATCTGGCAGGGACCCGGCGCTTCGAATGTGTAGGAAGCACCGCTCTTATTTCCGTTGATCTCTTTATCGTTAATATACCAGTAATAATCGGCTCCACTGGGTACGTATTGGCTCTCTTGGGCAAATGTATAAGATGCTCCCGTCATGGCTTTTTCACCTGCGTCCAGGGGCGATTGAATGGTGAGCAGAGGATTACCGATATCGATGATACAGATATTGGATTCTGCTGACCGCAGCACGCTCCAGGATGCTTTTACTTGCACCGAGTGCTCGCCGCCTTTCCAGAACCTGTGAGTGAGCATTCCATTGCCTTTATCCAGAATCTTGTCGTCGACATACCAGGTGTAGACAGCGGTTGAAGGTATTCCTGAACTTGTCCGAGTAAAAGTGTAGGGCTCTCCCATGGTGCCCTTTTCTCCGGAAGACAGGTCGGGACCTTTCAATTCGATTGAAGGCTGATCGGACACGTTAATGAAGAATGAACTTTGTCCTCCCCCAAACTTGGTAACCACAATGTAAAGTGCGTCGTCAGCATCCAGGTCGACCTGGCAGATCTCCTTGGGCCAGGTATCTTTTGTAACGTCCCAAGTACCTACGATCTCCAGGTTGGACATATCCCGCTCGTTCTGCTTGAGCTTGCAGACGTCTACCCAGCCATATTGCGGCTGCACTTCCGGGCCAATTTTCTGCAATGTCACTATCAGCGTACGCTTGCCTGCCTCGCTATCGACTGAAGGATAAATACCCTGGTAGCCAGCGGTCATACCGTCACCCAGATTGATGGTCAAATTCTGCATAGTGGTGTCAAGCAGCCGGTTACTGAACTGCAGTGGCGACTTGTATGGGCCACTGCCGTTGAACAGCACATATTTATACCATTCGTGATAGCTTTCATGCAGGCCGAGTTTATCCGGGGTATTTTCTTTCAGGTACTCATCCAGCATCAGCTTCGTCCGGTAGTCCCTTGCTACAGCGTTGTACAGCGGGGCGAAGGCTATCCCCTGCCCTGCTAGATAATCGAAGAAATAGGCATTTTTATAAGGATGGTTTTCATCGGGATTACCGTCCGAGAAAAAATCCTCGCTGAAATATGCCAGATCCAGGCCATGGTTAGATGGCTGATCGAATCCCATGACGATTTTGAATGCGGCATAATCTGCCGTGGATTCAAACCACCACAGACTTTGAGGTATCACCAGTCCAAAAACGGAACCCGGTTGCCGTACAAGTGCATAATGATCCATGCTCTGCACAGCATGGAAAAGCTCGTGTGCCAACGTCACTCCGAGACCTGTCAAACCGCAATGTGGGTTTGAATGGACATTAACATGGCCCAACCATCCGCTCTGGGAAGACGCACCTTCGCTGGGGTCGATGACAGCCAGGATTCTGTCGGCAGTCCGAGTCTGAACAGTCTCCTGCATTCCGTCTCCGGCAACACGAGTAATGGGGGCTGAAAGTATCTCTGGCGTCAAATCTTTGCCGAATGTCCTGGTATACGCATCGCGTGCCCTGGTGAGATAAGTGGCAGTATCCACAACATACTTCGGACGCGTGGAGTAAGATTTGTAAACGGATGGATCGCTAAGGCACCCTTGAAATTCAGCCAAGGGATTTTTCACAACTCCTGCCTGTGCGAGGGCATCATATCTTTTGATGAGTTCATTCAGGCGTGCTTTTTCCTTGTCAGTCAGGGGACCTGTCGTCCTTTTCTTTTTCAATGCGTCAATTTCATCCTGCTCTTTTTGCGTCCAGGCGGATACTGCAAAATCAGAAAGCCAGTACCTCACCTCGAAATATTCCGTTTCCAACACGGAGGAAGTGCCATAATGCCAATAATATCTCCAAAGGCCGTTATGCGGCGTGGTCACAATAACTTTCTGACGCTGCAGGTCCACCCTGACGGGCACATCGGTCCAGGTCTTTCCGTCGCTTTCCAGATAGGCTACA
This sequence comes from Omnitrophica bacterium RIFOXYB12_FULL_50_7, assembly GCA_001804345.1. GTDB lineage: Bacteria > Omnitrophota > Omnitrophia > Omnitrophales > Aquincolibacteriaceae > Aquincolibacterium. Next base: position 9,160 of record MHFU01000003.1, read on the forward strand.
CCCGGGGACTTTTCCTCACCTGCTTGCGTTGCGGCTGTTGGATCATAGGCAAATTCGAAGGTCAGGGGCTGATCGAAGGTGTGGTTGACGGCGAAGCTAATATCATAAACCGCTATATCGCTGCGGTTGATATAGTTCCATTCTGGAGCGTTAGAAACCGCCGAGATGGTCAAGGTATCTTGTTTTTTGAGTCCGCCTCCAGGTACGACAACGACAACTTTGTCTTCGTATTTTATAGTCTGCTCCTTAGCGGAGGGATGTAACGTCTGTGTTACCAGGGCGCTGGTCTTGTAAGTTGGCGGAGACGGTAGTGGCCTGGGTGTCGGCGCAGGTACTTTTATCTCGATTGTTTCTTCTTTGGGGCCAGCCAAGCCATTTGGATTCTCCACCAGCGACCTGTTGGCATCGACATTTTCATTTTTCTCTTTGGCAGGGGCAATTTTAGCCGCTAAAGCTTTTTCTTTCTTCGCTTTCTCCCGGCCCGCATCCTGCGGCGAGATACCGCTTTTCTTATTTTTGTCTTCTAAAAGTCTGTTGAGCTTGTTTAATTTCGAGAAATCGCCTTTGTTTATCGCGGCATCGACAGCCTTCCGAGCACTTTCAGGAGTTGCCCCCTGGGCTATCAGCTTGTCCCTTTCACTTTGTTTGAAATCCTCAGTCGCCTTATCGGTAGTGACTATCCGATCCGAGTCATCGGAGGTATCAGGCGAACACCCGGACAAGAGCAATGCAGGAACCAGCAGCGCAACATAAATCATGAAGCGTTTTTTCATTTTCAATTTCCTCTCGCTTATTTTTTCAGTGTCCCGCTGATTTCACACCGCCCTGCAGGATTTGTACCGCGGCCTTTGCCTTTTCTTCCATCCCCGCCGGCACAGGAATCAATATCGTATAAGGCGTCACGAGTGTTCCGGTAAAAGCGTTATAGGTGATTCGTATCACAGCCAAAGGGCTTTTCTCATACTGGCCCGCTCCGAAATAAACGGCTTCGCTCAGAAAACTGGCGGGTAATTTCCATACATGGAACTGCCCTCCGACATAAGCACTGCCTGAGGTCAGGATCACTTCCTTGTCAGAGTTTTTTAGCTTGTTGATGCGGTATTTTGTGATGATCCATGCGGTGACTATAAGGAATAATCCAAGGCCAACGCCCGTAAATGTATAAATAATTCCATTTTCCTTGACGACAAAAGGCCCTCCGACCGCCATCAACCCGCAGAATACGAGGGCTATCACCAAGGACATCTTGTTGGCCGACCGTATCTCCTCCGCCTGTGCGGCGACATAGGGAGCATAATCCTGTGCGGGAATCGTAAACCGCAGCAGCGGCGCGCTGTCGTTTAATGCCCGGGATAGACCCCGTTCCATTGCCGCATAAACGCCTACCGTTGCAAGTCCCGAGATCAGCAACAATACGCCAAGCGCCATCAGAGCAAAAAATCCGTCATTTCCTGTCGAACCGCCAAGATTAAAACCTGCGACCGTTCCGACAACTCCAATCAATATGAGGATCCAACCTGTCTTCATCGCTGTTCCATATATTTTCTTCGCCATCTCTCCTCCTTTTTCCCGCTGTATCATTTTAGCTTTACCGGCGGGATCCTATCTCTATTTTAAACAGGCTTTGCTTCTCGGATCGCTTCCCTCTAGAATTCGGATCAAACACGTTGAATATACCGGGTATTTTTCTACGATCACCTCGTGTTGGTGGGCTTAAACATCCTGATCGAAGCTCATCTTGATTTCATAGCATCTCGGAGATCTGAACCTGGAACGCCCCATCGAGACTTCTAGCTCTCCTTTGATTCCAGTGCTTTGGCTTCAGCAAATGCCTCGTCGAGCTGTTTCATGGCTGAACTTCCTCTTTCATTCAGGTTAAATAAGACGACTTTAAGAATGGGACATTATTCTTCGCGGATCTTAAACTCCCGGGGATACTATCGCTTGCCCACGGCCTTCAATGCCGCTTGTTGCCGCATTAATTTTAAATTCTTAAGTTGCTCCTCCAATAACGGTTTGTACGTCACCGCGGTCTGCTTAAGATCATTCTTGATCGACTCAGCGTGCTCCGCGCCCCAAGCATCAGCGCCGGCATCCATCGCATCGGCTTCGGCGATTTGAGCGTCAAAGAGTTTTATGGATTCCTCGATCTTAGCGATGGAATCATCAAGTGTTTTTAAAACCTCTTGCGGGCTGGGCGCGGGCCGTTTTGCCGGCTCATCCGCAGCCGAGATCACGCCGACCTGGAGTTGCGTCATGGAAAAAAGGACCACGACAATAAAAGCAATGGGTTTGAATACTCTCTTCAGGCTGTGATTCATGGGTCGTTTACCTCTCGAATTTTAGATGAGCGACTATTGGGTTTAATCGTAAAGAACGGTTCGTTTGTTTTCAAGGGTGGGCTTCTTGCACTTCGGGCAGAATTTCATATCTTCTATCTTCTCGATGACGACAAAAGGCTGCTTGCACTTCGGACACTTGTAAACCCTCCGGCTTTCACCCGTTTGCGGGTCCCAGAACATTGCGAACGGGAGAGGAGCTTTCTCTCCCCGCTTCCAGGTCACCGCAACCCATTGCTGACATTTTGAACAGAAACCGGACGCCTCTTCAAAATGCATCCCGCCGCCGATTCCCGCCTGGGTTTTGAACCCGCATTTCACGTCCTTGCACTTCACCTCGTATCCGGTGCCGGCCAGTAATACGCGGGCACTGCCAAAGAACGCACATGCGAAAAGAATGATCCAAAACGCCTTCCGTGCATTTCTCATCCGCTGATTCTCCCGGCACTAAGCAACTTTTATAAAACTGTCCGTCTCGCTATCGGCGCGATAGATCCCTGCCAGATCTTTTTGCACCAGGTAGGTGTTGTATTTTTCCAACCGGTCCTTTGTCATGTAGCTGACATAAACCCAATAATAGTAGGCGTGATATGGGTAATCGGGATCATTCTTTGTATAGTTCGGATCAGGAGATGAAATGATCGAAAGCGTCAACTTGACCTTCTTGTCTCCCGTGGCAAGCTTGGCTTTTTCTGCGCGGATATTCGGGACCTTCTCCAACAGGTAGGACGTTACCCTGGTGAGATCACCCTGGGAAATCGTCTTGTCGGTGGTGACGATCTCATCCGAATCATCAAAAATAAAAAACGAGCACCCGGACAAGAGCAATACAGAAACCAGCAATGCCACATAAAGCATGAAGCGCTTTTTCATTTTTAAGCTCCTATCAATTGTTTAAAATAATTTTCCGCCAAACCATGCAGCTTCTACTGATCGATCCATTCTCCTGTCGAAACTTTCATCTGCCAATTTGAATCTTTCGCTAACCTGCGTTTCTCAAAGTCAACCTTTCCATCCCAGGAGTACTCCGTGCGCTGGCACTCGAATTCGTCATCCCCACACCACACGGATTCAACCATCAGGTTCCCTTTTTCCGCGTTGTAGCCCCGGGAACGGACCTTTTTCCCGTCCTGATATTCATCCTCCTCAAACTTCTTCCCTTCCCCATCAAAACGCTTGGTGATCCCATGCCTTTTGACGAGCTTGTCACCCTGAAAATAGCCGGTGACTTCTTCGGAATCACTTATCCGTACCGTTCGCAGCTCATCATTTGTCACCTCTTCCGTGACCGTGACTGTGGCCGCAGCAGT
>MHFU01000004.1 GCA_001804345.1 Omnitrophica bacterium RIFOXYB12_FULL_50_7
TAAGAGGGGACGATGTATTACCGCTCCTGGAGAGAACGCTGAAAAATTCCGCAAACGGGGTTGTCCGCTCAAATGTTGTGAAATGCCTGGCAGCTATTGATGATTCCAGGGTGGAAGGGCTGTTGAGAAAGGCCACTAACGATGGGGATAAAAATGTTGCAACAGTCGCTAGAGAGGCATTAGAAAATTTGTCAGGCAACGCTTCGTCGAACATGCCGGTGGAGGAAGGGCAGAGGACGATTAAGCGGGAAGCCCGGCGGATAGCGCCTTCCGTTGATCTCAAAACCGGAGACAAACCGCGCTCCGAAACGCGGGATAAAAATAGAGTAGTGGCAGCTGCCTTGATTTCTAGGCAGGACCTTTTATTCCAAATCGCGTCCGTGTTTAAGGCCCATACAACTTTGGAAGAAGGTGAGCAGTTTAATGTCGACTTTGTAGATCCAACAGGTCGCCGGGAAGTTGCCGGGACATTCAATTTTGATTCTCCTCAAAAGAGCGCGCCACAAATTGTAGGGCACTTGCTTGGACCCGCGGGAGCTGAAGAATTGCCGGATGTTCTCTACCTTGTTTCATTTTCCGCGTCTTCTTCAAGTCAGTCTTCAAATAACATTACCATCAGGGAAATTCCTTCCTCTGCCCGCGAATGGAAGCTTTTGCATCTTCTGGTTCAGCTTGTGCCGCTTCTTCGCGGGGACAGTGTCCTTGAAGAAAATGTGCAAACGATGCGCGCCGAAATTTCCAGGAAAGAATTTTTGGATACCGTCGGTGCATGGGGAGCATTAAACTTCGAATTAATTCGAGGGGATCTTAGACGAGAAGGTAATGAGGTTGATCTTATTGCTAGAAACATTGCGCGTGAGTTGTCACAACTACACTCCGGTAGATTTTTCTCCTCAGAACAGGAAGAGAAGGCGTCTCCAGGCGAATCTCACGAAGCGCGTACTGCTACCATGGAAAATATGCCGGCTGTGGTTCGCCGGAGCGAAACACGCACGAAGACGGACGCGAAAGAAGCAGAGGACTTCGCCCGTGAGGGAGGCGAAGAACGGTCCGATCTTGGGAACGTTCCGAAAGTCAGTTTGTCCACGACCCGGATAGCTCCGGAAATGATTCATTATCTTGAAAAGGTTTACAAGGCCTGGGGTCTTGATGACGCGAGTGCGAAGAGCCCGACGGAACGGACTAAAAATCTTTCAGATCGGACCTACGTCGAGCGGATGACTCTTCAACATGTTGCTCCGAAGATGAAGCCGGATAACATCGATATCAAAGGACCCAAGGCGCCGATCCGGATTCGTAAGGAAAAAGGTTCTTTGACGGAGATTTCGCCTCGAGGGAATGGGATCGTGACGGCGATGTTGACCGATGAAGAAATGCGTCGGGCCGGTGCTTATAGCCGTACGGACATCGCACGCGATCCTGTGAAGCTTATGCAGTATATAAAAGCGGCCGCGAATACGAGTTTGACCTGGAACACGCTTGATGGCGGTATCGGGGAAAGCTTGATGCGCGAGGCGTGGTTATTGAATAAGGGGCTCCGCGTTCGCTTGAAGGATATTCTCAAAGCGGTGTATGTGGCAGACGCGAAATATCAGCCCGCTCTCAAGGTTTTAAGAACGGCAGAAAAGAGCGGCGAAACGGCGAATATTATCGCAGCGCTCAGAGAGATCGAGAAACTGGCTGGTTTTGACGAACCTCTCCGTTTCAAGATGGGCGCCAAAGGAACGGATCTTGGACGGTTCGAGAAGGTCCGGGGGAGCGAATACTTTGTGGGTGACGCGGAATCTCGTTTGCTTGGGATTATCAGTCTTGCTGGACTCAAGAAGTTCAGCAAAGTGGCGTTTCAGCCCTTGGTCAATTATCAGTCGCGGCAATCCTATGAAAATCTTATGAAGCAGCTTTATCTCTGGGATATCGTGGAAGGGCGTGAGAACGTCCGAACTTACGAGCGGGCTCTTGAGGATGCCGGAGTTGACGTTCTCGAACTTCTTGATCAAAAGGATCTTCCTAAATTCGAAATTGAACCGGGCCAGATCACGGGGCTCCCGACCCTGGATAGCGCCAATCGTGATAAGGGACAGCCGGGCGGTCACGGGCAGTGGGGACTTTATTACATGATCGATTTTACGGAGAATGCGCCGCCTCAGGACGGCTTGCATCATGTCCGGTTCTTCGGCAATGGTGATAACCGCAAGGGAGGACCTTCCTCGGCCGTGGTTGGCTTCATGATTGTTGAGAAGAAACCGATCCTGAAGATCACCACCGCCGCGACAGCTATCGACAAAAAAGGCGGTAAAGAAATCCTCCGGATCGTTGAGTCCCATGGAAAGGTTTTCAACGTGCTGGATCAGTGGGAAGAGATCGATGCCAAGATGAACAAACAACTCGATCTGTTCTATGCCGCCGGCCAGCGGAAAGGGTTCGGGCGGGAAGGAAAACAGCGTTTTAATACGAATATGTTCCTGTTCAACATTGACCTGTTGCACCCGATCCTGAGAGAGATGCGCGAGATCGTCGGGCCGGATGAGTTCCTGGATGCCATCATGCCGGTCCTGTTCGACAAGAGTGACAAGGCCAAGGGCATTGATGGCAAAAAATACGTTTCCATGGATTCCGCGATCGGGTATGTGATTCACAATCTCAACACATTTTACAGTACGGACCCGCGGCTTGAAGGATTAAGGGCGAAGTATGGTGCTCAGCTGCTTTATTACATGGACTATGGCCGTGATATTTTTGCCCCCAAGAAAGGAGCGGCCGACCAGTTTTTGCAGGAGTCAACGGACTATTACAGCGAATTCGCCGAAGGGATCAGGAATTTCTTTGACGCGGAGCCTGGTTTGACGCCGCCGAATTTTAATGTGACGGACCCCATTCTGAACACAAAGAACGAGAAGGTTGATTCAAAATTCTGGAATGAAGCCCAGCACTGGCTGGACTCATTCGGCTTTTCACGGGTCCGGAGAATGACCTCTTTTACGGTGGAAGGTCGTGTGACACTCCAGGGCGCCGAATATATCGGAGATGTGCAGATCCTTAACCGGTTCGGTCAAACTGACAGGACAAAGCCGGCGAAGCGGGTGATCCTTAGTGACGGAGCCTATCTCGATCAGTTGAGGACTATGGGTTTTTGGGCCGGTGATCATCTGCTTTTGGAGAATATCCAGATCACAATCAGTGAAAACGGCGTTCTTTCGGTTCTTCCTTATCAAGCCGTCCACGGCGAAGGGGGGACTGTGAAGATCTATTCTGCGGAATCCGCCCAGGCTGTTATTAATGATCTGATGGCGCGCGGCGCGAATATCAGCGGTTTTCCGCAAGATATGGAATTCAAAGGGGACGGCACTCTCTTGATCGTTCCGGATGACTTCAATTCCAGTAGTAGCATGTTCATTGGAAGCGACTTTGTGATCGAGAACGAGGTTCTTCTGCGGATGGGCGGGAAGAACAATATCAGGATCGATGATGATGTCCATTTCCCGCATGTGCCGGGGCTGACACTGGATCTGACCCTGAAAGAAGGCCATTGGCTTCATATTACGGCGAGTGCCATGCCTGACATCTTGAAGATGCTGCGGGCAAATGATGTTGAAGGAGCTTTTGAAGAGTACGGGAAGCAAGTTATCAGAAGGCATTTAGGCGAGGCTTGCTTCATTCGAAGACTCGCAAAGTCGCTGGCAACCAGTCCTCTGAGAGACCCGGTTCTTTTCCAGAATGCCCGTAAACTAAATGTAAAAATCGAAGAAGCTGAGGCTTCGCGAGTTTTCCGTTCTGAGCTCAGAAAATGGATGACCGTGGGGTCGATGGCGGCTGAGATCGTGAGAGAAATGGTCCAACGTTCCGATTCGACTGAGCGAAGCGAAGTACGCATGCCCGCCGGCAGTTTGTCCGCTACGCTGCGGACGGACTCGTCCTCTGGCGAGGAAGGAACCCGCCAAGGCAAAGTCATTCACCGTATCCTTGTGGTTGAAGATGAAGCTTCGATCCGAAGGCTATACGAAGCAGCCCTTGGAGCGAAAGGTTATGAGATTGTGTTGTCAAACGATGGCGAGGAGGCGATCAAACTCATTTTGGCGGCGCACAATGCCGGCACTCCTTTTGATCTGATCCTCACCGATTTGGTCATGCCTAATATGAACGGCGTTACCATGATCGAAAAACTCATGAAGATGCCCGAAGTCTCACAGCGTTTGGATTCCCGGGAATTGCCAGTCATTTTTGCAAGCGCGCATGAGGTGGTCCAGCAGACTGCTTCATTCGAGAAGAAAATTCTCTGCCGCGCGCTTGCAAAACCAATCGATTTGAATGTTCTTTACGATCTTATCAATAACATGGCGACCGAGGTCCAAAAGAACCGTCTGAAAGCATTAGCTGTTCGCGATATCAGTAAGGATCTTGCCCGGATCGAGGATGAAGAGTTGAGAGATCAGATTGCTCAGCTGATCACTTTGGTGCCGGGACAGTTGAAAAATGAATTTGTTGCCGCGCGTTCATTAGAAATTCAATGCCGCTTGGGAACAAAATTCCGGATCAGCCTGAACGCGACAAAACAAAACAATGATGAGTTTAATGTTGAAATTAACATATGGGATGGGACTCAGCCTGGAGGAATCCAGGACGTGGGCTACTATCAGCTGAGCATGAACATTGGCGGAGCGGAAACGAAGCGTTTTGCGCTTGCAGAGTATAGCCATGATTCAAGCGCCTACGGCGGACACGAGCCCGCCCTTTTGGTGGCTCCCAATTACCAGCACCGGAATATAGGGAGTTTTTTAGTGACCGTAGGCCTTTATTTGGCCAAAAAATATGGTCACTCCAGTTTTGTGGTTCGTGAAGCGGGGCCGGTCACTTTTTACGAAAAAAGTCATTTCGTTAAATCCCAAAATAACCCGAATGAGCTTTCTTTTGATTTAAATCAGGTGTTGCCCGCATTTCCGGTAATCGGAATTCATGAAGACCCCAAAGCCCAGTTTTTAGGTTTTCTCGATAAATGGAAGGACGCTTACTCGCGGCTTCGCGGTGTGAGAGAACGCGAATATGGTTATAAGCACAGTCTGCAGGCTTTGGGATCAGCCCAGGCCATGCACGCTGTTTTCCAGGACGAGGTTCTCCGGAATGATGACGAACGTGAGATGGTGGCAAGAGCGATTGCGTTGGGTAAAGGACAGTATTTTTCTGACTGGCAATCCTTGAATCAATCAAGTAAGCGAGCATTGATCGACCGGCTTATGCGAAAAAAATGGAACGATGCGGTTATTCCCGCTGAGGTTGTCAGCCGGTGGATTGATATTAAAAAGCTGTCTTTTGAACAGCTCGAGATTTTTGATGTCTTGTGGGAATTGGGTCAAAAACAGCTTTTTGCCGATTGGCAAACGCCCGGCATCAACGATGACAAGAAACTTGCTTTTCTGAACCAGGCGATGTCTTTTGAAAGATCTTATCCGGGAGGGCTGGAGAATTATCTGGCGAATCTCAGAGCGGCCATCATCGAATCTCAGAAAGGTACGGCTTCACAACCTGAAGTTCCTGGCGTGTTCAATTTTGCGGATTTGCGGGCGCTTCAAAGCCCTCAAGAATTAGCGAGAAAACATGGAAATAAAGTAGCCTTCGGACTTGTGGCGGGCGGTAGAGGTGAGCGCCTGGGGCTTCCATGGGTGATTAAACTGGCGATTCCGGTTAGCCTTGTTTCGGATATGCCGATGGCGGAATGGTATGCGCGGAATATTCTCGAACTGCAGTATCAAGGAAACTCTCAAAACGGGGAAAACCGTCGCAACCCTCTTTTTCTCATGACTTCTGCGGACAATGATGCTGTCACGAGGGAACTCTTTGAAGCAAATCATTATTTTGGCATGGGACATAGTCAGGTGACTTTCCATCCGCAAGCGGCCGTGCCGACCGTCTGGTACAATCCTTCACAAATCAGTAAAGATTCTGATTTTAAGATCCAGTTAAATAAAAAGGACAAATATGAGCTTGATTCGAATGCTCACGGCCATGGCGACATTCATATGTTGCTTTATCAACTTGATCTTGTGAATCGATGGATCGATGCCGGGGTTGAAAGGGTTGCTTTTCTCCAGGATACCAATGCTCTGACGTTCCACGCCTTACTGGCTAATTTGGGTGTTTCTTCCCAAAAGAATCTTGCCATGAATCTTGGGGCTGTGCCGCGCCGTGTAGGGGAAGCGATCGGTGCTTTAGCAAAGATTGGTAATAGAGTTATGAACGTTGAATATACCCTTCTTTCCGAGAAGACCTACACAGGACCAGAACAGGCGACTTATCTGGAGAATATCAAGGCATCGAGAATTAGTGCCGAGAAAAAAGAGCTTGCCCAAATGGGTATGTCGCCTTTTCCTGGCAATATCAATGTATTTGATATGGATATTCAGGCTTATCGTGAACTTTTGGTCAGAACGCTAGGCGTTGTTCCCGAGATGATTAAGCCTAAGTTAAACGCGGAGGGGACAAAACTTGCGAAGCCGGTTCGGGTGGAATCCAATATGCAGGACGCTTCCGTATCGATAGGCGAACTTAAACTTGGTGCGATAGGCATTTCTGCTTATCCAAAGGAATTGGCATTTGTAGTGGGGAAAAATGATTTTGAGCGAGCTAAAGTAGCCAGGAGCAACGGGCTAGAACCTGATATGGTGTCTAACCAGGAAGCTGCGCTGTTAGCGCTTCATCGGAGCTGGCTTGAGGCGGCAGGAATGTCATTTAAATCAGCTGAAAGTGTTAAAGGCATGGTTCGATATACGCGAGATATACCGTGGCATGAAGGCGCCAAGGTTTTCTTTTATCCTTCGTATGCCATTCAAATGAATCAAGTAAGTAAAAAGGTTCACGGAGGAAGCATTAGCGACAGGTCGGTTCTTGTTATTGACGGCCGGGATGTAATGCTTCAAGACGTACGGATTGATGGGGCCCTGATTATTAAAGTGCCGGAAGGTGTGAAGCTGACCCTTGCTGGTTTGGTGATTGAAAATACGAGCTGGGAATATCGGGATTTAACGCCGGAGGAGTGGCGATTGCTCGATAAAGAGCCTCGAGACCGGACGCAAGCTGATTTGGCGCGCATGAAGCAATTAGGCATTGAAGATCATAACATAGCACGCGGTTTCAAGCTGGTGAAGCATGATCAAATGACCATTGATCTGACAGGGTACGCTCCGGGTGAATATGTTATGGATGGCGAAGGGGAAATCCGCGCAGCGCGTTCGGAGGTGAGAATTGCGAGCCCTGCTGCTGAAGTTCCGATGATGGTTACGATTCCTGAAGCGGCAAAACTACAGGGGACGCGTACCTCAGGACTTGCCCCTCGTGAGATTCAAAACGAATACCTAGTTCCTGGCCCCGAGTCCCGCCTGTCCGCCAACGTATCAGTAGCGGAAGTCCCAGTGGATCTTCACAGCCTCGTGAATGTGGAGATTCTGATACTGACTCGGGAATTCTATTTCGGGATCATTCCGTGGCGTGTCCACCAAGGGCTTGTAAAAGGGCTTAGGACAGGCGTTCAGGCGCTCGAGCGTGTCATGGTCTCGGTGGGTGTTCCGATGGCGCGAGCAGAAGAGGCGGCTGCGCTCGTGGTGCCTAGTGAGCAAGAACTTCGGGAAGGTGCGGCTCTCTTGCGGGAGCTCGAGACGAATTCTGTTTTGAAGCGAAAGTTAGGACTTCAGGAAACTTTCCTGGCGGAAGCCGGCGGGGTTGTTTTGGCCACAATCTCTGCTCAGGCCGAACTGCCAGTGGCTCAGGCTGCTGTTCGCATGCTCGTCCAAATGATTCCCAAGGATGAGGCGAAAGCCCAGGCCCCGGTTGTTGAATTTATCGGCGAAGGATCTGCTTCTTTGGCGTTGTTGAAATTTTTGCAGGACGCGCTTCAATCCAAGACGAGCGAACTTTCATCTCTTGAAAAGGCTTATGTCCGGCAGTTGGTCCATTTTAATTTAACGGGTCAACCCATTAGCGCTGTTCTTGCAACGGCCGTTGCGAAACGCCAGGATTTTACGGTCTCGGCAACTGAAAAAGAAGTCGCGGGCGCCGCGTCTCAAGGGTTGATTATCGCTCTAAAGGGGCAGGAAGAGTTCACGAAATTGGATGCCGCGAAATTGAAAGAAGTCGCGCGGGCCTATGCCTTTAAGACCCTGCTCCTGAAAGATCTTGCGGCGAAGATCCAGGCGGCGAAATTGAAGAATCCTGTGACGGATATTCCGGCGCTTCTCAATGCCTACTTCCAGAAGAATCTTCCTGACATTGTGGTGAATATCGATCCGAACGGCCGCTTCCAGTTATCGATCAGCAATATCATGCACCAACTCTCGATCTTCGAAACCGCCAAGAAAGAGTTCGATCGCTCCGCATAATTGACCCAAGATCACCTCGTAGGTGCACCTACGAGGTGATCTTGGGTGGCATTGCGGCAGCCATTTCATCATTAGCCACATCGCCATGCTTGCCCAGCGGTTTGTGGAGCAGGCCCTGATCGGGAAGTCCGCATAAAGACAGTACATGGTACTTGGCACACAGTCCACGGCCAAAGTTTTCCGTTCTTTTGTTTTTCCCTAAGTACTATATGCCGCGTACTATGTACTTTCATTTCAGCTTTTCCGCTGTTAAAATGACCCTGTTTTTATAGCCCCTTTTAAAACCAGTACTTAGTCATTGGTACACAGTACATGGCAAGCTAAGTACGAAGTACCATGGACCATGTACTAGACACAGGATATAAAGTGTTTCCATCCGTCAAAGAACAGCTAGAGGTCTTCAAAGAGAATCTCGTCGAGCTTATTTCCGAGCGTGAGCTGACGGCGAAGCTTGAAGCATCCCTCAAAGATAAACGTCCTCTTCGTATCAAATACGGTGCCGATCCTTCGGCGCCGGATCTTCACATCGGACATACCGTTCCTCTTCGTAAGCTCCGTTCTCTTCAGGACTTGGGGCATACCGTGGTTTTCATTATCGGGGACTTTACGGCGCGCATTGGGGATCCTTCCGGGAAATCCGAGACGCGGCCCATGCTGACCGGAGAACAGGTTCAGGCCAATGCCAAGACCTATCAGGAACAGGTGTTTCGCATCCTGGATAAGAAGAAGACCGAGGTGCACTACAATTCCGAATGGCTTGGCAACATGCGGCCCGAAGATTTTCTCAAACTGACAGCGCAATACACAGTGGCGCGGATCCTTGAGCGTGATGATTTTTCGAAGCGCTACAAGGCCGGAGAACCCATCGCGATCGTGGAACTTCTTTATCCCTTAATGCAAGGGCATGATTCCGTGGAGATCGAGTCGGATATCGAGATCGGCGGGACAGACCAGAAGTTCAATCTTCTGGTCGGGCGGGAGCTACAAAAGATTGACGGGCAGGAGCCTCAGGTCGTGATGACACTTCCCTTGATCGAAGGGACGGATGGCGTTCAGAAGATGTCGAAAAGTCTTGGAAACCATATTGCGCTTCAGGACAGTCCCCGGGAGATGTTCGGCAAGGTCATGTCGATCCCGGATGCGATCATGGAGCGGTATTATCGCTACGCTGCCGCGCTTTCCTCCCAAGAGGTCGGAGAAATCTTGGAGCGTCTCAAGGGCGGTGAGCTGCATCCCCGCGACGCCAAGGCACAGCTCGCGGAACGGATCGTGTCTCTTTTTCATTCCGAGGCGGAAGGGAAAAACGCGCGCAAGGAATTCGATGAGATCTTCAAGAACAAGGGAATGCCGGATGAGATCCCTACCGTCAAGATCGGTCAAAAGACGATCGATATCGTGAGCCTTTTGGTCGAAGCGAAGCTCGTGACGAGCAAAAACGAAGCCCGCCGCCTCATGGAACAGGGCGGGGTGAAGATCGGTCATGAGAAGATCACGGACCCGAAGGCGGTCATTACAATCGGAGAGCCCTTCGTTCTGCAATGCGGCAAGCGAAAGTTCGCGAAAATTGAATGCGGCACATAGTACATAGTACGTGGTACATGGTACATCGTACATGGAGAGATGAAATGACGTGTGGAAAATTTTTACCATGTACTAAGTCCAAAGTACTAAGGACTGTTCCAGAAATTTATGCATAACACTTCGTCCAGTTCCATCGAATTTCAGAACGTCTCCAAAAATTTCGGATCCTTTCACGCGCTTCGTAATGTTTCCTTTGACGTCAAAGAAGGTGAGATCGTCGGGTTTTTGGGGCCGAATGGTGCGGGCAAGACGACGGCCATGCGCATTCTTTCCGGATTTTTTCCTCCCACGAGCGGACGTGTATTTGTTCGCGGTATCGATATGTCCAAACATCCCCACAAGGCGAAGCGGGCGATCGGCTATCTTCCTGAGACGGTAAGTCTTTATCCGGATATGAAAGTGATCGAATATTTTCGGTTCGTTGCAAAGCTCAAAGGCGTGCCGGCTCATGAGCTGAATGGACATATCCGGAGCAAAATGTCGTTTTGCGGCTTGCTTGATTCCGGACATCGGTTGATCGGGCGGCTTTCCAAAGGCTATCGGCAGCGCGTCGGGCTCGCCCAGGTACTTGTAGCTGATCCGAAGGTCTTGGTTCTGGATGAACCGACGACCGGATTGGATCCGACGCAGATCAAAGAGATCCGTGAGCTGATCCGCGCGCTGGGACAGAATCGTGCCGTAATCCTTTCGACACACATCCTCTCCGAGGTCTCAATGCTTTGTAGTCGCGTTATGATGATCAATCAGGGGCAAATCCTGGCGAACGGGACCGTTCCAGAGCTTGCCTCATGTCTGAAGGACCGCGAGGCGATCCACATCAAGATCAAGGACAAGGGGGATCAAGCCCGCGCGCTCAAGATCTTAAGGGAGATCCCGGGAGTTGAGGCGCTGAAGGTTGCGGAGGAAGTAAGAGGCGAAACTTTTATTTCTTTCGAAACTTCGCCGGAGCGGGACCTGCGGCCTCGCATCATGAAGCTTTTTGTGGAGCAGGGCATTTCGCTCGTGGAGATCCAGCGCCTGCAGCTGACGCTCGAGGATATTTTTCTCGGACTTTTGAAAGATGGAAAATTGGGGAGGCGTTTTCCATGAGGAAAGTTTTAACGATCGCGCGAAAGGAGCTCAGTAGTTGCTTCCACTCCTGGCTGGGGGTGTTGATCACGGTGTTTTTCTTTCTGGCCTCAGGGATCTTTTTCGTGATCCTGGTGTTGAACTACTCGAAGATCTCCATGAACCCGCAGCAGTATGGACTTTCAAATTTTTCAGGGATCAATCAAACGCAGTATATCTTTGGCTCTTTTTTTTCAAACCTGAGCATCATGCTCCTTTTTCTGGCGCCGATCCTGACGATGCGTTCCTTTGCAGAAGAAAAACGGCATGAGACTCTCGAGCTTCTCTTCACGTACCCCTTGTCCGATTTTGAGATCGTGGCCGGTAAACAGCTGGGGATCCTCTTGCTTTTTGGAGCACTGCTTTTGCCCCTTTCGGGGTATCTAGCTGTGTTTCATTGGATCGGCGGGGAATTCGATTGGGGGCCGGTGTTGCTCGGGTTCCTCGGGTTCTGGCTTTTGGGGGCAGCGTACTTGGCGGCAGGGGTCTTTATTTCAAGTCTGACCAAAAGCCCGATCGTCAGTGCCCTCGGGACGTTCGGCGTGCTGCTCGTGTTCTGGATCTTCGACTGGGTGGTTGAGATTGCAAGCGGGCCGTGGGCGCGTATCTTTTCCGAACTTTCACCGCTCGCTCATTACAAAAATTTCACGCTTGGGATCCTGGATGTTCAGGATGTGGTCTATTTCGGGTTCTTTTTCTTCTATTTTCTTTTCTTGACGCTCAGATCGATCGAAACAA
>MHFU01000005.1:0-10878 GCA_001804345.1 Omnitrophica bacterium RIFOXYB12_FULL_50_7
AAGAATCCATCCAGCTCCAAAAGTGTTTTCTGCCCAAAAACCGGCATCTGGACCAAACTCTCAAAAACCTGAACCGTGGGAATTTCTGGCCGCTTGCGTTTGTCTTCGACTGTCTCGCCCCATGTCATGGCTCCAAAATTCTCCTTGATATATTCGCGGAATTTTACGATATTCATAACGAAGCCTCCTTTTCGAGAGGGAGTAACTTCGCAGGCAGTGCCATGGGCAAGGGGGTTGCGTTTTTCCGGCTCAAAGAGAAAAGAGAGAAACAAGGCGCAACCCCTTGCCTTATCCTATGTTTCGGCTGCCAGAAGCGATAACTTCTGACGCCGCGAGCTGACTTTCTCTTTTCTCTCTTTGATCGAACCCCGATCTATTTCAAAGAACCGTCACACTTGGGGAAGCTCTGAAAAAATTTGGACGGCCTCTAGTATCTTGTCAATATGGCCGATAGGATGAGAGATGAATACGGAACAGATTATTGCAGAGAAATCTAAGGACAAAAATCAGCTCCTCTTCGAGGAATTCCTGAATTATCTCTCTGTGGAAAAGGGACTGGCCCAGAATACACTCGACGCTTATCGGCAGGACCTGACGCGTTATGACGCGTTTCTCAAAAAAGAAAAGGTCTCGGATTGGAACAAGGTCTCACGGACGCATATCCTGAAATTCCTGGATGCGGAAAGTAAACGCGGACTCGAATCCTCCTCGATCGCGCGCGGGCTTGTCTCGGTTAAGCTTTTCCATCGTTTTCTTACCAAAGAGCGCTATGTCCCGACCGACATTACAAGCGTCCTTGAATCGCCGAAGCTTTGGAAAAAGCTGCCACACTTTTTGACCTCGCAGGAGATGGATTCTCTCCTTAAGATGCCGGACGTTAAAAAGCCAGGGGGGATACGCGACCTGGCGCTTTTGGAGTGTTTTTATGCGACCGGGATGCGGGTTTCCGAGATCACAGAGATTCCGGTGGATCATGTGTATCTGGATAACAAGTTTATCAAGTGTCGCGGCAAGGGGGACAAGGAACGGCTCGTGCCACTCGGGGGTGTGGCCGTTGCAGCTTGCCGGGATTATTTGACCCGGGTCCGGCCAAAAATGAAACCTAAGACGGACCATTTTTTCCTGGGCAGGAGTGGGGAAGGGCTGACACGGCAATTTGTGTGGCAGATGATCAAAAAATACGCGCGGCTTGCCGGTATTACCAAGGCCATCACCCCTCATACGTTTCGCCATTCTTTCGCGACGCATCTTCTCGAGCGCGGTGCGGACCTGCGTGTGGTCCAGGAACTTTTGGGCCATGCCGATATTTCGACGACCCAGATCTATACGCACGTCTCCGGAAATCGTCTCAAATCCGTACACGCGAAATTTCACCCCAGAGGCTGAGCGCCTCGGGGTGCGGGGAACGGCCAACGGGAAACGGGTAACGTCAACAGAGGGATCAAAAAAGTTTTAACGTTTCCCGTTCGGCGCTTAACGTTCCCCGCGCCGTTAGGCGCACAACGTTTCCCGTTCCCCGTCTTTTACAATTATGGTATACTCCCGCAAGAGGTGACTCCTATGAAAAAACTCGTGGCAGTATCAATTTTGGGAATGTTGTTTCTCTCGATCGCGCTTCCGATTTCATGGGCGGTCGAAGATGAAGTGACAGGAATGGGAATGAGAGGGACCCCGGCGGAGTTTTCCGATATGGAAAAAACTCTCAAGCAAGATCGTGCGGATATGCTTGAACGGCGCGTTGCGGATCTGGAGCAGGCGAACCGGTTCATGTCGGAACGCGTGAAAATGCTTGAGAAATCCGTGTATGACTTAAAGGACAAGGTTGATCGGCGTTTCTAACAGCGGTCATTCCCCGTGTTTATAAGGCGCTATCGTCTAGCCTGATCTAGGACGCTGCCCTCTCAAGGCAGAAACACGGGTTTAAATCCCGTTAGCGCTATGGTTTGACGCATTGATTGTGGGTCACAAGGAAGGCGGATACAAGATGATCTCTCGTTACACACGCCCGGAAATGGCGAAAGTCTGGACTGAAGAAAACAAGCTTCAAAAGTGGCTTGAGGTGGAACTGGCTGCGCTTGAGGGGCTTGCGCGATATGGCTATATTCCCAAAGATGTTCCCGCCAAAGTTCGTGTTCGGGCGAAATTCGACGTAGAGCGTGTCCGAGAGATCGAAAAAGTCGTCAACCACGACGTCATTGCCTTTCTTACCAATGTTTCCGAGAACGTTGGCCCCGTAGGCCGCTACGTTCACTTTGGCCTGACTTCGTCGGATATTCTGGACACTGGGCTTTCTCTTCAGGTTCAGGAAGCTTCGGAGATTCTTATCCGCGAGTTAAAAAAACTCATCTCTCTTCTTGGCAAAAAAGCCAAAGAACATGCCACGACCCTTATGGTGGGGCGTTCGCACGGCGTGCATGCCGAACCCATCACGTTTGGGCTCAAGATGGCGCTCTTCCATGCTGCCTGCCAACGCGGTCTTGTGCGTCTTGAAGCCGCTAAAGAAAATCTCCGGTATGGAAAGATCTCGGGTGCGGTCGGGACTTTTGCAAATGTGGATCCCAGGGTCGAAGAATTTGTTTGCAAGAAGCTTGGGCTGAACCCGGCGCCGGTTTCAACGCAGGTCCTTCAGCGCGACCGTCACGCGGAATATCTCGCAGCGATCGCGATTGTCGGAGGGTCGCTCGAACAGCTTGCGACCGAGATCCGGGGTCTTCAGAAAACAGAAACCTTTGAAGTCCAGGAATTTTTCTCGAAAGGGCAGAAAGGTTCCTCGGCCATGCCTCACAAGCGGAACCCCATCACCTGTGAACGCGTGGCGGGACTTTCGCGCATCCTTCGCGGGAACGCACTGGCGGGTTTTGAGAACATTGCGCTTTGGCACGAGAGGGATATTACTCATTCCTCTGTGGAGCGCGTTATCTTTCCCGACAGCACGATCCTTCTCGATTATATGCTGGGGCTCATGCAGAACGTGATTGAGAACCTCGTGGTCAATAAAGACCGCATGCTCAAGAATCTGGAGTCAAGCCGCGGGATGGTGTTCTCGCAGAGCCTGCTTCTCAAGCTCGTGGAAAAAGGGCTGACGCGCGAGGAAGGCTATAAGCTTGTGCAGGACGCCGCTAAGAAGCTTTGGGAAGATGAAAAACTTTATCTGGAGCAAGTAGTGTTAAAAGATGAGAGGATCTTAAAAGTTCTGGCGCCCCAAGAAATCCACGCGGTTTTTAGCTATGACAGGCATCTTAAGAATGTGCAGGTCATTCTGAAACGTGCGGGGATTCTCTCCTCCTCAAAATAAGGAAGAATAATTATGGTCAGTGATCTTGACAGAAGTGAAGCGATCCTTGAAACGCATTTGCCGCTCCCGCGTGTTGCGGTGGGGAAGGTGCGTGATATCTATGGCGTGGGGGCTGACAAGCTTTTGATCGTGACGACAGACCGGCTGAGCGCTTTTGATGTAGTGATGCCGGATCCCATCCCGATGAAAGGGAAAGTTCTCAATCAGATCACGCTGTTCTGGCTGGAGCATTTTAAGGACATCCTTCCGCAGCATTTGATCACCGCAGATGTGGATGCGATGGGTTTGCCGAAGGACGTGGTTGCTAACTTTCGTCACGAATTGACCGGACGTTCGGTGCTCGTGAAACGTGCTGAGCCGCTCGCGATTGAATGCGTGGTGCGGGGTTATATTACGGGCTCAGGATGGAAGGATTATCTCAAAACGGGCAAAGTTTGCGGACACACGCTTTTGCCTGGAATGCAGCAATGCCAGAAATTCCAGGAGCCGATCTTTACTCCGTCCACCAAGGCGAAGACAGGGCATGATATCAATATCGATTTTAGCGAAGCGATCCGGATCGTGGGAAAGGATATCGCCCAGCAGGCGAAGGAACTTTCTATCCTTCTTTACAAAAAAGGTCAGGAGTACGCGGCGTCGAAGGGGATCATTATCGCGGATACGAAATTCGAATTTGGAATTCATGATGGAAAGATGATGCTAATCGATGAGATTTTGACACCCGACAGTTCGCGGTTTTGGCCGGCCACTCTGTATGAGACCGGTCATGACCAGCCTAGCTTTGACAAACAGATCGTGCGGAACTATCTCGAGACGCTCTCGTGGGACAAGCGTCCTCCCGGGCCGGAGCTTCCCAGCGACATCATCGAAAAGACCACCGAAGCTTATTGCGAAATTTTCAAACGGTTATCCGGGAAGAATATCCGGACGAACTTGTAAAATAGAAGCACGAATTTCAAAATAATTTTAAATGCTTGGAAATGGTAGCGACTACGAAGCCTGTATCGGTAAAGGCAAACGGTCGTATTGATGTTTAAGATGCGGAAATCGTAACCGTAAGACGAAGTGGGCCTCGTTACAGTAACCCGACAACGAACCCAAAATGTGCGTTGCTCCGGTTATTTCCCCCTTTGGCAAAGGGGGACTGAGGGGGATTTAAAAATCTCCCTGCCTGCCGGCAGGCAGGCCCCGGCCCCTCTTTGGAAAAGAGGGGGGAATTGCTCTATTGAAAAACTGGAGCAATACACAAAATATTTAACAGGAAAGGGTTTTAAAGATATGCAATTTAAGGCACGTATCCATACCAGTTTAAAAAAATCGGTACTGGACCCGCAGGGGCAGACGACGCTTCACGCGCTCGTGTCCATGGGGTTCAAAGAGGCGAAGGGACTGAGGATCGGGAAGTATTTCGAGCTGGAGCTTGAAGCAGAGACTCGTGCGAAGGCGGAAGAGTGTATTCACGTCATGTGCGACAAGCTGCTTCATAATCCTGTGATCGAAGAGTATTCATTCGAAATTCAAGAAGTGTCTTCATAAAATAGTGTTGATATGAGCCCGACAGTATTT
This sequence comes from Omnitrophica bacterium RIFOXYB12_FULL_50_7, assembly GCA_001804345.1. Lineage (GTDB taxonomy): Bacteria > Omnitrophota > Omnitrophia > Omnitrophales > Aquincolibacteriaceae > Aquincolibacterium. The sequence goes on from MHFU01000005.1 coordinate 4,862, forward strand.
CGTTATAAGAATTATGCTTTCTTCTTTTTCTCTCGCGAAGAAAAACGAATACATGTTCACGCCCGAAGCTCTGCCGGAGAAGCGAAGTTCTGGATGGAACCCCGGGTAGCATTGTGCCGTAATTACGGATTTTCCGCAAAAGAAGTGAAAGAATTGCAAAGGGTGATCGAGGGGCATCATGATGAAATTATTGCCGCGTGGAAGAAACATTTTAGAAGCTGAAATTCAGGGTGTCTCCAACCATGGGGTCTGGCTTTATGCCGGCGGCGAGGAATACTTTTTGCCGTATAAAGCTTACCCCTGGTTTCTTAAGGCTACCGTTCGGCAGATTTATAACGTCGAGTTCCTTTTTGGGCGCCATCTCCGGTGGCCGGATTTAGACGTTGATTTAGAGTTGGATGCGCTTAAGCATCCCGAAAACTATCCCTTAATTTATAGCGGCAGTAGCCGGTGCGACGTGGGCGCTTGTGTTCGCGAGAAGAATACCAAGAAGTACGGAAAGAAAAAATGAACAATCGCTCAAGGCTTTTGGTTTCCCTTGCATTCCTAGCGCTGTTTCCAGTGAATGGATTTGCGGATAGGGAGGCGCCACCCCAAGACTTTAAAGTCTTCAGCGAAAATAAAGAATATGTTTTTGTAAATCTTATTCCATCGCCTGAATTGCTGGGAATAAAAATTCCCATAATAGGAATTTTTAGCCCGATTCGAATGCAATATTCTCAAACCGGCTTGTATCGAAATGACGGATCAAAAAAACCGCTTTGGACACTTGAATCAGGTTTTGGTTGGAACGCAGAGATGTTTGTTTCCTCAGATGGGAAACGCTTGGTAGTGATGGGGTCTTGGCCGCGGGTTTGGGATGACAAAGACATGGAAAAAGATGGAGTCGCGCTTCGTCAACCAGCTATTGCATTTATCGCAGAAGGACGAGTTGTGAAGAGTTATGTGATCGGAGATTTAGCACAAAACGCAAAAAGTTTCCCCATAACCGTTTCCCATTTTGAGTGGTGCAAAACAAGTCGGTATGTTGAGGCGGAAAAAAGATTATATTTAGAAACTCATGATAAGCAAAAATTAGTATTCAGCACTGAAACGGGTGAGATTGTCGAGAGAACAAAAACATGAAAGCCGCGGTCATCGTTTTCCCGGGTTCTAATTGCGATACGGATTGCTTCCACGCACTTAAAGACGTTGTCAAAGTGCCGGTGGAATATGTCTGGCACAAGGAGCGTCATCTTCCCAGGGTGGATCTGGTGGTTATCCCGGGAGGATTTAGCTACGGCGATTATCTTCGCACGGGAGCCATCGCTCGTTTTTCTCCGATCATGGAATCCGTGATCAAGCACGTCCAGAGTGGTCGTGTCGCGATCGGGATCTGCAACGGGTTTCAAATTCTTCTGGAAGCGGGACTTTTGCCGGGCGCGATGCTTCGAAATAAGACGCTGGAATTCGTTTGCAAGCACACCTGGATCCGCACGGAAGAGAATCTGACGATCTTCACCGGGCAAATGGATCCGGGCGAGATTCTTTGTGTTCCCATTGCGCATGGTGAAGGAAATTATTATTGCGATGATGATACGCTGAAATCCCTTCATGATCACTCCCAGGTCGCTTTCCGTTATTCGTCCCAAGACGGAAAACTCGGGGGAGAGTTCAATCCCAACGGTTCCAGGGACCATATCGCGGGCATCGTGAACAAGAAAAAGAATGTTTTGGGTATGATGCCGCATCCGGAGCGGTCGAGTGAGGACATTCTCGGTTCTTCGGACGGCCGCAAAATTTTTGAAAGCATCCTCAACGCACTGGAATAAATTATGCCGGCACTGGATTCGACGACACCCATCACTTCGGAATTGATCGCGGCGCACGGGATCATTCCGGAAGAGTATCAGCATATCCGGGACATTCTCGGCCGGGATCCCAACATCACAGAGCTCGGGATGTTTAGCGTGATGTGGAGTGAACATTGTTCTTATAAGAATTCCAAGCCCATCCTCAAGCTTTTTTCCAAAATGAACGCGGAACTTCCTCGCCAGGAACACTTGCTTGTAAAACCAGGGCAGGAGAACGCCGGGATTGTGGATATCGGCGACGGCTTTGCGGTGTGTTTCAAGATCGAAAGTCATAACCATCCTTCGGCGATTGAGCCTTTCCAGGGTGCGGCGACAGGCGTGGGCGGTATTCTTCGGGATATTTTCACGATGGGTGCGCGGCCGATCCTTCTCATGAATTCTCTCCGGTTCGGGGATCTCGCGCAGCCGGTGAGCCAGCGGCTTTTTCGCGGCGTGGTCGCCGGAATCGCGCATTACGGAAATTGCATGGGAATCCCAACCGTGGGTGGGGACATCTATTTTGATGCCTCTTATGAGGGAAATCCTCTCGTGAACGCGATGGCGCTGGGGATCATCAAAACAGACGAGATCGTGCGCGGAGCGGCGCATGGTATCGGTAATCCGGTTTATTACGTGGGAGCTACGACCGGTCGTGACGGACTCGGCGGCGCGGCATTCGCTTCCAAGGAACTCTCGGAGCAAAGTCACGAAGATCGTCCGGCTGTGCAGGTGGGAGACCCCTTCATGGAAAAACTTTTGATGGAAGCGTGTTTGGAGCTTCTCAAAACTGACGCGCTTGTGGGGATGCAGGATATGGGCGCTGCGGGCCTGACCTGCGCAGGTTGCGAGACGGCGTCCCGTGCGAGTACCGGGGTTGAGATCGACCTCGCAAAAGTGCCGCGTCGCGAACCTGGGATGACCCCTTATGAAACTTTGCTCTCGGAATCGCAAGAGCGCATGCTGGTGATTGTCAAAAAAGGAAAAGAAAAAGAAGTTGAGGATATTTTTAGGAAATGGGATCTTCACGCCGTGAAGATCGGTGAAGTGACTCTTGGTGTCAAATATCGCGTGCAGGACGGCGGAAAAGTGGTCGCGTCGATCCCCGCGAAGGCTCTTGCGGATGACGGGCCGGTTTATACACGCGAGGAAGAAAAGCCCGCCTATCTTGTCGAAGCGCAGAAACTTGATCTTGCAACGATTCCCGAACCCAAAGATTTTAACGTCGTACTCAAGCGATTGCTTTCTTATCCTTCGATCGCTTCCAAAGTCTGGGTTTGGCAGCAGTACGACCACATGGTTCGTACGGACACGGTCTTTTATCCGGGGCATGACGCGGCCTTAATCCGTATTAAGGGAACGCAAAAAGGGATCGCGGTCTCAACTGATTGCAACAGTCTTTATGTTTATCTCGATCCTCTTGAAGGCGGGAAGATCGCTGTCGCGGAAGCGGCGCGTAATGTTGTCTGCTCCGGCGCCCGGCCGATCGGTGTGACGAATTGCCTCAATTTCGGTAACCCTATGAAGCCAGAGATTTTCTGGCAATTCCATAGCGCGGTGTCCGGCATCATTGAATCCTGCAAGGCGCTTGAGGTCCCTGTTACGGGCGGAAACGTCAGCTTTTATAACGAAAGTCCGCAGGGCGCCATCTATCCGACGCCGACGATCGGGATGGTCGGTCTTTTAGAGAATATCGAAAATCGCGTTCCGTCGGCATTTCAGAACGCAGGGGATCTTATTTTTCTCGCAGGTGAAACGTTTAATGAGCTCGGAGGAAGCCATTACTTGATGATCGAGCATGGATTGAAGCAGGGTCTGCCGCCACGTCTCAATCTTGCGCGTGAAAGGGAACTGCAACAGTTCATTCTGGCAGCTGCGGACGGAAAAATGCTTGCTTCCTGCCATGATCTTTCTGAAGGTGGGCTTGCTGTGGCGCTTGCCGAATGTTGTATCAAGAGTGCCGAAGGTTTGGGCGCTGTGGTTCCGAATCTTGACTGTGCTTCAAAATATCAGAAGGGGCTTCGTGGGGACGCGCTTTATTTTGGCGAAAGTCAATCGCGTGTGTTGATCTCGGTCAAGGCCGAGCATCAAAAAGATCTCAAATGTTTAGTACAGAAACTTGGAGTTGCACTGTTTGCGATCGGCAAGGTGGACGGGGATACTCTTATCGTGGAAGACCGGGTTCGATTGAAGGTTCGGGACATGGTCAAACTTTTCGAAGGAACGATCCACAACATTATGGAGCGTCACTAATACCGCATTTTATATAAATTTTGAGGGTTTGCGGTATTTTCAGATTTGCTGAAATTGATGGGTATTGGGACTGTTAATCCTTATCCGCCAGAGGACGGATTCGTCCGACGGATTGTGGCGAAAAATTAAATGGAGAGCAGTACTTATGGGCGGCGAAAACATCAAGCATCATTGTGGTATCTTCGGCATCTACAACCATCCTCATGCGGCCCAGATCACACAGCTCGGGCTCTTTGCGCTTCAGCACCGCGGCGAAGAAGCGGCGGGGATATGCACAAGCGACAGCGCCGACCTTTATCTTGTCAAAAAAATGGGACATGTAGGGGAGGTGTTCGATGAGGCTTCGTTTGCCGAGCTTCCTGGAAAAAATGCCATCGGCCATGTGCGTTATTCGACGACCGGGTCCTCGACGCTTTTGAACGCTCAGCCTTACAAGGTCGATTATTCGCGTGGGCAGATCGCGATCGCACACAACGGAAATCTCGTCAATTCCCAGATCCTGCGCGCGGAATTGGAAGCGTATGGCTCCATTTTTGGCAGTACGATCGATTCCGAGGTCTTCGTCCATATGATCGCCAAGCCGTCCTATCGTTCTCATGAAGAAGGCGTGATCGAAGCGACGAAGCGCGCGAAAGGCGCATTCAGCTTGGTGCTTCTAACCGAGGATCATTTGTTCGGGGTGCGCGACCCTCATGGTTTTCGGCCTCTCTGTCTCGGAAAATTGGGACAAAGCTATGTGCTTGCGTCCGAGACTTGCGCGTTCGATCTGATCGAAGCGGAGTTTGTCCGTGAGATCGAGCCGGGCGAGGTCGTCGTGATCGACAGCCAGGGGCTTCGCAGTCATTTTCCATTTAAGGATGAAAAGATCATTAAGGCGCAGTGTATTTTTGAGCATGTCTATTTTGCCCGGCCGGATTCCAATATTTTTCACGATAGCGTGGGGCTTGTGCGCGAAAAACTAGGACGGCAGCTCGCCAAAGAGCATCCCGTCGACGCGGACATCGTGATCCCCGTGCCGGACTCCGGCAGTTTCGCGGCCTTGGGCTATTCGAGGGAATCGGGGATTCCGTTTTCGCACGGGTTCATCCGTAACCACTATATCGGACGCACATTCTTGAGCCCTTCGGAAGCGGGTCGCCAGCTTAAAGTGAAGATCAAACTGAACCCGATCCGTCAGTTCGTGGACGGCAAACGTGTGATCGTGGTCGATGATTCGATCGTGCGCGGGAACACGGCGAAGAATCGCGTGAAACTTTTGAGGAGTGCGGGCGCCAAAGAAGTGCATATGAGGATCAGCTGTCCGCCGCACATTTCGCCCTGTTTTTACGGGATCGATTTTCCGTCGAAGAAGGAGCTTCTGGCGGCCAATAAAACCATTGAGGAAATTGCGAAGTTCCTTAATGTGGATACGCTCGGATATCTGAGCCTTGAGGGGATGCTTGGCTCGACGACGCAGAACCCGAAGGATTTTTGCGCGGCATGTTTTACCGGAAAATATCCGACCAAGATCTACGATGCGGATGACAAATACAAACTGGAACACAAAAGGAATTGCTGCAAAATATGAGTACCTGGACTTATGAAAAGGCGGGAGTGCCGCACCTCAAGGGCGATCCCGCGTACAATCGAAAGATCACGGGACTCATTCGTTCGACCCATACCTCAGGCGTTTGCGGCGACACGCTTGGATTTGCCTCACTTTTTGACCTGTCGAAAACAGGCATCAAGGATCCGTTGCTTGTGGCCTCGACCGATGGTGTGGGGACCAAGCTGGAACTCGCGCGGCTTCTGGGTAAACACGACACGATCGGGATCGATCTTGTGGCCATGTGCGTGAACGATCTTATTACCTCCGGTGCCCGCCCACTTTTCTTCTTAGACTATTACGCTTCCGGTAAATTCCAGACGAACGTGATTGGGGAAGTTCTCAAAGGA
>MHFU01000005.1:10892-12032 GCA_001804345.1 Omnitrophica bacterium RIFOXYB12_FULL_50_7
CCGCCAGTCTGGTTGCGCGCTTGTGGGCGGCGAAACAGCGATCATGCCTGGATTTTACACCGATAAAAAAGCGGCACTTGCAGCGCAATATGATGTCGCTGGATTTTCGGTGGGCGCGGTGGACCGCAAGAATGTCGTGACTGGAAAGAAGATCAAAGCGGGGGATATCATTCTCGGCATTCAATCTTCGGGGTTCCATTCGAACGGCTATTCCTTGATAAGAAAGATCTTCGCTGAAAAAGAACTGAGCGGTCCTGTGGGCCGGAAACTTTTAACGCCCACCATTATTTACGTGAAACCGGTCTTGGAGCTTGTGAGAAAACTGCCTCTGAAGGGCATCGTGAATATTACGGGAGGCGGTTTCTATGACAATTTACCGCGTGTGATCCCGAAGGGCCTGGGCGCCCAAATCGATCGCGTCTCCTGGAAAGTTCCAGAGATCTTTCGCCTCGCGCAAAAGGCCGGCGGTATCTCGGATCATGAAATGTACAAGACCTTCAATATGGGCGTCGGGATGGTGGTGATTCTGGAAAAACGTCATGTCCAATCCGCGCAAAAGATCCTCAAGAGTTTTAAGTTGAATTCTTGGTCGATCGGAAAGATCACAAAACAAAGTGGGATCATAGTCGAATGACTTAGGGGACAGGCATTCAGTGACTGCCTGTCCCCTAAGTATCTAACTGGAGATTTAGAGGGATGAAAGTTCTTTTGGTGGGGTCGGGAGGTCGGGAGCATGCGCTTGCGTGGAAGATCGCGCAGAGCCCGATGCTCACGAAACTTTATGCGGCGCCGGGGAACGCCGGGATCAGTCAGCACGCGGAATGTGTTTCCATCGCTTCAGATAATATCCGCGGTCTCCTGGAATTCGCGCTTCGTGAAAAGATCGATCTGACGGTTGTGGGGCCCGAAGTTCCTTTGGTGGCGGGGATCGGCGATGTGTTCCGTGAGAATGGGCTGCTGCTTTTTGGTCCGTCCATGGAAACAGCGCTCCTGGAGGGCAGTAAAGCTTTTTCCAAGGAACTCATGACAAAATATGGCGTGCCCACTGCCGCCTACGAGATTTTCACGAATGTGAAAGAAGCCAAGCATTATGTGATCGAAGCTGAAATGCCTGTGGTGATCAAGGCTGACGGGCTCGCG
>MHFU01000006.1 GCA_001804345.1 Omnitrophica bacterium RIFOXYB12_FULL_50_7
CGGAACAGTCACGCTCAACACCAACGCTGCCGCAGGATCTGATGCGAGCTTGACCAATTCACAGACCGCGTTGGATCTGGGTGCTTCTAACATTGGCGGCGCCCTGACCATTGAGACTGATAGTGGTTCTATCACAGATTCAGGAGTGCTTACGGTGGGTGGGACATCCAATTTCACGACCAGCACCGCGAATGACGACATTACATTGGATCAGGTGAATTTGTTTACGGGAGCTGTGTCCTTGGCGACGAATGGTGCGACGGGGAATATCTCTGTTACGAACGTTGGTCAAGCGTTGGATTTGGGGACTGTGACCACGACCTTGGGCGGCACTCTTGCGATTGAGACAAACGTTGGAAGCATCACGGACAGTGGAGTGATCACCGCGAGCGGAACCTCGAGTTTCACGACTACGACTGCCAACGATGATATTACGTTGGATCAGCTCTCTTCATATGCGGGGACTGTAAGCCTGAATACCAATGGCGCAACGGGCAATGCGGAGATTTCGAATGCCCAGGTCGCTTTTGATTTGGGAGCTTCCACGGTAGGCGGTACTTTAACTATTGAAACTGATGCAGGTTCCATCACAGATAGTGGAGTGGTTATGATAGGGGGCGCTTCCAGTTTTGCTACCACGACTCTTAATGATGATATTACCTTAAACAGTGGGCTTGCAGCTTCCGGAGCTATCACTTTAAACACTACCGGACTTACGGGTAATGCAACGGTTGTAAACACGGTAGGAACAACATTAGCGGCTTCAACGGTAGGCGGGAATTTAGATGTTAACAGCAGTAATAACAGCCTTGACGTCAATGGAGCCCTATCCACCGCAGCTGCAAATGGCACCATAGTGCTTAATGCCGGTACAAATACTCTTACCACGGCTGTTGCCGGAACTATGAATGCGGGGACTGGTACGGTTACATTGACCGCGGATTCGATGGCTCTTTCCGGTGCTATAAACGGAACAGAAGATGTTACTCTCAAGACTGCGACGGCTTCCAGGTCTATAGGCCTTGCCGGTGAAGCGGGTCTTCTTTCCATTAGCACGGCGGAGCTTGATCTGATCGCAAAGAATGCCGCGCGCACCATTATCATTGGAGATGCTACGGCAGTTACCGGTTACACCGGTACTATTACGCTTGGCGCGTATAATTTTGGTGTTTCATCGCTAACTTTGAATTTTTTAAATGACGGTGTCGCTAGCGGCGATGCCGTCTTTAATGGCACAACCACTGGGACTGGAGCCCTGACCATTAACGGCTCAGGCCAGACCACTACATTCAATGCCGATCAGACTTGGGCTTCTCAAACTATCAGCGACGCTGTGGTTCTTGGAGGTAGTGGTGGAGCTGCGGCTACACCCGGCCGAGTCACATTAACTTCAACAGCGGGTAATCTCATTATTCAAACACCTGGAACCATCGAAGATGATGCTGTTGCCAGCAGTTTATATTTGGCGGCAACAGGCAATATCCAGGTCGATGGCGCAATAGGCGGGACGACGGGGTTGGCCTATATTGACGCGGGGGGGGATGGTCTCAATATTACTTCCTCCGGCGGCAATGTTACTATTGATAATATCGGTGGCGCGGCCGCAGGCGTATCCGATAGTACGGTGGTCTCTGCTGCAAACACATTAACCTTAACCGGTACCACCTATAATACTGGGGGCTCCCAAGCTTACACAGGCACGGTAGGAGGCATTGCCTTAAACGGTGGAGGGGCAACGACGTTTACTTCAACCGATGATGCAATCACTTTTAATAATGCGATGGGACTAGCTAACAGCGTGGATCTTGTGGTGACTTCGTCGGGTGGTGCAATTACCACTGGAACCATTGACGGTACTTCCAGCGAGACAGTCAACATTACTTCCACCGGCGGTACTACGAATACCGTAGCAGTCGGAGCGATCGGTACTCTTGCAGCTAATGGAATTCACTCAGTGGCTATCACAGCGCCCACAAGCATTACTCTTAATGGTAACATTACCACCGACAATACGGCCGGTAATAGCGTGACCCTCACAGGTCCTGCAATCTTGGGAGCAGCTGTCACGGTTAATACTTCTGCTTCGACGGGAAATATTGATTTTACCTCAACAGTAGTTAACGGCGGTAATCTGTTGACGATCAATAACACAGGTGTGAGCCTCGCTACGATCAGCGGCGTTATGAGTGGTTTAGGTGGTTTGACCAAGCTTGGGACGGGAACCCTTACTTTAGATGGCGTCAACACCTACACTGGGGCCACGACGGTCAATGCGGGGACGGTGAACTTGAATCAAAGTTTGACGACATCACTGCTGGGTTATTCAGGAGCGGGCATAGTGAACCTCGCAGACGGAATGAATATTTCTTCCGGGGCGATCACCACCACGGGGGTCGGAGTGGGAACCCTGAACTATCTTGGTGCATCGACGACCGGCGGGACCATTGGTACGGCGGTTAATCCCTTGGCCGCGGTCAATATCGAAAACGGCACTTTGACCATGGATCACAATATCGCGGCGACGACAACGACCATCGATTCTGTAGCGGGTGGCGGGGTTGGAACTTTAACCGTGACTGGGCCTCGAACGATCACCGGTGATTTGACATTTGCCAATGTCGGTGTGTTGAATCTCGGAGCAAATGCACTGACGCTTGGAGGAACAGGTATTTTCACTCAGGCCGCCGGGCAGACGATGAACATGAGCATTGCGGCTCTTGGGACTTATGGCAATATCGCGGCTTCTGGGCTCGCGGCTGTTACAGGGGGGAACTTGAATGTAACGGTCGGACCTGTGTTTATTCCTGGAGGAACTCTCTTTACAGTGATCGATGCCGCAGCGAGTCTGGCACCGCTCACGGCGCCGATCATTACGGATACCAGTCTTGTGGTTGGTTTTAACGCGGATGTGACAAGTTCGCTCGGAGATCTTATTTTGGTCTCGACCCGCGCGAATCCCTACTACACGCTTGTGTCCGGCGGGAATAATCAGGCGGCGGCCGTGGCTCTTGAGAAGGCCGGCGAGGAAGGTCCGACGGGGGATATGCTCGCGGTTCTGACCACGCTTGATGGCATGGGCACGGCGAAGGAAATCAATGATGCTATCGGGACGATGATCCCGGACGCGAGCGGCGGAGCGATGGAAGCCAGCCGTGCTTTGGCGAGTCAGGGTTTCGCGATGATTAGTAATCGTTTGGGCGGCGCACGAAGCGGTACGGCCTCGGGCGTCTCGGCCGGAGAAATGCTGAACGGTGTGGGTGTCTGGATCCAGGGTCTTGGGAGCAACATCATCCAGGATTCGCGCAAGGCGATCGAAGGATTCAGGGCGAATCTGTTCGGGACCACGATCGGCGCGGATAAAGTGCTTGATAACCATTATCGTGTAGGTCTCGCGGGTAGTTACGGTTGGGCAGGCGTTCGTTCCAAGCAGCCGGGGAGTCCGTCGGATAATATCAATAGCTACCAGGCGACGATCTACGGGAGTTTTGATTCCCTGGATCTTAATAAATCGCGCCAGGGCGGCAAGAAATCCTACGAGGCGGTGCGTAGCCAGGTTGAGAATTCCTGGTATGTGGACGGGATGGTGGGTTTCACGCAGAATAATTACGACAGTCGCCGGGCGATCTGGCTAGGGTTGGATCATCGCGTCGCGAAGTCGGAACATTATGCCCAGCAGTATTCCACGAACTTTGAAGCGGGCTATAAATTCGTCTTCGAGGAAACGAAGAATCTTGAGGTAACACCGTTCGTGTCCTTGGGCTACAACTACCTCTACATGAACCAGTACAGCGAAGTGGGTGCCGGTGCGCTCAGCCTGAGGGTCGATGGTAAAGGCTTCCATCAACTGGAGCAAGGACTTGGGGTCAAGCTCGCGTATCCGATCGTGGCAAAGAAGGTGGGGACATTTATTCCTTCAGCCAAGGCGGCGTGGCTCTATGATTACATCGGGGACCGGTTCGAGACCCGGTCTTCTTTCACGGGGGGTGGACCTTCTTATGCTACTCAGGCCGCCAAGCCTGCAAAGAGCGGGATGCTCTTTGGTACCGAGCTCGCGTTCCTGAACAAAGGGAACATGACAGTGACCGGGAACTGGGATATTGAGCTCAAAGACCAGTACATGAGCAATACCTATTACGGCACCGCTCGCTACGATTTCTAGGTAAACAAGGAATAAAGGGGACAGGCTGAATTACCCTGTAATTATGCCTGTCCCCTTTTGTTTTTCTCACCCTGGCCACACCGGGTGTGGACAGGGTGCTTCTTGAGATGAAGGCTTATTTGTTTTATGATACACGCCATGAGAATACCCGTGCTTTTTCTACTCGCCGCATTTTCTTTCTCCCTTGCCGGTTGCTTGACCGTGCCGTCTTCTGGGGAACGTCTTTCCACAGCGGATACAATCGCGCAAGAGGCTGGGTTTCACCGGGTTAAAGTTCGCACGGCCCCCTTTTTATTGACAACTTATTCGAAATCTCTGGAGCCCGGGAAAGAACTGCATGTCTATATCGAAGGGGACGGTTACGCCTGGGTGACACGCAATCGCGTCTCCGGGGACCCGACGCCACGTCGCCCCGTGGCGCTTGAGCTTGCGACTGAAGACCCGTCGCCGAATGTGGTCTATCTTGCCCGGCCCTGCCAGTACACTTCCGTGGAAATGAATCCCGCCTGTGAGGAGGAAGCTTATTGGACGGACAAGAGATTCTCGGAAGAAGTGATCGGTTCCATGAACCAGGCGGTCGACAAGTTCGTGAAAGACGCTCAAAGTTCCGGCGTTCATCTCATGGGTTATTCCGGAGGCGGCGCGGTGGCGGCACTTATTGCGGCAAGACGTCAGGATGTGAAAAGCCTACGCACGGTCGCGGGAAATCTTGATCCGAATGGTCTCAATGAATATCATGAAGTGAGCCCGCTTGACGATGCCTCACTTGATCCGATGGAAGTTGCCGGGAAGCTAAGCAACATTCCTCAGTATCATTTTACAGGATCTGATGATTCCGTGGTTCCGGCGATTCTCGCGAAGAATTATGCGGAGAGAGCAGGTCCGAGTGCGTGTGTTCATGTGGAGCGAGTGAGCGGCGCAGATCACGTGAATGGTTGGGTCGAAGCCTGGCCCCGGCTTTTGGCGCTCCCGCTTGATTGTTCTGCAACGGACAACTGACCACGGACCATGGACAAAAGAACCCTTTCGGGGATTTTTTTGCTTCAGTCTGTAGTCTGAGGTCTCCGGTCTGATTTTGAAACCTCGTTCTTCATCGCGAAGAAAAAGGGCAGCGAGCACCGACGGAAAAATAATCGAGCAGTCCTTTTTCCATCAAAGGCTTCTGCCAATAGAAGGCTAGCTAGTCGGGGTCTTTGAAACCTCGTTCTTCATTGCGAAGAAAAAGGGCAGCGAAGCAAGTTCCAGGGCCGCGACGCCTATCATGAGTGTCGGAAGTGAACGGTCATAGAGGAATCCCATCGCGACACCCCCCGCAAGCATCGCGAGGCCATAGGCAACGTTCAGGATACCGTAGCCCGTGCCGCGTTTTCTAAGAGGCGTAATATCCGCGATCGCGGACTTCATGATGGTCTCATGCCCTGCCATAACAATGCCCCAGAGAATAATGCTCACGATGACGAGCCAGGGGATCGTCGTGAAGCAAAGGAACGGGATCACGGCCGAGAGGACCGGGATCATGAGCAGCGTTCCGATGCCGGCCCATTCATGTTTCTGTTTTTCTTTCATCCGGTCGTAAAGTTTTCCGATTACAAGCGCCGCGGCGCCGTCGACACCCATGGCGATCGCGTAGAAAAGCGGGATCTGAACGTCCGAAAGCACGTGTCGGGCTTTAAAATGATAAGCCATCAGGACAAAGCTGACAAAGCCTGTGGTGGCGAAGAAACTAAAGGCCGTGTAAAGCCAGAAGATCTTCGGGAGTTTTTCGGATTCATTCTTCGTGATCGTGGTTTCGAGCATTTCGGGGTTCGGAGTTTTCCAATAAGCGAAAAGAACGCAGGCCATGAGGAAAAAGAAGGGGAGCCAAAGCAGGTGATAGCCCGCCTGATAATCCCGGAGGCCTTTTTCAGCCTGAGTGGTTCCCATGAAAGCGACAGTAAAAAGAAGGGGGCCAATGATCGCACCGACTTGGTCCATGGCTTCGTTCAGGCCGAAGCCGAAGCCTGTGCCGACCTGCTTGGTGGCTTGCGAGAGGATCGTGTCTTTGGCGGGGCTTCGGAGGGCCTTCCCGATCCGTTCCATCACGATCAAAAGTGCCGCGATCTTCCAGAAGCCGGTGAGAGCCAGGAGCGGGACACAGATAAGCATTCCGTAGCCCAGGATCGTGAAGAACCAGTAGGCCTTGGTTTTGTCCGAAAAATATCCTGACAAAAGTCGTATCCCGTAGCCAAGGAATTCGCCAATGCCTGCGATAAAACCGACCGCGAGGGCATTCGCTCCAAGGACCTTGAGATACGGACCATTGACGCTCCGCGCCCCCTCGTAAATGATGTCCCCGAAAAGACTTACGAGGCCGAAGAGCAGAATGAGTTGGAACGCTTTTTGCTTATTATGGGATGCAGAATCTCGAATATTTTCCATGGTCGAACCCTGTCCACACCGGGTGTGGACAGGGTGAATGAAGTTTACTGATTTTCGATGAGAAATCAAATAGAATGTGTGGTGCAAAGCACCGCAACGGATGGCGGGATGCGGATGGCGGAGGGCGATGAACCTTTAGCGTCATCCACCCTCCACCATCCTCCATCCAAAGGAAAGGCATAATGGTTAAGACGAATTTTCTTAAAAACTACTCGTTCTCTCTTATGCTGCTTGGCTCGATCGCTCTTGGCGCGGGGTTAGGGGTTCTCTTTAAGGAAAAGATCGCGGTCGTAAAGCCGCTCGGCGATATTTTCCTGAACCTGCTTTTTACGGCCGTGGTACCGCTTGTCTTTTTTTCGATCTCATCGGCGATCGCGGAAATGTCCGATCTCCATCGTCTCGGGAAGATCATGGGCTGGATGGTCGTGATCTTTGTTGCGACCGGAATTCTCTCGTCGCTTCTGATGGTTCTGGGCGTGACGGTTTTTCCGCCAGTCATGGGAAATCATCCCGTGTTGAGCCTGCCTGCGGAGGTTTCACAGACAAAGAATTTCGGGGAGATCCTTAAGGCCTTTACCGTTCCGGATTTTGTGCATCTTCTTTCGAAACAGAACATGCTGGCCCTGATCGTTTTTGCCATCCTCGTGGGGCTCGCGGCCTCACTTGCCAAGGAAGACGGAAAACCGTTCGTGAACTTTCTTGTGTCTGCGAATAAAGTCATGATGAAAGTGATCCACCTCATCATGCTCTGTGCGCCGGTCGGTCTGGGGGCGTATTTCGCGTATCTGGTAGGGACGCTCGGGGCTGATCTCCTGGGTTCCTATCTGCGGGTGGTGGCAGTTTATTATCCGCTCGCGATCCTTTATTTTTTCATAGGGTTTTCAATCTACGTGTTCCTGGCCGGCGGACGAGAAGGGTTCAGGCGTTTCTGGGGGAATATCCTCACGCCTGCGCTTACTGCCTGGGGGACAGGAAGCAGCCTCGCGACCGTTCCCGCGAACCTTGAGGCTGCGGACAAGATCGGTGTTCCCAGGGACATCAGTCGTATCGTGATCCCGATCGGCGCCACGATCCACATGGATGGCACCTGCATGTCCGCTATTTTGAAGATAGCGCTCCTTTTTGCCTTTTTCGGGATGCCGTTCGCCGGTATTGGCACGATCGTGACAGCCATCGGTATCGCGATCTTAAGCGGCATGGTGATGAGCGGTATTCCGGGCGGCGGATTTTTGGGGGAGTTATTGATCGTCACGCTTTACGGTTTTCCCGTGGAGGCTTTGCCCCTTATTTCCATGGTGGGCACGCTTGTCGATCCACCCGCGACCATGGTCAATTCCACCGGCGACACCGTGGTCTCTATGCTTCTTTCCCGTATCTTGAACAAAAGGAGCGAACGTGAACCTGTGGGATAAGATGGCGGGGATATTCGGAGAAGACAAGGGGAGGGAAGAGATCCCGAAAGGGATAGCGGATAATGTGCTGATCGCTTTTCCGCCGATGATCGAACTGATCCGGAAAAACTTTCCCATCATGAAAGGGCGGTGGGCGCTTGACTTCGGATGCGGGAGCGGGCGGTTCTCCAAAAAACTTCACGAGCTGGGTTTTTGGGTTACGGGTCTTGATATTTCCTCAGAAATGATCAGCGCTGCGCGCCACTATCTCCCTCAGGAAGTCAAACTGATCACCGGTTCCACGGATCAGATTCCGGAGGGCAGGACCTTCGACCTTGTTGCGGCCAGTATGGTCTTTCAATTCATCCGGGAGATCGATATCTCCCTGCGTGCGATTGATCGGCTGATGAAGCCCACGGGCATTTTGATCTTTTCCGTATTCAATCCCCCATTTGTTGCCAATCTTCTCAAAGCCGGGATGCTTTTCAAGAATTTTAACTCCGTGAATTTCCCGACCCGCGGGTTGATGGAACTTGTGAAGGGGACCCGTATTCCGGTCTACCTGCGTCGGGCCGAAGAATATTCCGGGCTTTTAACATGCCTGGGCTACGAGAAGATCTTTGAAGCCGCCCCGCCTTTTACGGAAGAATTCCTCGCAAAATATCCCGTCCCCTTTCCGACCCGGGATCCTGAGTTTCTTATCCTGGGATTTCAGAAGAAATGAGATTCCGACACGACAGCTTTTCAGAATGCTTTTTCAAAAAGATTTTTTCTTTATCTGTGGTCGATTGCGCGTATAATGAATATCTACTTTTTTTGATGCTGCGTAATTATTAATTTTACGGGTTCGCAGTATTGTACCGTTAACCTGTAAGATTAAATATCAAACGGTACCAACCTCAAAATAATAATCCAACAATGATCATCATGATCGTTCCGAAGGCGGTTTTAAGAAGAGATGGCATTATTCTTTTATGCTCAAATTTTGCTCCATGTTTTGGGAGGGATCGCGGGTTTTCTTTTTGAACAGCACGGAGAAAAAGCGAACCGCGTAACGCACGGTTTGGCTGTTCTGGCGAGCGCGGCAGGCATTCTCTTTTCACTCAGCATCCTTCTTACGGGAAAACTTTGGGCTCTGGAATTGCAGGGAAGTTTCCCGGTGGGAGCCTTACGGCTCGCGGCGAATTCCTTTTCGGCTTTCTTCCTTCTAATCATTTCTTTCCTCTCCCTGGCCGCCTCCGTTTTTGCGCTCGGCTATACTCGCGAATACCAAGGCAAGCCCCATTCTCCATCAAAAAATTCAAAGGTTAATGGGACTAGTTCTGGCAACCTTCAATTAGAAGAAAATAGATGCCAGGGCAAGAAAAACATCGCTCTTCTTGGATTTTTCTATAATTTTTTTATACTGGCCATGCTGCTTGTCGTGATCGTGCAAAATGCTTTTTATTTTCTCTTTTTTTGGGAGCTTATGTCTCTCGCTTCCTACTTTCTCGTGATCTTCGAACATGAAAGGCCCGAAGCCCAATCTGCCGGGACGCTTTACCTGATCATGACGCATGTGGGGACCGCTTTTATTACCGCCGCGTTTTTGCTCCTTTTTATCCATACGAGCTCTTTTTCATTCGACGTATTCAGGGCAGCTGCCGGCACACTATCTCCGGCCCTTAAAAACGTTATTTTTCTCGCAGCACTCATCGGATTCGGGACCAAGGCCGGCGTGATCCCGCTCCACATCTGGTTGCCGCAGGCCCATCCGCAGGCGCCAAGCCATGTCTCAGCGCTCATGTCAGGCGTTATGATCAAAACGGCTATCTACGGGTTGCTCCTGTTTCTATTTAATTTTTTAGGGGAAACGCCAGGCTGGTGGGGACATGTAATTCTTGCGGTCGCTATTCTTTCCACGCTCCTTGGCATTCTTTACGCGCTGATGGAAAACGATCTGAAAAGATTGCTCGCCTTTTCCAGTATCGAAAACATAGGGATCATTCTTCTGGGGGTCGGGATGGCGCTCGTCTTCAAAACGCTTCGCCAGCCTCTTTACGCGGGCTTTGCCCTCATCGCGGCCCTTTATCATGTGATCAACCACGCGGTATTCAAAGGGCTTCTGTTTCTTGGCGCGGGCTCGGTTCTTTCCGGAACGCACACGCGAAACATGGAGGGTCTCGGAGGATTGATCCGGAAAATGCCATGGACCGCCGCTTTTTTTCTGGTCGGCGCCGTGGCGATTGCCGCGCTTCCGCCGCTCAATGGTTTTATTAGCGAGTGGCTGATCTTTATCGCGCTTCTTTTGGGATGCGAAGGCGCGAGCCCGGCCATGCATTTTTTTTCACCGGTCCTGGCCGCGCTTCTCGGGCTTGCCGGCGCTTTGGCGGCCTCCTGTTTTGTCAAAGCTTTCGGCGTCACTTTTTTGGGTCGGTCCCGTTCCGGGCATGCGGATCATGCGCATGAAGTGAGCGGATCCATGAAACTCGGGATGGGGATCCTGGCGGCAGGTTGTTTGGGATTATCTTTGGCCGCGCCTTGGGTTATGAAGGTTCTTGGGAGAATCGTCCAGTCGCTTTCCGGAACAGATATTCCGGTAGGGGCCATGGTCCGGAAATCCTTTTTGATGTCACCCTCTGGGTCAAGCCAGTTTTCCCCGCTTCTTATTGCTTTGATCCTTTCGGCATTTCTGATCGGGGTCGTGATCGTCTTGCGTGTGTTGCTTGGAAAAAAGTTTGTCCGCCTCGGACCCAGCTGGGATTGCGGGATGCCGGGACTTGGGTCCCGCATGCAGTATACGGCCACGGGTTATTCCAAACCTTTGCGCCGGATCTTTTCTTTTCTCTATCAACCGACCCGCCGTGTGGAGTTGGAAGATGAAGGTCATGAAATGCTCAGGACCGCGCAGCGTTTTGAGTCAAAGATCACCCATCACGTGGATGAATGGGTCTACAAACCTTTGTCAGAGTTTGTTGCCGAACTTTCCCGAAAGGCCAAGCAGATCCAGACAGGGCACATCCAGCTTTATTTAAGCTATATTTTTGTTACGCTCATCCTCCTGCTTCTTTTCTTTGGAGGGCGTTCCTGATGCCGGCGATCCTTGGGTCCATTTTCCAACTCTTGTTCATGGCAATTCTGGCTCCCGCGCTTAGCTGGTTTATCAAAAAAATGAAAGCCGCTTCGCAGAACCGTGTGGGATCGAGCCTAGTCCAGGTCTATTCGGATCTTTGGAAGTTGTTCCGCAAGGACATGGTGATCTCGGAAACAGCGTCCTGGATCTTCCGCGCTATGCCTTTCGTCCTTTTTGTGTCGATATTTACGGCGGCCTCGATGCTGCCGGTTCTAGGGGTGCATTCTCTTTTTGGTTTTACGGGGGATGTGATCCTCTTTGTTTATCTCCTGGCCTTAGGCCGTTTCTTTTTGACGCTTGCGGCGTTGGATACCGGTACCACGTTCGGGGGTATGGGTTCAAGCCGGGAAATGACGCTTTCTTCGCTCGCGGAACCGGCGCTTCTTCTCGCTTTTTTCTCCTTGAG
>MHFU01000007.1:0-1593 GCA_001804345.1 Omnitrophica bacterium RIFOXYB12_FULL_50_7
CATCCGATTCCAGAATAAGCGTTGTCGCAGGCGCGGGATTTTCAAGGTAAGCAGCCAGAACTGCGAGATCCGGTTCCTTCAACGCCTCCGCACCCTGGACATAAATCACCTGCCCCGATGAAAAGAACGGAAGGGTCCTAGCCGCGGCAAGAACGGTCTCAAGAGGCGTTTCGTCCAGGTCAAAAGTCTGATGCGCGAGAGGCCCGCCGGTTTTCTTTTCGATCTCGGCGACAAGGGACTTGGTTTTTTGGGTTCTAAGGAAAGAATCGCCGGAAATGAGGAAAACGTCGGTATTCACAAGAAGAAAACATTACCAGTCTTCGACAATGCGATCCACGATATTGTACGCCAGGCGGTCCACGGCATCCATGGCCGCCTTCTGCTCGCCGATCGAAGTAACGCTGGTCACATAAAATTCATTGTCTCCCGTAAAATTCGGCTCTTCCCAAATCAAGTCGCCGGTCTTGGCGTCCACAAGCCTCAATTTCACCACAATAAAGAGACGGTACTCCTTCACCTCTTCAAGCTGATTGAAACGCAAGCCTTCCTGCTCAAAGGCCAGAAGGTCGGTCTTGAGGATCGCATCCGCGTTTTTCTGTTCCGCAACCTTCACGGTCCCGTCCTGATGGAGCCTCCGGATCACCGCGTTGGTGATATCCATTTCAAGCCCCGGCTGGTACGCGTAGATATCCTCAACCTTGAGTTTGTTCTTCACGGTCTCAACATAAATCGTTTTGATATTACGCGGGAGTACCGTTTTCCGAGTATAACCGCAACCGCTCAAAATCATCGCCGTCATCAAGACCCATACTCCCACCTGTCGCATATTCTTCATAATAAGTCCCCGTTGGTCACTGGACACTGAAACGTTCCTTTTCCTTGGAAAGAAAATCATGCCTCGTAGCCAAATCCGAAAGACGCTGTCCGATGCGGGCCTTTTCGGTCTCGAGATCCTGCTGCATCGCCTTGGACGTCACGGTCGGTATCACTCTGTCAGCCTCCACGATCCGTTTTTCAAGGATCGATCTCTCTTGTTGTTCGATCGCGAGCTCCTCATCGATCACACGAGCGAGTTCTGCCGCCACTTCCCTATATTCCTTATATCTTTTGGCGCCTTCGGCATCTCGGGGGGTTTCCTTCTTCGCCTCGTCCCCAAGCGCGACTCCTTGCTCCTGGGCGTAAATACTATAAGAGATCTCTAGCTGCTCCCGCAAGCTCATGGCATCTTCCCGAAGCTGCTTTTCATCCGGGACCGGCTCGACTTTTCCATTTTTCTCTGCATCCGTCTCTGGGACCTTAGCATCGCCCGCAAGAACCTTGGGGGTCTTTTCCTTGATCATGGCCTCCGTCGCCTCCAGTTCGGATTTGAACCGGTCGAGCTCTTTGGTCTGATTGTCCAAACGATTTAGAAGCACATCCTTACGGTTCTTCCTTGGGACAACACGTCGGGCACTTTGGACCGCCTCTTCGATAAAAGTGTAGGGAACCTTGACGAATGAAGAGCGAAACTTCATGCCTCCGGCAAGCGAGGCCTTCGCGTTCATGATCTCGAGCTCCTTTTCGAGTTTGTTGATCTCCTCAGCCTTCGCCTGG
>MHFU01000007.1:1603-2732 GCA_001804345.1 Omnitrophica bacterium RIFOXYB12_FULL_50_7
CCCTTCCCGAAGTTTTTTGGCTTTTGTATCGGAACCCGGTTTCTTCGCCGCCTCCGTCAACGTAACATCCTCGTTCGGCAGCCCAAAAATGAACGCCTTTGCGAGATAGGCTGAACCCGTAACAGGTTTAGCAAGAGTCCTGAGAGCTTTTCCTTTTTCCACCTGCGGATTCAACGTCTTATCCAGCTCATCAAGAAGCTTCTTCTTGTTCTTCTGGCGATCCTGAATGTCCTGATAACATTTGCGAAGTTCTTTCTCCACACCCTTGATCTTCTTGCGGAGTTTACGCGCATCCACATCCTTATTGTCGTCGAGAGACTTCATCATGGCCTGCTGTTCCTTCAAGGCCAGTTCCTTATCAAAGGCCGTGGTAAGCGTTTCAACGATGTCCTGCTGCGCCTTGATCTGTTCGCTCTGGTGCATTTTCAACTCGAGCAATTCTTCGAGGCTCTTCTTCTGAAGGTCGCCGATCTCGATCGCAAACGGATTAAAAGCCGCCTTTTGAGCCGGTTGATTTTCGATCATGACCTCAAGCTCCTGCTCGGCGGGCTTGCCAAAATGTTTTTCATAGAGCGCCATTTTCGCGTCCAACTTGGCCTCAAGAGCCTCGATACCTTTCTCACGCGCCAAAAGTTTCGGATCCGTGGGCTTGCTGGGATCTTTTTTAGCAACCCCTCGCAGACGCTTCCGTTTCAAACCGCTTTTGGAACGCTCGGGGATCAGCAGGGACTGCAGCTCACTGAAACGCTTGTAGAGTTTTTCCTTCTTTTCGAGAAGTTCTTTTTTCTTCCTGGAAAGCTTGTAAAGATCCTTCTCATCCAACCGTTGGATCTTTTGAAGCGGCGTCTCGGCCTGCCCCATGAACGGGATCAGGTTATCCGGGATCAGATTCTCAAAAAACTTTTCGTCCGGAACACCCAGCTCGGAGCGCCAGGATTCAAGACGCCCCTTTTCTTCGGCAAGCGCATCACGCTCCGCCTCAAGGGACCCCTGCCAACGATCCATGGCTTTTTGGAAGTCGGGGGACGTATTATTCTTAAAGCGTTTCTTCTTACGTTCGAGCTCTTTAAACTTCTCGTTCAGTTCACGTTCGCGACGTTTAAGATCCTGCTTGCGACGCTCCAGGCTC
>MHFU01000007.1:2743-5325 GCA_001804345.1 Omnitrophica bacterium RIFOXYB12_FULL_50_7
CTCCCCGGCCTTGGCATTAAGATACTTCACGGGTTCTTGCAACGAGTGAAGTTTTTCGGTAGCCTTCTGCCCCCAACTTGTATTCGGATAGCGCTTCGAGGTATCCGAGTAATAGATCAACGCGCTTGTGAGATAATTGTCCTTCTCGTAATAAAGCCCGATCCGATAGTTCTTCTCAGCGTTCAGCTCATCCACGTTTCGGCTGATCTTTTCGGCTTCTTCGGCTTCTTTGGAACCTGGATATCGTTTGAGATAGCCCTCCGCCTGGCGGGCCGCTTCATCAAGCGCGCTTTGGTCGCGTGTCTGACTGGAAGATTTCTTGTAAGAAACCTCGGCCATCTGAAGGCGCGCCTGCTGAAGCAAGCCGCTTTGCGGGTATTGATCGATCAAACTTTGGAAGGCTTCCAGTGAATCATCAAAGCGTCCGGACTTTTGGTAAGCCACTCCGAGATTGAACTGGGCTTTGTCTCCGAACGCCCCGTAAGGCGCAGCTGCCACGAGCTTTTGGAACACCTCAATGGCCAATGGCAAGGACGGGCGAATATCGAGCCCCAAGAGTTTCCCTTTTTTCCCGGAAAGAAACAGGGTCCCGATCTGATACTCGCGCTCGATCACCTCTTCAAAACGCTCGCTCTGGGGATAGGATTTGATCAGAGATTGATAGGCCTTGTGAGCTTCTACATAATCGCCGGTCTCTTCGAAGATGGTCCCAAGCCGGTATTGCGCTTCAGGCGCTACTCGGGATTTGGGGTACTGCTTGAGGACTATTTTAAATTGCTCGGCCGCTTTATCGAGCTTCTTTTCTTTGTAGAGATCCAGGGCGTTATCGAAGATATCATCAGCACCGCTTTGAGTCTCGGATTCGGTATTGATGAACTTCCCCTGCTCGGGAGACCAAACCCAATCCGCAGAGACAAAAGTGTGCGGCAGGAGCAGTATAAGAATAAAGGTAAAAACTTTCGAGATTTTCACAAGTCGTTTGCAATCTTCAGGTTAGGAAAATTCGCGAGGAATTACTATATCATGGGCCAAGAAAAATTGTCAATAAAAATGACCCAAAAATGGACTTAAGGATACGAGTAAACACCCAGGGGACCTTTCAAGAACGACGTTAGTTCAAGCTTGGAACCATTTCTCCGAAAACGTAACGAACCGGTATGTTTCAAATCAAGATAGGGTACGCAGCGAGAAGTCAAATAGGGCACGATTTCCTGCGGCAGGTCCGGCAAAACAACTAGCAATGGCCGAGCTCGATCGAGCCAATCCTGGAATTCAACCGGAATCCCCGGCCCTGACGCTGGTAAAAAAACCGCGTGAATCTCCGCCGCATCTTTATGCCCCCGAAGAAGTTCTCTGAAGAGTCCGGCGTCCCATCGCGAAATAAGAAGAATACGCCAAGAATCCGACTCGACCAGAAAAATAGTGCCTTTTTGTGACTGCACAATCACCCGCATTTTCTCGGCACCCATCAATACCGCGTCCCCCTGCCGAAAAGTCTTTGCTTTTCGACCAAACTTGGAGAGATTTTTATAAAACTCGTCCGGCCCGTACGAGGATACGACAGGATAAAGAAGATGACGTACCGGAAAATCCCGTAAGACCGATGCCAACCCTCCCACGTGCCTCTTGGAAAGATCCGTAAGCAGGATCCCCTCCAGCCGTTGGATCCCCAGGTTCCTCAGAAAAGGAGCGATCAGCCACTCGCCCTGATCGGACGGAAAATTCCCTCCGGCGTTAAGAAGCCACTCTGCTCCATTGGAAAAGCGCGCGTGAACAATCTGGTTCCTGCCGCTCGCAAGCAGTGTGAGCTCAAATATATTTCCTCCGGATCCAACAAAAAATGAGACTGAAAAAAATATCCAGCAACAAACAAAACCGGCCATTAGAAAACGCTTCCCATGAAAAGCTCTTTTGTGAAAGAACAAGATCATCGCCATGCTTGTGTAATACGCCGCAACCCAGCCCAGGGACGGTCGCTCCAGGAACCAGTACCCCCATCGCCATGTAGAAAGATATTTAACCCAAAGAAGCCCGATCCCGAGAATCCAGGAAGACCCTTTGATAAAGAGCATGTTCAAAAACGGTACCCCGCTCAGGATCAGCGCAAAAAGAGCACTGAAAAGCGCCGCATCAAAAAGCGGGATCGCGACAAGATTCGCGAAGATACTGACGGGAGAAAAAATATTAAAGTGATACAAGACGACGGGAAAGGTCCCGAAAAGCACCGCAAGACTTGAACCCAAAGACAGGGTCCAGGCGCTAAAACGCGATAAAAGCGGCAGGACCAGCATCAGCGAAAAAACCGAGAGGAAAGAAAGCTGGAATCCGATATTCCACAGGCTCTTGGGATTCCAGACGAGAAGCACAAAAAAGGCAAAGCAGAGCGCGTTCAAAAGGTTCGCTGGCCGGCCAATGAGAACTCCGAACAACACCAACACGGATCCATACCCCGCGCGCTGAACCGGGATCCCGGCTCCCGCAAGCCCGACGTAAACGATCACGATCAGGATCGTCAGAAGCGCGGTCTTGTGATATCCGAGTCCCGAAAAAAGGAACATCAAATAAAAGGTCCCGGCGATCAT
>MHFU01000008.1 GCA_001804345.1 Omnitrophica bacterium RIFOXYB12_FULL_50_7
CCAATCCCGTCCCGAATTGCTTCAGTTTTTGTCGGAGATCCACCATGAAATTGAGAGATTAAAGACCCGCTCTGAGATGCGGGCTGCCGATGGGGGCGATACGAGGAACGCCCCTCCCAGCGATGCTGAATGGGTTGATGTTGTGGACGAGAACGATCAGGTGCTCAGACAAATCCGTCGTGGGGATAGTCGAAGGTCTCCCGTACCCATCCGGCATCGTCAAGTTCATGTGATTGTAGTTTCGCCCGAAGGAGAGATTGTTTTCCCTCAACGTGCTTATCATAAGGGGGGTGCGGGTCTTTGGGATGCAGCGGTTGCGGGTGGTGTGCAGGCCGGTGAGGACTATCGAACCGCAGCGCTTCGTGAGGCGCAGGAAGAACTGCCGTTTTATTTTGAAGCACAGCGAATGCAGCAAGTTCATCCCAATCCATCCCAGGCCTTTTTCGAATATGTTACGCCTAAGGATGTTGCTCATCGCGGATTGTTTTTTATACGAATGACACCTCGGCAAAAAGAAGAATTATTGGAAAGCAACAAGCAGCTTGCGAAATTCTGGGGTGATTTTTTCGGAGAACTTAGCCGGCAACAGGGTCTTCCAGTGGACGAGTTAAAGCGGCGGGCTTTAAATAACGAAGCGGATACGCGAGCCGTTATCCGCAGGGCTCTTATCCAGAAAGTCGGAGCAGAAAACCTGCACTTTTATGAAGCCGAACAATTTATTTTCTTGCCTTTGGATGAAGCCATGCGGTTGTCCAAACAAACGCCGACACCTATCGGGAACGGTTTTTATGGATATTTCATGCGGAATGAATCTTTAAAAATCGGACAGTATCAGGTTGCGTTCAAAAAAGCGCTCCGGGATTTTATCCATCAAGAACGCTCCGAAACACGTTCAGCAGACACGATCGTATTTAATGATGAAGCGAAAATCCATGTTTTTGAAGGTGATGGAAAGACGCCGCTTTTCTTTACGCTT
Organism: Omnitrophica bacterium RIFOXYB12_FULL_50_7; assembly: GCA_001804345.1. Classification (GTDB taxonomy): domain Bacteria; phylum Omnitrophota; class Omnitrophia; order Omnitrophales; family Aquincolibacteriaceae; genus Aquincolibacterium. The sequence continues at coordinate 977 of MHFU01000008.1, forward strand.
TGGGCGAATCCTGAAGCCTATCGGAACGGAAAAAGCCGTGTGCGATTTGACCGGGTCCAGGATCAATTTCAAATTGATGAGAAGACAGTTCCCTACGGCCGCTCGATTTTTTCAAAATTCCTACTCCCGATCGATCAAACCCTAGTGTCATTTCCAAAAGACAAAGCTAATGAGAAAATCATGGCGGTACTTCCAAACGGGAATCCGATCTTTAACCGCAGCTTTGTTTTGGTGATAGACGGCAAGGTTTATACTCCGCATGACGAATCTGTTGAGTTGCGTGATTATGATATGCTCACAAAATTCCGGGATGGAAGAATCGCTCCGAGGACGCTCCGGTTTTTAAACAAATCCACAAAGCGACGAGGTATTTGGGGTCTTGGGGATGAGGACCTTTCCCATAAGATAGAATATGCGGTTTTTGGGCAGCGGATTGTCAAAGACGGCCAAATCAATGTACAGAATTTGGCAAAGGATTTTGATGATCTGAGGCATTTATTCAGGTTGCCCATTTTCGAATCGGTGTATTTCGGCGGGCAGCGACACCTAGGAGTAAGCGACAGGGTGGGTGAATTGTATAAGAACCGTGATTGGGTGGCCCAAGCTTTGAAAGGCGAAACAATCGATCTTTCGATTGCCCCTCTGCTCGCAATGAATATTTCAATGGAGCAAATTTATCAGGAGTATCAGCGCTGGGGTTACCGGGTTGTAAAAGAAATGCCGCGGGAGGTCTTGCAGCCTGGGCAGTTTTTTATTCATGAAGCGGCACAGACGATGACCATCAACCTGATGCCTGGAATACACCCTCATAGCTTTGTCGGAATCCGGAAAAACGGCCGTCTTTTTTCCGGCATGGTGGAGGGGAAAGCCCATTACGTTGGTGCGAGTTTGGGATGGTTGGCAAAGGAACTCATTAAAAAATACGATGCACAAGATGTCTATCTTTGGGGCAATGGAAATGATGTTGTTTTGTATCAGATGCGGCCGGATGGTTCGATTCAAACAACTATCGCAGAAAATGCAAGGCCTGGCGCAATGACGGCTATTTTGATCACAGCGCCCAAAGGAAAGCTTTCTGATGTTCCTTCCGCTGTTCAACGTTCTGAATCGCGGGACGCAAAAATGCATCTTCATGTCGATAAAACAGCTTTGGTTATTATTGACGTGCAGAAGGATTTTTTTGAAGCGCAGACGGGCTTTGCTCTTTTCGATCGTCAAACCAGAATGAACCGGGACGATCTGACGCCCATGCAGGAAATGGTAAGGGAAAAGCTTCTTCCGATCATTGGTTTTGCTCGTCGGCAGGGCATGCACGTCATTTACATTCAAAGTTATTATCCGGAATACAAATTTATAAAAGACGGATTCAGATTCTTAACATCCCCTGGAACAGTCGGAGCGGAGCTTTATCAGATATTGCCTTCTGTGGATCGTAACGGAAGAGAGCCTGTTTTTCACAAATCAGAAAATGATGCGTTTTCGAATCCCGCGTTGGGAGCATTTCTTTTGGAAAAAGGCATAGAAGACTTGCTGATCGCAGGATATTCCACGGACACTTGCGTCAGACAAACTGTTTTAAGCCCTCGTGGAGCTGGTTTTAGGCGGCATGTGATCGAAGATGGAGTGACAACATCGGGTTACAAGTTAGAAACCGCTCATCGCGAGTGGCTGGCTAGATTTCGGACGGAACCCAATGTCAGGGTTGTAAATTTAAAAGATGTTTTTGAAGCACAAATGACCCCGAGTGAAGACGTCATGGATGATTCCTATAAGATTTGGATCCCGTCAGTCGGTGCTTCTCAGTTTTCGAAAACCACAGCGTCGATCAAGGCATTGAGTCCCCAGCTTTTCGGAGAGTTGGTCCAGCGACGCTCGGAAGTGAGGGGTTCGTTTCTCATGGATTGGCAAAGTGCTACCCCCGCTCAAATTTTTTTGAAAGAACTTACTCAGCAGTGGTTCTCAGAGAAAAGATTTGTGAAAAGCACAGGGTTAGATTGGTTCCAGCATATCAAGAATGTTGCGAAAGCAACATATGCTTTGCTGCGTCACCATGAAAAAGATTTTCTTAGGAGTAATAGACGTACGAGCCAGGAATACATCGGTAAGGTTAAAGACGATCTGACAGGGGGTGAGCAGGCGCTCACTTTCCGTTCGGAAATGCGGACGGTGCCGCTAAGAGCCGTGGTGTTTGATATCGGGAATGTGTTCGTGAGTTTCGACCCCCAAAAAGCGGCGCGGCGGATGATCAGGGCTGGCGTACGGGGCAGAACGGTTGACGAGGTCTGCCATGTTCTTCATGCGTCGGATCTTTATAAGCGTTTTGAAGTGAACGGTTTTTCTTCGGAGGAATTCAGCGTTGCGGTTTGTGGGGCCCTTGGGATCGCGCCCCTGGCGTTCGGCCGGTTTAGACGGATATGGTCAGAGATCTTCGAACTGATTCCGGAAACAGTTACGCTGGCAGAGCGGTTAAAAGCAGCCGGATACAAAGTTTTTTTCTTAAGTGATACGAACCCGCTTCATATGGATTATCTCAAACGGCATTACGGTTTCATGGCTCTTGCGGACCAAATTTTTACTTCCTATGGACTTAAATTGCGCAAAGGAGACGGTAAACAGGTTTTTGAGGCCATGGGACGCGAGATTCAGGAGATCTATGGGACTCGGCCGGATGAAATGCTCTTTATCGACGACAAGGAAGCCAATGTCCGGGCGTCCGAGCAGGCCGGATTTCCCGGGCATATTTTTACCACTGCCGGTGGTGTCGAGGCGGAGTTGTTAAAACGCGGTATTTCTCTTCCTCTGTCGAGTTCCGACGTGCCTTCTAGAGTTGTTCAGCAGCGACAGGTGATAGTGACCGATGCGCCAGAGGACGCATCCGTCCGACGAATTGTGGCGGAAAAGGGGACCCTCCAAAATACGCTGGCGGGCATGGGAGGCACCCCCGTTGTTTCGCCTCGCAAAGCAAGTGGTGACGTGGGGAGCAGTCACCACCGCTCTGAGATGCGCAATTTAAAGCCGGCGGTTCGTTCCGATGTGCCCTTCAGGTCAGTGCTGATCGCAGAGGTTCGGGCGGAGCGAATGGTTCGGAGTATCCGGCAGAGCAATCAGCCTGCGATGTTTTTCATTAACGCGGAGGATTTTCCGAGCCTTTCCCCGGCCCAGAGGAAGGAATATTTGATCGTGGCGCTTTCGAATAAGGCTCTTAGTGTGGTGGTTTATAATTATAGCGAGCGCGCCGGCGGTCAGGTGCTAGATGAGGAGTTTGGCGCCCTCCTGGACCTTGATCGCGTAAGGAGAACGGATAAGAATCTTGGCCAGGCGGTCTCGACTTTTTCAAGGACGAATACGCCGGCTATCCATTTGTCAAAGCAAGTTCTTCCTTCTCGGGCGGAAGTTCGCAGCCTTCATAAAAAAGTGAATTTTTTCAAAGCAAGCGGCGATAAAAGTGGCGCTCTCGCGACAGCACTTCTCTGGGCTCTTGGCGGTGGAGAAGCGATCCGTTTTTCGGGGGTGAGTCAGGATCGAGATGGTTTTTGGAGGGTTGCCGAAAATTTGCTCGATGCTCTTCAGAAAAGTTACGACAATAATCTCGTTTTTGCCGCGGCCGCGTAATTGTTGAGTATGGAGCGAGGTGTGCTGCGTTTCATAAAAAACTATTTGTTGTCGTCCTTGGGTTTATTGATACGGGTACGGCGTACGGAGAATGCGCGGGACGCCGTACTCGTTTAATGCTATCGCCATAGTTTCAATTTTCCAAGGCTGGGCTTTATTTCGATGATTCGGCACTTCTATTATCTTCAAAAATCCTTTGAGACCGCCTCGAAAAATTCTGGTATACTTGCCCCCGATTTGACGTGTTGATCTATGGAAAATGAGTGGGCCCATAGCTCAATCGGTTAGAGCAGAGGACTCATAATCCTTTGGTTGGAGGTTCAATTCCTCCTGGGCCCATAACTTTTACGCTTCCTGGTTCTCCGCCAAAAATCTCGGCGGATCTTTCCACAAAGCGTGTGCGAGATTTTTGAGACGGATCCGCCAATGCTTTGTGGCGGAGAGTCCAGGTGGGCCCATTTAAATAGGCAATCAAGGCCAATAATCATGAGGTGTTCCGTGGGAAAAATGAAGCTTTTTGCGGTGGGGGCGCTTTTAAGCGTGACGCTTGCTTCGTGCGCGTTCCATTCTTCAAGTCGCTCTTTCGGTCCTTATTCTGAGGCTGAAAATTTTTATAAGAATGGGAATTATCCGAAGGCGATTGAAAAGTATCGGGAATATCTGGCTGTCAATCCTCAGGGGAACCTGGCCGCGATCGCGGAGTATTATGTCGCAAAAAGCCTGGTTGCTTCCGGAGACACGGCCAAGGCCATTGAAAGTTTCAAACAGGTTGTGGTGCAATACCCCCAGACAAGCTGGGCAGATTTCGCCGAAGAGCAGTTGGAGCTTTTGCAGGCTCCCGTGAAGTCTTAATCCGTTTTTTTTGTTCTTTGATTTGAGATCGATTTTTTGAGAAGGTCTTCTCGGATGACCGCGCACAGATGATGAGAGACGGGAAACGTCCTGTCTGCCGCTGTGGGAGGAAAGTCCGAGCTTCATAGGGCATCGTAGTGGGTAACGCCCACCTCCGCCACAAATTGTTGGCGGACGGATATCCGCCATGCCGAAAGGCAGGGGTGGATCCGCCATGTTTTTTGGCGGAAGAGCCACAGAGACGAGTCTAGAGGCCGTGCTTCGTGCAACGTAGGTCGTATGTCGTCAAAGCTGAAAAGCTTGCAATTCATGCAAATGAGTTGTTAAGCGACATACGAAATACGAACTACGCTGTACGGTTTTTAGGGTGAAACGCGGCAATCTCTACGTGAAGAAAGGCTAAATAAGGTAAAGAGCGCAAGCGAGAACGGCCCGTTCTTATTTTACCGAAAGGTGAAAACTTTACCGGGTCAGCCGACCGAGGCCGCCAGCAATGGCGGTCCTAGATAGATGGTCATCACTTGTCGCGCGAGCGGCAGGTACAGAACTCGGCTTACAGAGAAGGCCTTCTCATTTTTTAGAAGGGGACAGGCAATCAACTATGCCTGTCCCCTTTGCTAAACAAAAATATTTCGCGCCTTGCGCGCCATGTAGCGTCTTGATAGGATAGCCCTCATTCAGTCTTGGAGGTTTCTGGCTGTGGAAATTGAGAAACAACCATTTCAAAAATGCGTGAAGGTCCTGATCGATCTCGTTTTGGATCCCGAAGGTCATGATCGTGTTTACCGTGAGTTCTATGCCTTGGAGCCCAAGCTCAAGCGTACAGATTTTAGAGGTTTTTGTCGGGAGTTTGTGCCTGCCAAGCTGGCTTTGGGATGTGTCTATTGGGTCGGTTGTTGCGCACATCACCGGATCGAGGATAAGGATCTGAGGAATCTCTTTTTCAAGGAGGTGATGGATCTTTTTCAGTCGCCGAAGTCTCTTGAGGATGCGACGCGTTTCAGCGAGAGCCTTTATGCTTCTAATGCGGACAAGGAACAGTCGCCGGTCTTGGGTGTTCTCGTGCATCTTTTTCATAGGTTGGGTCTTGAAGCGATCGTGAAATCCGGAGAGAATGACGCCGGGGCATTGAATGCAGGGTTTCATTTCATGATGCATGTAACGGAAGCGTTCAAGGTTGTTTTCGAAGCACAATTCGATGTTTTTTTTTACGCCAATGAAGAACTCCGCATCGCGGATATGAGAAAGAAGGCCTAGCATGATCCAGAAGATTCATCGCAACAACATGGTCTGGATTGACATGGAAATGACGGGGCTGGATCCGGAAAAGGAGAAGGTCCTCGAGATCGCCACGATCATTACAGATGGAAATTTGAATATTTTGGCAGAAGGTCCTGATCTTGTGATCCATCAACCCTCGAGCATTCTCAGGGGGATGGATGAATGGAATCGGGATCATCACACCAAGTCGGGTCTTATCGAAGCGGTTAAGGCATCGACCATGACGGTTAAAAAAGCTGAGCAGCTAACCCTGGAGATCATCCAGGAATATTGCAAGCCTAAGAAAGCGCCGCTTTGCGGCAATTCGGTGCATCACGACCGAAGGTTCCTTTTAAAATACATGCCAAAGATCGATGGATATCTTCATTACCGGCATGTGGATGTGAGTTCTCTCAAGGCGCTTATCGCGCGATGGTATCCGAAGGATAAAGAGCCGCCTAAGGGTAAGTCGCATCGCGCATTGTCGGACATTCGGGAATCGATCGCGGAACTCAAGTTCTACCGGGAGCGGTATTTTAAATAACGTTGTTTTTGAAGTTTAAAAGATCATAGATTGGTCGTTAAAGCATTAAGTGTTTGAGTGAAAAAACAAGGAGGAAGTAAATGAAGAACATTATCATCGCAGTGATTGTGGCGGTTGCGATCGTCGCTTCCGCGTTCGTTGTGAAAGTGGGCGTGGAGAATTCCAGGCGCATGAGCCCTCCGGAAGCCTATTCGCTTTTTGGTTTTGAAGGTGTTGTTTACCGCCTGAATAACGTGAATGGGCGAGTGGATGTGCTCGTGCCGAGTAATGAAGCCGCGCTTCTTTTCCCGGTGGGTCAGATCCAGCTTCCCGGTGCGAACGACAAACTGACGGATGAGCAGAAGAAGAGTTTTTCGCAGAACATCCAAACGCTTTCCCGGTACATTCAGGGAGAACGGGCGCGCAGTCTCGGCCTGAAGGTGGAAGAGGCTCCTGCTCCTGAGGTGAAGTAAAAGTTTTATTGTTGTGGGTTTTGTTGGTGCATTGCGGGTCTGATAGACGAAGGGTTTCGTGTAAATCCTTCTGGATCAGGCCCGCAATAGTTTTGGGGATGAGGCCCCGCATAATGTTGAAAGAACCTAAAAAAACCGCACAAAATATTATCGCAATTGTCTATGATTTTGATGGGACGCTTTCGCCGGGCAATATGCAGGAAGAGACGATCTTCAAGGCATACGGGATTGATAAGAAGAAGTTCTGGGCGAGATCCCAGTCGCTGGTGATTCGCAAAGGCTATGAGAAAACCCTCGCCTATTTGAAACTTTTGATCGATGACCCCATATTTAAAAAACGTCCCCTTACAAAGCGTATGCTAAGAGAATTCGCAAGCCACATCCCATACTATCCCGGCGTTGACGAAGGCTATTTTGACCAGTTGGGTGCATTCATCAGATCCCTTCCGGAAGTTCCGGAGGCCGGCATCACACTCGAACATTACATCATCTCAAGCGGACTTCAGGATATCCTGGAGGGTATTAGCATTCGGAAGCATTTCAAAAAGATCTATGCCTGCGAGTATGATTTTCAGAGAGGTCGCCCCGTTTTTCCAAAGCTTGTCATCAATGACACGAATAAGACGCAATTCCTTTTTCGTATCAACAAAGGCAGGCTCAAGCTCAGTGAAAGTATCAACAATCATATGCCGGAGACGGAACGCCGCATTCCTTTCCGCAACATGATCTATGTCGGCGACGGGATCACGGATGTTCCTTCCATGACGGTGGTTCAGAAGGCCGGGGGCAATGCCATTGCGGTTTATGATCCGGCGAAGCGGGTGCCTCGTGCCGTGAAGACCATGGTGGCGGAGCATCGTGCGGAACATTTCGCTCCCGCGGATTTCAGACCCCAATCGCTTCTTGTGAAGATCCTCCGCCAAACTCTCAAGAAAATTATCGCCTCAATCGTTTACCGTTCCTCAGCCGACCGTTCCTCGGAATGGGTTCGGCGGCACATGTAAGGGGGAACACACCGGCCAAGTCTCTAAGAACCTATCCTGATATCACGCAGGGACGGTTCTCTAAAAGGAGAACCGTCCCTAAAAAGCTGATATTCGGATAGGTACTAGTGAAAGTCTTCAATCAGTAAAACCATTTCTTTTAACGAGGTTGAACGATTGGTTTTGCTGCGAAGCTGGGCGACGTTGGGACAGCCCTTAAAATACCAGGCTGCGATCTTTCGGGACTGAAGCACGCCCATCTTTTCTCCCTCGTATTGGATCTCGAGACGGATGTGTTCAAGTGCGACGCGTTTTTTTTCCTCGAACGAAGGTTGGCTCGGTGTGTGGCCCTCGAGAATGGAGCGGATGCCGGCATAGAGCCACGGATTCCCGAGACCGCCTCGTCCAATGGCGATGCCGTCGCATCCTGTCATTTCCATCATGTGTTTTGCGTCTTCGGGAGTAAAAATATCTCCGTTGCCGAAGACCGGAACCTTCAGGGCCTTTTTGATAAGTCCAATCACCCCCCAATCCGCTTTTCCTGTGTAGCCCTGGGCGCGGGTTCGTCCATGAATGGTGACCGCAGAAAGGCCCTGCTCTTCCGCGAGGCGGGCGATGCAAAGTGCTTCTTTGCCGCTTGGATCGGTGAAGCCGGTACGCATCTTGACGGTGACCGGAATCTTCCTTACATGGGTCATGACACTTCTAAAAATCTTCGTGGCAAGGTCGGGTCGCTGGAGAAGTGCGGATCCTGCGCCGGGTCCTGTGACCTTGCGGACCGGGCATCCAAAATTCAGATCGAGAATCTCGAATCCCATCGCCTCGATCATAGCCGCAGCTTTTCCCATGGAATTCGGGTCGTGGCCGACAAGCTGAGCGCCGAGAGGATTGTCGCCGGGGATCCTGCGGACGAGCGGGAGGGTCCGTTTGTTCTCTCGTGCAAGGGCTTCGGCGGAGATCATTTCCGTGAATGCAAGCTCGAGTCCGAATTCGCGGGCGATCAGGCGAAACGCGGTGTCCGTACAATCCGCCATCGGGGATTGGAATACGGGGGTTTTGAGTGAGAATTGCCCGAGTTTTATCATGGAGATGCCTTCAAGATTAAATAAAAGGTCGTACCAGTACCGAATAACAGTTGAAATTAGGGGGATGCGGTACAGCCCAAGTCTTCTGGGTTCATTTCCAGAAGGGGCGACTTGGACAGCCCTAATTTCCGTTGCATGGAAATTGATAAGTATTGGGACAGTACTGTTAATCCCTAAAATCAAATGGAGAACAGTACTAGAAAAAAAAACAAGTCGGGGTATAATACCCGATATTGATTTGCCTTGCCCAGAATTTTGCTGAAATTGTAGTTCAAAAGAAAGGCAGTGGTTATGTCCATGAACGAATCTAGATCCATCCACGCCGCCGAAGATTGGGGCGTTGTGCTCCAGTCGGTCCCTTCCAGGAACAAGAGGGAAATTGTAAAGCGCCTTGAGGAGGTTTTTGAGCTCGACAAGCGTGATGCCGAACAAGTTCTTTCAAACATGCCGTTGATCCTCATAGACAATCTCTCCTTTGGGCTCGCTGCGCGCATCAAGAATTTTTTTCAGAAGATCGGCGCGGTTGCGGAAACGACGAACCATGACATGATCAAGAAAAATTGTTTCCAGGTTCTTTGGCCGCAGACGCCGGACCTTTCTTTTTTTATGAAAAATGAGATCGGACCCGTGGAGGCGTCTGTTCGAGAGGAAAGGAGGAGTGCCGGGTCCGAGGAGATCCCACCTGTCGAGAAGAATGTCGCAAACTATGAGATGAAGATGAATCCGGAAATGCCAAGGATCTATGAGACTCCGTTGCCTGCAAAACCTATACAAGAGTCTCCGGCAGTCCTGCCTCTCTCTCCGCCAACCCCTGTGAAACCCATTCCGGAACCTCCGGCGAGCGTTTCTCTTTCTCATCCAGTCTCCGAAGAAAAACCCGCAGCGCCTTTGTCCTCGGGCGTTGATTCAGATTGGGAACGGCGCGCCAGGGAATTGAATGAAAAACTTCAGAAGATCCATGACGAGAAGCAGGAGTTGCATGTGCAGCACGCGGAAGCGACTGAAAAAGTGAAGAGTGAATTTCAACAGCGGATTGAGGAAGAAAAGAAAAAGAGCGGCGAAATTGCCAAGGCATACGAAGATCTTCAGAAGGAAGCCCAGAAACATGAGGCGTTAACTCGGGAAGGGGAAGAGTGGCGCTCTCGGGCCGCAGCCCTGGATGAGAAGGTTCGTGAACTTGAGGCGAGTCTGGTGCAGAAAACCTCCGCGGTCGAGCATGTGATCCAGGAGAAAGATGAGCTCATCCGGAAGTCTGAAAAAGTTGCTACAGAAAATCAGCACGAACTCACGACTCTCCGGAGCCGCGAGCAGGAATTCTCCCGTAAGATCGAAGGATTGGAACGGAACGTTCAGGAGATGGCCGAGTCTCTGCGATCTCGGGACGGTGCGCTCGCTCAATTCGAGCGGCAGATCCTGGAACTTGCTGAAAAAGCTCAGGGATATGAATCGTTACGTCAAGAACACGAGCAACTTTCACAGGAGCGTGCTACGATCCGCCAAGAATACGACTCGAGACTCGTCGAACAGGAAGTGCGCTTGGCGAAAGTCGAGGAAGACCATCGCCGCTACCGAAGTCGCACAGACCGCAAGAATGCCGCGGCGACACGCGAGCTCGGTGAATGGATTCGTGGCGTTGACACCATCCGCCAGGGGCTTCAAAAATTGATTCTTTTTCTCGGGAGCGAATCTGCGGTTCTCGATAGTGAAAAAAAATCCACTTTGAGGTCTCCTTTAACTCGTGGCCCGGATGCGCCGAACACGGGAAAAATCTAAAATTTCT
>MHFU01000009.1:0-492 GCA_001804345.1 Omnitrophica bacterium RIFOXYB12_FULL_50_7
GCGCCCGTATATGAAGAGAGACTATTTAAAACAATGTCATCGCCTGCTCCCGTGGTCGTGAAACTGGAAGTACCGGTCGCTGTTACAACTCCGGTATCCGTAATCCCACCCACATCGTTCTCAATAGTAAGACCGCCGCCTAAGGTCGTCGTTACAGTCCCTAAAGCCAGGGCTGCGCCGGTATTCGTCACCGAAATATTGCCGGTGGCGCCGCTAGTGCTTAAATCCACGGCCCCAGTGAAAAGATTAACGCTATCCAATGTAATATCATCGTTGGCAACCGTCGTAGCAAAACTGGAAGTGCCGCTCGCGGTGATCACTCCACTGTCCGTGATGCTGCCAACGTTTGTTTCAACCACAAGAGTACCGCCCAAGGTCGTGGTAACAGTCCCCAAATCCAACGCTTGACCAACGTTCGTCACAGAGATATTCCCCGTCGCGCCATTCGTCGCCAAGGACACGGCTCCCGTAAATAAATTCACCTGATCCAAG
>MHFU01000009.1:527-11860 GCA_001804345.1 Omnitrophica bacterium RIFOXYB12_FULL_50_7
AGAGCTGCCGGTAACAGCAAGAACGCCGCTATCGGTAATGTCGGCACCGGCGGTGTTCGCTGTAACGCTAAGATTATTTCCTATGGTGGATGCGGCCAAGTTCGTATCCAAGGTGTTAACAATGGTGACATTATTTCCTGCCAAGGTGAAATTGCCGGAAACGGCATTGCCTACGTTATCTATAAAAATATCATTTCCACCGGTCGTGGTAATACCTGCTGAGCCGCTAACAGCACCGCTGATATCGATATCGCCCGAGGTGCCAGCGGCTGTCAGCAGATTGGCCCCGTTGGTCACAGTGCCGGAAATCGTCAGGGTGTTCGCGGAATTGTTTGTCACAGTCAGGGCATCGGCAAGGACGAGCGGCACAGAAATTGTGTCACCCGCACTGGTGGCCACTTGGTTAAGTTGGGATGTCCCGCTATTGTTAAAAGTCAATGTCTCTGCCCCGGCAGCGGCTAGGAGATAAGCGCTATTGGTGGCCGCAGCATCACCTACATTGAGAATGCCCAAGGTGCGCGACGTTCCGCCATCAATGGTGACCGTTGTCGCACCGGTGATGTCAAAGGTGAGATTGCCCGTTGCGTTAACTCCATCGGCAATCGTGGCGGCGACCCAGTTGCCGGCAACGCTCCAATTTCCGCCCGGAGCGTCGGTGTTCCAAGTCCCATCGACCGCAAACGCGGGGGTGACGGGTGAAAAGACGAGGGAAAAGATGGCAACGATGGATAGGATCTTTTTCATTGGGGGAGCTCCTTTTGACTTGGGAAGAGAAAGGCTTGAAACTTTTTTCAAAATTTAATTCATCCTTGGTTGCTAATAGATAAAAAGCAGCTTCTATAATATATTATGAGGACTTTGACCAGGGACGACCCTCTAAATCCATTCTATGCAGCACATGGAACGAAGAGCAAATACCCCAAGGTAACGGGATTGTATACCGATCCTCAGGATGACGCAACTTTTTTATCCCCTTTTTCCAAACCTCAGCAACGCTTTGTTTGGTAGAACTGGCCGAAAAAAATCGCAAAAACAATCTAAAGCTCACATCAAAATCAGCAGGTTTTTTCGCCGTCGTCTTTCACGAATAAACAAGACTACGAGCCATTTGGTGGAGGCGTGCGTCAGCCACGGCCTTCAATCGCTTTTTAACCACCCGGGAGTAGTATTCCCGTTCGGTCTTGGTCATGGGTTTTCCGGCAAGACTTTTTTTAAGCAGTTCTTTCTGGCGCGGTGTAAAAAGTACGGAAAGAAGCAGTTCGAGTTCTAAGGCGTTTTTTTGTTCTTCGAGCTCCTTTCCTGAACCGGCTTGATGCACCACATAATTTCGAAAACTCGCTTTGAGACGGTCTGCCGAAAGATTCAGCCCTCCTGCCTTCATCTCTTTCTCGAAAAGATTTTTTTCCAACCCCTCAAGGACCTTTTCCCCTTCTGGGTATTTCCTAAGAAGATTCATTATCCGCTCCTGCAACGGCTTCTCGACGCCAAAAAGACGGAACAGCAGCAAGCTTACAGCTACAAGGCAACCCCAGCGCTCCTGCCCTTTTGAGGAAAAGGCCTTCCCGGGGCGCCAGAACTTATTCTCCCAAGTAAGTTCACTTTTTTTGGCAAGAGCGTTCGCAAGAACGACAGGAAATCCTTCCACGAGCCGGGCATCCTCATGCTTGAGCAAGACCTCAAGGACCTTTTCGGGAGCCACCGCAGGAACTTCAGGCGCGGATAGAGCATACCCGTATTGCGCCAACTGCTCCAGCAACTGTCTCTTATTTTCGCTTTTCAGAATCCACCTCCTGCCACCGCTTAAGCAAGATCTCCAGGTTTCTTAAAACCTTTGCCTCACCAATCTCGTACTGCGCCGTTTCCCGATAGCGCCTTTTAAATTTCTCAAGGTCAAGCTTCTCTTTTGATAAAAGCAACAGGCAATCCTGAATATCGACCTCCGTGCCGCGAAACATCTTGGAAATAATGAGGTCCGTCGGATTGAGCACCAAAACCTCAATCTTATTCCATGCTTTCCATTTCTGAGAACCTCCCCGGGCGAGAGGTGAAGTCAGAAGCTCGGTCACATAGACCTTTTTTCCGGGATAGAGATCGAAAAGAATCGTCTCTCCGTCCCGTTTCCAACCATACTGGGTCACCTGTTGGTAACCCGCTTTTGTGAGAAAATCAACCAGGCGATGGTATTCCTCCGGATCTGGCACTAAGAAATCCACGTCCTTGGTCGACTCCTTACAGCCCATGAGGGTCAGGGCCGTCCCACCACAAGCGACCAAACGAATCTTTCTTCTCCCAGGCATCAATTCATCCCAAACCTGCAAGGTCCGCGTTAGTTCGTCAGCTTTAATCCTGTATTCCATAAGGCCTCCCATTCAAGAAGATACCCCGAAAGAGCAATAAAGTCAACAGAATTGTTCGTTTTTGTACAATACTATTTACTAATTAATACATATATATGAACGTATTCGCTCATATTACAAGAGACGCCACTTTAGGGCTGACAAGAAAGGCGGGCTGGAGCCGCAGACCACCACCCCCCAAAAAAAACGCGGGCCTGACCCAAACGGATCAGACCCGCGACGGTGAAAATTTGTTTCAGAAGACGCTTGTTCGAACGTTATTTTACCGCCTGACTTCCAAGACCCAGGCTGCGTGCGCGCTCCCCCTGAATATACTGGGAGATCATTTTAACATTCTGGGTCAAGCTTTTCTGCTGCTCGGTCGTCAGCTTATCTTTTGCGCCGGGAAGTTGGATCTGGCTGACCGGGAAAAGAAGCGCAGCTTCATTGCTCGGCACCAGCACGTCGATCCGGCCGTTCACATTATTCAGGCGATAAAGAACGCCCTCATAGCCGGAAAGCGAATACACGGCTGGGGAAGTTGCTTTCGCGGCATGCTCCATCCCGCCCTTGATGAAAACTGAAGAAACGATTAGAGCTACGGCAACGATCGCCGCGATTACAATGTTATCCTTCATGCGAGTGACTCCTTTGGGTTTTGTTTGATTGAAACAGATTCGAGCTCTTGAAAAATCTAAAAATCCAGCCCTGACGACCTGCCAGGGACACACGACAAAAAGCGCGCACCCTCAAGAAGCGGGATTCTATACGGCCATATAGCAAAACGCAACTTTTTTATCACCGAACTACCAAATTTAAAACAAAAGGGGGACAGGCATTCAATTACTGCCTGTCCCCTTTTGTTTTGTGTTCGACGTTTCCCGAACTTTTAAAAATCGTAGCGAACGGTGCCGTAATAAGTGTTGCTCATGAACTGGTCTTTGAGCACGATATCCCAGTTTCCGGTTACTGTCACGTTCCCTTTGTTTAGGAACGCAAGCTCGGCGCCGAAGAGCATCCCGTTCTTCGCGGGCTTGGCACCCTGAGAGCTAAAAGACGGTCCGCCGCCGGCAAAAGATGCTGTCGTCTCGACCCGGTCCCCGATATAGTCATAGAGCCACGCCGCCTTCACCGAAGGAATGAACGTCCCGGTATTCTTGGCCACGATCGGATACGCGAGCTTTGCGCCGAGCGCTTGCTCCAATTGATGTAGCCCTTCGCCGTCCACGGTCAGGTTCAACGCATTCGCGCCGTCTTCCTTATACTTGTTCATGTAAAGGTAGTTGTAGCCCAAAGACGCGAACGGCGTCACTTCCAAAGCCTTCGTTTCCTCGAAGACGAACTTATAGCCCGCTTCGAAATTCGTGGAATACTGCTGGGCGTAATGATCCGCCTTCGCGACACGCTTTGTTGCTCCAAGCCAGATCTCGCGACGGCTGTCGTAATCATTCTGTGTGAAACCCACCATCCCGTCCACATACCAGGAATCCTCGACCTGGCTACGCACCGCCTCGTAGGACTTCTTGCCGCTCTGGCGTGCCTTGTTGAGGTCCAAAGAATCATAACTCCCGTAGATCGTTCCCTGGAAGCTGTTGATATCGTCGGAAGGACTGCCCGGAGTCTTCGAGTTCACGCGCGCCCAGCCGTAACTGCCCGCAAGGCCCAAACGAAAATGGTTATCGAGCACTTTATCCGCACCGATCGTGGTCCCGAACGTGTTCGCCGAAAATCCTTCGATCCCCTTGCGCTCATCCTGCTTCAAATGCCCCCCAAGCCCCTGGATCCAGACGCCCAACCCGTTCGTCATGTCCCCGCTTGAGACGCCTGATGTTGAACCGCCACTCCGCGCGCCGCCAAGCCGGTTACTGATCATCGAGAACCCCTGCCCCGTCAAAGCGCGACTGCCCTCCACCGACCCGGAACTCATGTCAGGATGCATCGTCTCCATAGCATCGGCAACCTCTTCGGCGGAGCCAAGTTGATCCAGTATGTTGAGAACCGTTAGCATGTCTCCCGTAGGGTTATTCGCTGCGATCTCATCGAGAACGGCGCCCACCGCTTCCGTATCAGAGTTCGTGGAGGCTGTACCATAAGCATTCGCGGTACGCGCTGCTGTCAGAATCAAATCCGCGGCGCCATCCACCGTGAATTGTACAGCGTAACTGCTTGAAGAAATCGATCCGGGAGCCGTAACAGCGGCTGTACCGGCGTCGATGATCGTAAACATCGTGCCATTGGCAACATACCCATCGACCGTGACCTGGATCGTTGAACCAGCGTTTACGGTGGTAGTGCCGCCAACAACCACAGAACTATTGGTCGTACCGCTCACGTTGATCCCAAGAGTTGAACCAGCGTTCTGGTCATAATTACCGGAGATGGTCAACGCATTCGAACCACCCGGCGTAACGGTACCGTTATTGACCACATTACCTGTTATGGCCCCGCTTCCTCCGAGTGTTCCCGCGGCTGCCACTGTTACACCAGTACCGCAGGGACTCATCGTGCCGTTGATATTCAGGGTGCCATCGTTAATATTCACATCGTTTGCAACTGTGACTGCGCCGCCGAGATCCCATGTCCCAGTTTCGTCCTTATTTAACGTTTCGAAATTCAGAATATCACCATTAAACGTGTTCGATCCTGTTCCTTCAAGATTCAGGGTGTCAGTATCAGCGCCGCCCTCAATGTCATCCACCATTGTGACAGTTCCGCCGAGAGTGAGCGTATCGTCACCAGCGCCCATATCGATGGCCACGCCGGTCCCTGCGGTTGTGATCGTCAAACTTCCGGTATTGGTCAACGTATCGTCACCTTGGTTCATATCGATACCATCGCCGCCAGAAGATGAAACGGTGATAATTCCAGTGTTAGTCAATGTATCGTCGTCACTCCCCATACCGATACCGGCAGAGCTGACACTGCCAATTTCAATGGTCCCGTCGTTGGTTATTTCATCGTTATCTGAGCCCATGCCAATACCGCCGCCGCCTGAACTCGTGATAGTGATCTTTCCTCCAGCCCGGTTATACAATGTGTCGTCGCCTCCCATCAGCTGAATGCCCGCGCAATCGGCATAATCAATAGTGATGGTGCCCGAGTTGGTCAGGGCATCGTCACCGTCGTATCCAGCAATTCCAGCGCACCCGGCACTTCCTACTGTAATAGTCCCGGAGTTGGTTACGGTATTACTGTCTGATCCCAAAGCAATACCATTATTCCCGACCTCACCGATCTCAATAGTCCCGGCGTTGGTTATTTCGTCATTGCCTGACCCCATCCCGATGCCATTGTAATCGGAACTTGTGACAGCGATCCTTCCTCCGGCCCGGTTATCCAATGTGTCATTGCCGCTCTGCATCTGGATGCCGGCATAATCTCCATAATCCACAGTAATGGTGCCAAAATTGGTTAGAGTATCATCCCCGTCTCCCGTCATAACACCGCCGCAACCGACACTGCCTATATCAATAGTTCCTGTATTAGTCAGATTATTGACGCCTGAACGCATCACAACACCGCCACTATCGGCAGAATCGATGGTGATAGTCCCGGAATTTTCAAAATCGGTATTCCCATCATCGAAATGGATACCGGTGGAACCAGCTTCAGTGACAGTGATGGTCCCGGAGTTGTTGAAGGTGTGGAGCGCGAGCGAGCCTGAACCAAATGCAATACCGTGACGGCTAGCATAATCGATCTCAATGGTCCCAGTGTTGGTCATAGAACCATTGACGGAACCGATATCGATACCCATGGAAGAGACGCTGCCGATGTCGATGGTTCCAGCGTTTGTCAGTTCATTATTGCCGTACCCCATCTCGATCCCACTGTAGCTGGAAGTTGTAACAGTGATCGTTCCGCCTGCGCGATTATCCAGCGTGTCGTCTCCGGATTCCATCTGGATGCCAGAACAACCCGCTGAATCTACCGTGATCGTGCCATAGTTGGTCAGGGTATCATCCCCTGAGCCAGTAGCAATACCGGTGGAGGAAACATTACCGATATCAATGGTCTCGCTATTGGTCAGGGTGTTCGTACCCGACTCCATCTGGATGCCATGGCAGCTGGTAGAATCGATAGTGAGAGTCCCACTATTGCTAAAATCAGTATCTCCCGTATCAAAATAGATGCCGGAAGAACTAGCTTCTGTAATTGTGATAGTTCCCGAATTGTCAAAGGTATGGTTAGAACCCTCGTCAAAAGCGATACCGTGACAGCCTGCGGAATCTACGGAGATACTGCCTGTATTGATCAATGTATCATCCCCAGATCCCATGCCGATGCCGGTGGAAGAGACGCTGCCAATATCGATCATCCCGTCGTTGGTCAGAGCATCATCGCCAGAACCCATCCCGATACCGCCACCGCCGGAAGTCGTGACAGTTATCGCTGCGCCCGCTTTGTTATCTAACGTATCGTCGCCACCCTTCATCTGGATGCCAGCTTCGCTTGCCGAATCAACGGTGATGGCGCCATAGTTAGTGAGGGTATCATCGCCTGAACCGAAAGCTACGTCCTCAGCGCTATTAATGGTACCGTTATTAGTCAGGTCCTCAAGATTTGCTACCCCACCGTCCGCAGCCAGAGTCCCGGCTCCAACACTTAGGTTTAAAGTATGAAGATCGCCGGTAACTTCAACTGTCGTCGCGGCACCACCTGCGAGATTCGTGTTCCCCAGGGGCTGGGCGCCTGAACCTATGTCCCCAGTAATCGTACTGTCTCCCTGAAAAGTCAGCGTGCCCTGGCCACTATTAGCTGCTTCGATATCGCCGGTGATGTCTACACCACTGGCAATACGCAATTCAGCGTCACCACCAAAATTAAAATCGGTCGTCGTCTGGCTCGCTTCCAAGGCCAGCGTTCCGTCATTAATGTATGTGGTCCCTGTGTATGTGTTAACGCCGGAAAGTGTCAGCGTGCCCGCTCCGGACTTGGTCAGACCACTGCCGCCATTATCAAGAATGGGATTACTAATGGTTAAAGAATCAGTGGAAAGATCGGTTCGGATGACCATGTTGCCACCGCCAGTAACCGTTTGAATGCCGTCCCCACCACTTATCGTGGCGGCGCTACCGCCAGACTTGAGGATGCCGTCTACGCTCAACGTGTTACCAGCGCCTAAAGTTATATTGAACGCACCGGTATCATGAATGGTATTGGCTGATTCCGTTGTCTGTGCTGTGATAGCGCCTGTCAATTCAACATTGTCTGTGGCGGCCGAGCCCAGCGTTCCGCCAGCGCCGACAGCGAGGAAGTTGGCATCACTGGAACCGTAGGCACGAACATAGCCTGCGCCCGCGCTGTCATAGGCGGCGTAGTTATTACCGCCGAAAAAGGCGCTTGTGGCAAGAAGTTGATCGCTGGGCACAACACCCCCTAGTACGATCTGGTTGGTCGCGCTTGTTCCGCCGCTCGTAATAAAATTGCCGGTCGCGCCGACGGTCGAAACAGACACGCCGGTAAAATTCAATGCAGCACTTGTGGAAGTAAAAGTGGACTGGACGTTGCCGTCACCTGCAGTAAAGGTGAGCGCGCCCATGTTCTGGACGAAGCTATCGCCCTCATCAAAATTCATTGTTCCAGTACCGTCAAAAGTAAGTGTCGGTGTCCCGCTAAGGCGTCCTGTCGTTCCATCGCCTATCGTAAGGGTCCCACCATAAACATTTACGTCGGTTACATCCGGCGCATCCCCGGCAAGGGTCCATGAGCCGGTGCCTTTTTTGTTCAGTGTTTCGAAATTTGTGAAATCGCCGCTAAAGGTGCGTGACGCAGTTCCCTCAAGATTCAGCGTATCGGTACCGCTACCTCCGTCAACCTCGTCCATAAGGAGAATACCGCTATTATTAAAGGTGTCGTCACCTCCGCCAAGATCAACCCCCACATCGCCAACATCCTGAATGTCAAGAGTTCCACTATTAGTAACCGTATCATTCGAATCACTGGCGAACTTAATACCAATGTCATCCACCGACGTCATGAGGATAGTGCCGGAATTTATGAAATCGTGACCACCGCCGTTATCTGTGCTAAAAACAATGCCGTTGCAGCCAGTCTCATCAATGGTGATGGTTCCGGAGTTGTTAAAGGTTACGTCACTGCCTGATCCAAAACGTATAGAATGGCAATCAGTAGTGCCTATGTCGATTGTGCCGGTATTAGTGAAACTGTCTTCGTAGCCGCCATCCGACTCAAAATTGATAGCATGACTGCCTACGCTATCCATGGTTATAGTTCCGGAATTCTTAAAAGTATCACTGCCGCTGCCCATCTCGATACCGGTAGAGCTTGCCTCGGTAATGGTTAGGGTGCCGGAGTTGTTAAGAGAATCATCACCGTCATACATCTCAATACCTGAGCATCCGGCTGAGGTAACGGTGATCGTCCCGGAGTTGTCAAAATCGGTATCTCCCGAATAAAAATTGATACCTGTGGAGTCAGCTGCCGTGATGGTGATGGTGCCGGAATTGTCAAAATCATGCATATCGCCCGAATCAAAGGCTATACCGTGACAGCCAGCGGAGTTTACGGAGATACTCCCTGTATTGATAAGCGTATCGTCCCCACGCCCCATACCGAGACCAGTAGAAGAAACGTCACCAATATCAATAATCCCGGCATTGGTAAATGTATCGTCGTCGCTACCCAAGCCGATACCGCCGCCGCTCGAAGTGGTGATAGTGATCGTTGCTCCCGCCTTGTTGTCTAATGTGTCATTGCCTTCCTGCATATTGATACCGGCCCAGCTTGCGGAATCTACGGAGATTGAGCCGTAGTTTTTCAAGGTATCATCGCCGGAACCCGTAGCGATACCGGAACTGACACTTCCAATGTCAATATTGCCGCTCGCGGTATTGGTCAACGTATTGGTTCCCGACTCCATCTGGATACCATGACAGCTAGTGGAATCGATCGTGATCGTCCCGCTGTTATCAAAATCAACGTTCTCAGAGTCGAAATAAATACCTGAGGAGTCAGCTGTGGTGATGGTGATGGTGCCTGAATTATCGAAAGTATTAAGACCGCCTGAATAAAAAGCAATGCCGTGACAACCGGCAGAATCGATAGAGATAGTTCCAGTATTGGTTAGAGCATTGTTGTCGTACCCCATATTGACAGCAGTACTGTCAACAGAACCGATCGCGATAGTCCCAGCATTGGTCAAAGTGTCATTACCAGAACCCATTCCAATGCCGCCGCCGCTGGAACTGGTAATAGTGATCGTTCCCCCTGCTTTGTTCTCAATTTCGTCTTTGCCGTCCTGCATTTGGACGCCGGCAGAGCTTGCGTAGTCCACAGTAATGGTGCCGGAGTTGATCAAGGTGTCATTGCCGGAATTCATCATAATTCCACTATCACCGGAATTTACCGCATGTACTGTTCCAGTATTGGTGATCGTGTCATTGCCGTCGTCCGTCTCGATCGCAATATCGGTACTGGAATACGCCGTCCCGTTATTGGTAATAAAATTGATGCCTGTATTCGTCCCCTGCAAGAAAATGGCCCTGCCGGTCACGTAGACGTCGGCATTGTTGGTGATACTGTTATTGAGATTACCCAACGTCGTGGTAATCACCGAATCCCCGGCATCAGGGGCAATTTCTGTGCCGTAATTGGTGCTATTGATAATGGTTTCGGCGTGCGCAGGCATGGGAACGGAAAAAACGAGGGAAAGGATCGCGACGACGGAAAGGAACTTTTTTACCTGCCCTTTTTTCTGGGGCTGGCACAGCCCAAGTCTGCATTGTCTTTCCATTAATGGCGACTTGGACAGCCCCAATTTCCGCTCTGCGAAAATTGATGGGTATTGGGACTGATTTCCGAAAAGTTTTTTAGTAGAGATCATGTGGGGTGACTCCTCTGGGCTTGCGATTGAGAGAATTTGAAAATCTTTTCAAATGGGTCCATCCTGAAAAGAATCAGGGTGTCAGAATAAAAGAGTTGCGAAATATTAATGTGTCAGTGCTTTGACGCGCTGTTGACCATATAAATTCCAAAAACCCATAGTAACGCTTAGCTAGTACTGTTCTCCATTTGATTTTAGGGGTTAACAGTACTGTACCGCATACCCCTAATTTCAAATGTTATGCGGTACTGGTGTATACGGCAGATAGCCAACCCACCTTTAGCGCCGGGATTCTACCCTTGCTCATAGCAACATGCAACTTTTTTAATCACCTCCCCGTTATCAGGAACAAAGGGCTTAAAAAACGAAGGAGATTATTTTTTTTGCAGGAGTTTCAGATTTTGACGAGCTTTTTCTGACTTCGGGTCGAGCCGCAGGGCCTCGGAGAATTGTTCGATGGCCTCTTTGCTCTTCCCTTGATTTTTGAGGACGATACCCATGTTGCAATGCGCATCCACAAGGCGCGGATCCATACGTAGCGCCTCTGAATAATGAGCAAGAGCCTGGTCGAGGTTCCCTTTCAGGACTAAAGCATTTGCGAGATTGTTATGAGCCGGCGCGTTATTGGACTTGAGTTTTAGCGACTCGGCAAGATGAGTAATGGCATCATCGACTTTGCCGGCGGCCAAAAGTGCGCTACCGAGATTGTATTGCGTCGAATAATCCAGTCTCACCTGGAGAGCTTTGGAGAAAAACCACAGGGACTCCTGGATCTTTCCCTGCTTCGCCAGGGAATTTCCAATCTGGCTTAACATCACCTCATCGTGAGGCCTGAATTCTATGAATTTCTCCAATGAGGGCTTGGTCTTCAAAGCTCTCGTATAATGCGCCGCCCCGTCAGAGACCTTACCCTGACGATAGAGACTGATCCCCAGGTTATATTCTGACGACGCGTCCGAGGGAGAAAGCTTCATGGCTTTCAGAAAACAGACATCCGCTTCTTGGTACTTTTTGAGATCCATGAGGACGATACCTAGATTACTATACGTTTCCGCATGAACAGGGTCGACGCGCAAAGCCAGTCTATATTGCTCAACAGCATCATCAAGCTTGCCCTGAGAATACAAAAGCCTGCCGAGCTCAAGTCGATC
>MHFU01000009.1:11889-16998 GCA_001804345.1 Omnitrophica bacterium RIFOXYB12_FULL_50_7
CCACAAAAATCAGAATTCCTAGCGTCAAAAGAAACTCGACCGGTTCCTGGTCGATAAAATCGATGATATAGGGTCCGTTCATGAAACCAATGTGAAAGGCATTGACGCCCGTCAAGTGAACGAGGATGCCGCTCAGGTATACAAAATAGGCGTAGAGGGCAAAGACGGGGAGAAAATACCCTATCAAGGATCTGTCCGGAATGAGGTACCCCGTCGTGTCAGGGTCGATCGCCTTTATTCTTTTCGGTACGATAATCCACAGGAAAGCGCAAAAGAAACCCAGCAGGATATACGCCTCATTCACGTACCACCGCACCGACGGCAGATTGTGCAAAGAGACCTCGCTCTGGATATTATGGACCTTGAAATAATCGGGCACAGGCGCATTAAATATTTTAAGCGCCCAGCCAATCTCTTCCATGGAAACAAAAAAGAGACCCGCAGCGAAGAGCGCGTACAGAGCGGCATACAGGCGAAGCCCTTTTTTGATGAAGCCGACCGCGACCAAAAGCGCAAAGACGGAAGCTATAAGGCAGACAAGACTTTGGGCGTTCTTGACGAGACCAAATTCACCATTGATGGATCCGTAAAACTCCGGAGCTATCACTTTTAGTATCGCAAAGACCCCGACGAGTATCAGAGGAAAAAAGAAGATGCCCTTTTTCAGCAACTCCGTGCTCACGAGCCGAATACTTGCATTCATTTCTGCAAAAGTTTCAGGTTTTGGCGGGATTTTTCTGACTTTGGGTCGAGCCGAAGAGCTTCGGAGAATTGTTCTATGGCTTCCTTGTTTTTCCCCTGCTGCTTTAAGACGATCCCCATATTGCAATGGGCATCAACCAGATCGGGTTTGATACGCAACGCTTCCTGGTAATGAATGAGGGCCTCGTCGCGCTCCCCCTTCCGGGCCAGGGCATTGGCCAGATTATTGTGCGCAAGCGCGTTATCGGGTTTGAGCATCAATGATTCGGCGAGATGAGTAATGGCATCGTCCACTTTGCCGGATTCCAGGAGCGCGCTGCCGAGGTTATATTGGACCGAATAATCCGGTTTAAGGCGAAGGGCTTCGGAATAATGCCGGATCGCCTCAGCAACTTTGCCCTGACGCATAAGGGCATTGCCAATATTGTTCCGCACTTCCGTATCGTAAGGCTGCACTTTCAATACCTCTTGGTAGTGCTTGACCGCACCGGCCAGATCCCCTTGCGCGAGCAGGGCATCCGCAAGCTTCTGATGGGTCTGGATCTGTCGGGGATTGAACTTCAGAGCTTTCAGATAAAGCGCCATAGCCTCTTTCTCCTTGCCCTGGCGCGACAGGCTGAGGGCGAGATTATGATGCGTTATAGGATTCTTGGGATCCAGCTTCAGGGCTGCAAGAAAATGAGCTTTTCCACCCTTTATGTCTTTGCGTTCCAACAGCGCCGTTCCAAGATTATTATGTGCGGCAAGATTTTTGGGGTTCAGGGAGAGCGAATGCGTGAACAGCGTTTCGCTGTTTTTCCAGTAACCGGTCTGGACCCACGCAACCGCCAATAAAATAATAAATAGCGATCCTGCGGCTACGGCGAGTACTGTCTTTTTGTTTTTAACATTCCATTTTTCCGAAAGATCCGCCACTCCCCATACAATGATAATGAAAAGACCTATAATTGAAATGTACGTATACCGGTCGGCCATGGCGTGATAACCCACCTGAACGAGACCGATCACAGGCAGAAGAGTTCCGACGAACCATAACCATCCCACGGCAAGATAAGGATATTTCGAAACCCGGCGAAATACGAAGACCGATATTCCCGTCAAAACCGCAAGAGCGGCCGCAACATGCAAGAACGGTATCTTTCCGGGGTGAGGATACGGAATCGCCAAGCCCGCAGGCCAGAGCGTCTTCCCGATGTAATCCGCATAGGAAACAATGGCGTTGGCGATTCTCACGTCGAATGGATATTTTTCCAGAGAGCCTAACGCTCCCCCGCTTTTTTGTGCGATATAGGCCACAACACCCGCTGCAATCGCAATGAGAAAAAAGGGAATCTTCTCCAATATCAAACGACGCGTCGGCTCAAGCTGAAGGCGTTTCAAAGGCCAATAATCAAAAAGAAGAAGCACGAACGGCAAGGTCACCAGCATGGGCTTGGCCATGAGACCGAGAACGAAAAAGACGAGCACCAGGAGATACCGCTGTACCGTCCGGCGTTTGACATACCCCACATAAGCAAGCATTGTCAGCATCCAGAAAAAGGTACTGAGAATGTCTTTTCTCTCCGCGACCCATGCCACAGACTCGACGTGCAAAGGATGGATCGCAAAAAGCGCGGCGATGGCAGCCGCTTGCCAGAGAGTCCCCGTCGCCCATCGGAACAAAAGAAACAGGAGAAACGTGCTCGCTATGTGGAAGACAAGTGCCGTCATGTGATGCGTGCCGGCTTTCATACCGAAGAACTGGCAATCCGTCATATGGGACAACCATGTCAGAGGATGCCAGAAATTCGCGTGATGGGTAGTAAACGCCCACGCGATATTCTTTGGCGTCAACCCCTGTCTCACCCGCCCATTATCGGTGACATAGGTCTCATCATCAAAATTGATAAATTTATGATGGCTCATCTGGCCAAACACCAGAATGGCCATAATGGCAAGAATAACGCAGACGAGAATCTCGCGCCGATATTGGAGGATCCTGTCTTCTATCATTTTCCTGCCTTTGTTTTTAAAAGCGGCTTTATTGCATCGAACACTTCCTTCTCGGATATCACCTGAAGACAGACATTGTCCCTGCACGGCGTCTTGCGGTGATTTGCGGCCGTAACGCAGGGCGAACATGCCAGGCCGGCATAGAGGGGAAAAGCGTTCCCAAGCGAACCGTAGAGCTTCGGGGTTTCCGGACCGTACAAGATAAAAGTCGGCATATCGGTAATGGACGAAAAATGAGCCGGCCCTGAATCGTTGGTAACCATGAGCGTGGCTAAAGAATACAGCGCCGGCAGTTCCGCAAATTCCACTTTACCGGAGAAGTTCACGCATCGGGGGTTATAGACCCCATTCACCAGCGCCTGCATCTCATCGTATTCCGCGGGCGAGCCGGTAATCAAGACCACCGCGCGAGCATCATATCCCAGCACCATGCCAATAAGTCCGGCACATTTAGCCAACGGCCAGCGACGCTGCGGAAGTAACTGGCTGGCATTCGGATTCATAAGAACGATATGATGCGCCCCTTTGTCCAGGGATGGATATTGCTCCTTCACTTTCTTCCAGACACGATCCTTTTCTCCGTCGCCTGGAGATACTTTTGTCAAAGCTATCTCCTTATCCGTGACGGCGGTCTTGGAATAAGGAATTTCCCCATTGTCCGACAGGAGGGCGTTGACGAGCGCAATAAAGTTTTTTGCAATATGTATGTGCGGATTGTACGCAACTTTATGGGTCAGCATGTCCCCGCGATACAATCCCTCGTTATGAAACGCGAAGAAACCAACCCTTCGCTTCGCGCCCGACAGGCCCGTCAGAAGAGCCGTAAATCTCGAAAAGAGTTCCAGATCGATAACGGTATCGATATTTTTTTCCCGGGTCCAGGTGAAGAACTTCATCGTGTCGGTCAGGAGATGCGCGAGGTTGTCCTCACGGATCACGAAAATGTTTCTCTCGTCAACCGTCCGCAGGAGAAAAAGGCTCTCCCTGTTTTTTGAGAAAACACAGAAGAAGAGCTCCGCGCCAAACGCCTCCCGCGCTTTGCGCATCGCCGGGTCCACTAGGATAGCGCTCCCCATTTCCGAAAGTTCCAGGAATAAAATATTGCGCGATTTTGTTTTCCCGGACGGGACAAACACAGAAGAAAGTTTCACCAGCCAGGTCGCGATCCAGGTAAGGGGAACACCACAACGGAGATCGATGAAACGCATCGTATCAACATTCATCGGAGCGCGCGACTTTCTTCAGACGCTTTCGGGCCGGCAGAAGCCAGGAGCGTTGTAATAGATTTGATATTCTTTCTAGCCTTCTGGTTTCCAGGCTGCAGACGCAAGGCCTCAGAAAAATGCTTGAGTGCCTCGCCGTATTTTTTCTGCTTTTTAAGAACGATGCCCATATTGACGTGCGCATCGACGAACCGGGGCTTCAGTTTTAGAGCCTTGTTATAATGGGCGAGCGCCTGACTGAACCTCCCCTGGCTCGCCAGGGTGTTAGCGAGATTGTTGTGCGCCTTCTCGTTCCGAGGATTGATCTGGAGACTCCTGTAAAAATTGTCTGCCGCCTCCGGATATCTCCCGATCGCCTGAAGCGCGCAGCCCATATTGTAATAGCTTTCGCTGAAATTGGGACGTATAGCGAGGGCTTTGCGAAAATAGGCCATCGCATCTTCTACCTTGCCTGCCTTCAGAACAATGTTGCCCATATTGTTCAAGGGATCAGGGTTGGTCGGATCGATGCGGAATGCCTCCGCGTAATATTTCATCGCCCGGGTGTAGGCTTCGTCCTCCTGCAGGGAGTGCCCCAGATTATAGTTCGCCATCCAGCAATTCGGATTTTTGGCTATCGTGTCGAGGAAGAGAGTCTCCGGATCTTTATAGAGACGCCCCATCTTCCACGTCTGAAGCGACAAAAGACTGATGATAAGCAGAACGGCCCCAAGAACCGCCCGGCGAAGATTGCCATTCAATTTCTTAAAACCGTAATATCCGCATCCTGTCACAAGCGCGATAATGCCAATCATGGATTGATACTGATAGTGGTCCGCCACAAGCGAATATCTCATGTAGTAGATATTCAGGAAACCCACCATGGGAAAAAGCGTGACGACGAAATAACCCATTCCAAACAAAAAGGGCCGACCCCAACTTGTCCTGTGCCGCCAGAAATAAAACAAGAGCCCCAATAAGACCATCCCCGGCAGATATGAAACGATGGCCGTCGAATCGATCTGCCATCTCGGATACACAAAACTTAGCGTGTACGGGAACACCGTTTTGTACAGATAGAACCATACGACCCAGCCCGCCCCCGCCAGGCGCGACATAAAACTATCGGTCCGTACGATGTCATCCCCTATCGACCGGTTGTACTGAAACCAGACCGTCACAAGCCCCAGGACAAACGAGAGAGCAAAATACG
>MHFU01000010.1:0-7599 GCA_001804345.1 Omnitrophica bacterium RIFOXYB12_FULL_50_7
TCGGCAACCATCACGAGTTTATCTGAAGACGGGTCTCG
This sequence comes from Omnitrophica bacterium RIFOXYB12_FULL_50_7, assembly GCA_001804345.1. Lineage (GTDB taxonomy): Bacteria > Omnitrophota > Omnitrophia > Omnitrophales > Aquincolibacteriaceae > Aquincolibacterium. The sequence continues at coordinate 39 of MHFU01000010.1, forward strand.
GACCCTTCCCGCGATGATGTTGTGAAGGTTCTTTTCATTGATCCCTGTTTTTTTGGCCAGCCAGCTTACCGGCAGGGGATTTTTTGAGTCCGACTTTTGGATCAATAGAGATTTAATGGCCTTACCCCAATGTGGCGCTCGGGCGGGTCGCTTGCCTTTATTCTGTTCCTTCAAGTCCTCTCCGATCTCGTCGTACATAAGTGCCTCCGATATAGATCCTTCGGCTCAGCGCGTCAGCGCTTCGCTCAGGACAGCCGTGTCGCGGCTGGTTTTTTAAACGATACAATCAGTTCTTTTATCCAGTATGAAGCATAACACTCCTTGTAATGTTTTGCAAGATGACCAAAAGTAGCTTTTAAAGCACTTTCTGACCAGCCCTTGCCGTTCCAATCCGAAGGTGTTAAGTCTCTGGAATAGAGGACAATGAAATGCTAAAGAATCCCGTGGTGGTAGACAATCAGATTCAGGCACGAGGTTCCCGGGCCCATGGGCCGAAGGGGCTGGAGGGGACGGCCCGCCTTGAGAATCAGGCGAGGCTTGCCCCATGTGGAAAATACGATGAGAGGACGGCAATCCCGGATCTTCAGGAGCGGAGTTTTGTTGTAGATGAGCATAAGATCAGCCAGCTGTTCACGAGCTACTTCAATAACAAAATGACGCTCCTGCTTTTCCTTATCCAGGCCCAAAAAGTAAAACCTAATCCCGTGCTGATCGGAACGGTTCGCGGCTTTTTGGATGACGTGTTTCGTCACATGCTTGAGGATCGTTTGCAAAAACGGTACAGGCTTGTATTCAAGTGGCTGAAACGGTTCTTCGAGAAACTGCCGGATGTTAGCGTTTATCAGCGGGACAAAGCCAAGGATTTTATTCGGGCCATCTATGACGCATTTGGGTTGCATTTAAAATCAAATATTTGAGGGAGGTGTCTATGAAGATTCAAAGAAAGCCGTTGAAGAGATTCGCGAGAAGGTGTGTTGCGATTTACCGCCGGTTTGCCTATTACCGAAAGCGCGTTCGGATGATCGAATCGGAGCTCGGCAATCCGTTGGAGGCGTGTTAGGTGGGGAACCCCATGGAGACCCATGAGCTGTCATTAGAAATAAGCAAGATCCCGGAAGGCCACACGCGCTGTCTCATGAAGGCCATCGACCGGACCCATCGGCTTTTGGCTCAGGAGGGGGCATTGCAGAATTACGACCAGATCCACTCGGCCAAGTCGATTCTCTATGCCGCGATTGAGCAGATGGGGACACGGGCGGAAAGAATATGCACCGTCCAGCGCATGCTCCGCGAACTCCTCTCCATTGTTACCACCCAATATCACTCTCCCGGCCAAGACAAGCAAGTCGGTCTTCAAATCCTGGCCGAGCTCAAGGCCAGGACCAGCACAATTTAATGAGTGTATAGGTAGCCGTCAGTTGAGTCTCTTTTCCTTTCCGAATCACTTCCAACGGTTCTTTCCTTAAGGCGCCTTTTTCTGAGAGGGGTCTGGTGGCCTGATTGATTTTTAGTCGTCATCCCTATGACTAACCCGGAATAGTCAAATGAGTAGGCGAAAATTTTATCTGGAAACCTTGCAAAAAATAAAGGTATGAGCTACGCTTTCGCCATTCCTACTCGCGGAGAAAAATAGGGATATTAACTTGCTTAAGAAAGGCTAGGCGAAATGCGGAAAATAGAAACAGGGGATCCAAAAAGAACAAGAACAGGAAGATCCGTCGGGGTGCTTATGGCCCTGATTTTCCTCGTTCAATTTTCGATGCCGCTCTGTTTCGGCCAGGAATTGGCGGGCATTCCTTCATCCGTAAAAAACCCGCATGATCTTGAAAAATGGCTTTCAGGCTTTAAGTCTCAAATGCAACTTCCTGACGTGCCGCAAACCGCACAAGAGATGCTGACTACCCGGGCTGGTGATTGCGACGACTTCGCGACTCTGGCGTCCAAGGCCTTGGCGGGGTTGGGTATATCCAGCACGGTTCTCGTGATCAAATTTAAGGATTCCAATATCCGGCATGCCATATGCCTTTGGAAGGACGAAAACGGAAGCTATGATTTTTTTACGACGAAGAAGTTGGTCCACGCAGGCGAACAGAACGTGGACGGTGTTATGAAGCGGTATTATCCGAATTCTGAAAGCGTTTCAGCTCTGGATATCGGCGAACGAAGCGCGCTCTAATGTTCCTTAAAGGATCCCCGGACATAGGTCCGGGGGTGTATCGGGCTCTTGTAGGTCACATTTAAATGTATGCCCGTGAAGTTAATTTGTAACTCTTGAAAACACAATAAGTTGACGAAAAGACATAGGAACCCGGAGGCGCCTATGTCTGAAAAAAATGATAAGCAAAGCCGTCGAAAAGCAAAGCTGAAAACAGAACGAGCTTTTTTCAATGAGATCAAGAAAAAAGGTAGAGAAGTCAATCTTTTGAAGGCGGTACAGATTTTGGATAAAACCATCACTGCGAGCTTGTGTGAAACGGTTTTTCAGACGACCCGAACGCAGGAGCGTCAACGGGTTTGGACATTGCATGCTTTGGTCCAGTTTTGGAATGCTGTGATCGTCAATGCTCCCACATCGCTGCGCCAGGCGTTGGAAGAAGCTGCCGGGGGGCAAAGTCCTCAATGGCCTGAAGTCGAGACTACGGCGGAAGCCTTTTTCCAGCGTTCCCAGGATTTGTCGTGGCGTTTTTTTGAGGCTTTGTATGAATCCTATCAGAATCGCATCGAAAAGATCGCGCCCCCTTGCTTTGCTCAGGAACTGGCGCATGTGCGCTCGCGTTTTCCGGAAATCCGTATCGTCGATGCCTCGAGTTTGGATGCCATTGTCCATCGGTTGAAAATCCTGCGGCACGAAGAGGGGACCATTTTGCCGGGACGAATCATGGCGGCTTACGATCTTTTCCGTGGTCACGCTGCGAGCTTTCGGTTTTCTGAGAACGCCATGGAAAGTGAAATCAAACAATTTGGAGAGATTCTGCCCCAAATTCCCCGAGGGGCCTTGGTGGTGGCAGATCGTCTGTATGGCGTGGCCAAGGCATTTGGATTGTTGTCGCCAAGAGGTCTTTACGGGTTGTTTCGTCGTCACGGGAGTTTGTCGATGAGAAAGATCCGGCGTCTTAATCGCAAGCATTTGTCGGACGGTGTGCTGGAAGACTGGCTTGTGGAAGCTGGAACAGGTCAGAAAGGAACCGAAAAACAAATACTGCGCTGGGTGGTGCTTCGACGCAAGAAGCAAGGTGCCTATGAACTTTTGACCAATGTGCTGGATCCAGAGCAATTGAGCGCTGAGGATGCGTTGGAACTTTATTCGCAGCGTTGGGATATAGAGAGATTGTTTTATGATCTCAAAGAGGTGCTTCATCTGCATCGCTTTTACGCAGGCAATGTCAACGCCGTTGGGATGCAAGTTTACGCTGCGGTGATCGTCCATACAGCCATGCGTCTGGCCCAAGGTCGAATTGCGCAACAGAATGGAATGGCTCCGGAGAAGATATCGATTGAAAAGTTTTTTCCACGGATGGCCGCAGCGCTTTGCCGCCGACACATGATGAAATTTGGCGCTCAAATGATCAAAGATTCGAACCCAGGAGTGAGACTGAGAGAACCTAATTGGGATCGTATTAAGGCGGGCACGGTGAAACTGTATCAAATCCTGGTCGAACCTCGCCAAGAAGGTCCTCCCAGAAAAGATACCCGAGTCGCCAAAAAGAAAAGAAATTGTATCTCGTTGCATAAGCTCATGTCCTATAGTGAAAATTAACTTCACGGGCATACATTTAAATGTGACCTACAAAACAAACGAAATTTGCATTCGGCTAAAACCACGGACGTAAGTCCGTGGAAGTTTATAAAGTAAAACGCCTTAATCTTTCCGCCATTCCGCAGGCTCCCGATGCCAATCAATTTCAGCGGTACTTCAATTCCCCGAAGAAAAGCTTGATTAAACCCGGCCATTTGACGATTATATACCCCAAATTCAAAGCGAAATCGCAGTGATCTCTAAACCCTCATTCTAAAGGGGTCCGAAGTGAAGAATCTGGTACGTATCGGCGCACTGGTTATTTTGTTTTCGTCAGTTTCTTTCTCCTCTCTTTTTGCCGCGAATCCTCCTCCCACGCCCTCGTCCGGTCAGGATGCTGGGGCACAGGCCAAGCGTTTCAGGGATGAATCTTCGGAGATCCAGCTGAGAGCCACAAAGAAAAAGGAAAAGGCTCCCAAAGTCGAGGTCGCGGAGCAAAAAGAGCAGCCCCTTCCGGCCGAAGCGGTTGCCTTCCTTCTGACGGACATTAAAATTACCGGGGCTACATTTTTCAAGACCGAGGATCTCCGGCCCATATACCAGCCCTATCTTCAGAAAAAAGTGACCTTCAAAGAACTACAGACCATCGCCGAAACGATCAAAGCCAAATACCACACTAAAGGCTATCTGACCACGAACGTTTTCTTTCCGGAACAGGAGGTCGAAAATGGTGCCGTGGAGATCGCCGTTCTGGAAGGGAAGCTTGGACAAGTGACCGTGGAAGGAAACAAATGGTTTTCCGCGGATTTTGTGAGGAAATACATTCATGCTCATCCGGGGGAACTGCTGAACATCAACAAACTCCAGAAGGATATTCTGAGGCTCAACAAATTTTCAGACCTCGAAGTCAAGACCGTGATCTCTCAGGGCAAACAGCAGGAAACATCCGACATCGCCCTGAAGGTGAAGGACAAATTCCCATGGCACCTTGGCATGAGCGAAGACAACCGCGGCACACGTCTGACGGAGAAGTACAGGACGGGTTTTTATGCCCGCGGCAGTAACGTCTTGGGTCTCGGTGATTCCATTTTTGCAAACACGCTCTTTAACGGCAGGACTTTCGGCCAGGTTCTGAGCTATGTATTGCCCCTGGGGACCTACGGGACGACGCTTGCCGTCGATCTCTCGTACTTCACGATGAAGCTCGGCAAAGAATTAAAAGCCTTCGACGTGACGGGTAAAACAATAGGCATGACACCCCATGTTACCTTCGAGTTGGCTCTTTCTGAGAATTTTGAGGCTCATTTGGACGTGGGTATTATGATGTTGAGTATCACTAAGAGAGTGGATCACAACCGCGTCTCGGACGATCAGTTGCGTACTCCCTACGTGGGTTTTAGCTTCTCGAAAACGGATTCCTTCTGGGGTGGAGGGCAGACACTGTTCACGCCTCAATTCAGCTTCGGGACCGCGGGATTTTTAGGGGCCTCCAGCCGGTGTCATCCTTCAGCCGCTCGGGACGGGACCGGCGGGTACTATTTTAAATATGAGCACGGCCTGAAGCGCACTCAAAAAATGCCTTTCGGAAGTTATTTGCTGATGAATTCCCAATTTCAGGCCGCCTCACACACGCTTCCGTCTTCGGAGCAGTTGCAGCTGGGCGGTATGACCTCCGTACGCGGCTATCCCGAAGGCGACTATCTCGCCGATGCGGGCGCTACCCTAAACCTTGACTGGATTTTTCCGTCGTATTTTTTCCCGAAGGACTGGACATTGCCACGATCCAAGACCCCTCTAAGGCGTATGATCGAGCCCGTGGCTTTTTTTGACATGGGCGGTGGAGGACTTTATGCCGTCAACAGCGGGGAGCGCGGGCGCAAGTTCCTGGCGGGTGCCGGCGGTGGTCTTCGTATCCACATCGCGAATAACTTCTTCATAAGGCTGGAATGGGCCAAAGCCTTCGGCAACGAGCCTCAAGGTGGTAACGGTCCCAGCACTTTTTACATGATGATGCAGACGGAAGCTTAGCCGCCTCGCAGGTCATTCCAGTTTTGTTCTGAAATAGCCGCAGTGTTTGATTTTTCAGGAATAATCCAGGACTTCCACATCATTATCTGCCAGTAAGATTTCCGCCGTCTTTTTCTGCCGCCTTCGGCTCAAATTCGACGTTTTCAAGCGATAAACCACCCAAAAATCTGTTTAAGAAGCCTCCAGACGTACTTATCCTCGCTTCGTGGATTGTCTAAAAAATGCGATTTGTAGAGGGCCGCAAGTAATGTTTTTTCAAAAAATCTCGTAACCCATTGATTTTGCTATAGTTATAAATATAGAATTTGCTTGCGCTATAAGTAAAATGATGATACTTTACTAATAGGCAAATAAAACAATGAAAGAAAAAAGTAATATGACGACAATCACTGTGCAAGATATAACAAGATATAGCAAGCAAAGCGGAATGGCCTGTTTGGCTTTTCTGCTTTTTTGTTTTCTTGCCAGTCCCGCAAGTTTAGTGGCGTTGCCGACCGACTGGAACGTTGAGTCAGGTGACGCGCAGGTTGAAACCCCGGATGCCAATACCTTGAACTTTACGGTCGCGGATAAGACGGTCATTAACTTTGGAAGCTTTAACATTGGCCAGAACGAGGCCGTCAATTTCATTCAGCCTTCCGCGATTGCTTCCGTTTTAAGCCGCGTGACTGGCCCTCAAATAAGTAACATTGCGGGAACGCTTACCGCAAACGGGATCCTTTTCCTGATCAACTCAAACGGCATTCATTTTTCTCCGACCGCGAACGTTCAGGTTAACACGCTTGTGGCGTCGAGTTTGGACATCGCGGTGGCGACCAATAATTTCATGAACGGCAATTATGTGTTTGAGCACGGTTCCGCGGATCCTTATGCGCAGGTTTTAAACGAAGGCCGGATCACTGGAAACAATATTGCACTTTTGGGTAGCGCGGTTCATAACGATGGCATCATTCAGGCGATCGCCGGTGCGGTCCATTTAGCGAGTGGGGACAAGATCACGGTTAGTTTTGACGCACGGCAGCTGCTCCAGGTTGAGATCAACGAGGTTACAAGCGGCATGGTGATCGATGCGGAAGGTAACACGGTGAAGGACGCCGTGGCGAACAAGGGGACAATCGAAGCGAGTCAGGTTTTCCTTACGGCCGGCGTTGCCCGTAATATTTTTGAAAACGCCGTGAACCAGGCCGGTATTATCAAAGCCATTAATATGTCGGAAAAGAAGGGAATGATCCGTATCCTTGGGGATGAGAGTGTCCGGCTTGCCGGGCTTATGCAGGCGAGTGGAGGATTTGTCGACATCTCCTCCAAGGCCTTTCTTGAGGTGTCAGCCGAGTTCCAGACCGAGGGTACCACCGAACTGACAGCGAACGGTGATATCCGGGTCCAGGCCGACTTTACCAACGTTTCGGGGGACCTCAGGATCATGGCTGATGCGGATCTGGATGGAGTGGGGGCCTATAAGCAGGCCACAGGGACTACCGTCTCAACGGTGGATAGCGGGGACATCATGATCCAGTCCTCTGGGGAAGGCACGATTGCCAATATCAACTCCAGCGGGGATCTGCTCCTCAATCAGGGAGGTGCTCCCGCGGTATTCACCCAACAGGCTGGCTCGAGGATCGTGACAAAAGGATCCATGGTCATCGGTTCTGGGGTCACGTTGAATGGCGGTAATGCCCACTATGAGATCGGGGAGAACTGGGTCAATCAGGGGAACTTCATCCCTGAGACCTCGGTTGTCTCCCTGGTTTCGCCCCTGCAGGCATTAGTGACGGGGTCCAACACCTTTAATGACCT
>MHFU01000010.1:7735-10033 GCA_001804345.1 Omnitrophica bacterium RIFOXYB12_FULL_50_7
CTTAATTCAGTTGGAATTATGGATGTGATGTTTGCCTATTTAGGTGACTGTGTCAATATCAGAGGTCCCCCGGCTGTGGCGCTTCACAGTGATTCGTCTAATGTGACGAATTGGGTAGTAAATGTTCTTTGGACAGGTAATGGTAGTAACGGTAGTTGGTCAGATGCGAATAACTGGGATACAGGCGTAGTGCCCGTGTCCTCTTCTAATGTAGTGTTCAACGGAGTGACAGGAACCAATGCGAGCAAAGATTCAGTGGTGGATGGTGGATTTAATGGAGTTCTTCAGTCTCTAACCCTTGATGGTTATACCGGTATCCTCAGCCTTGAGCGGTCCCTTATCCTCACGGGGGATATTACATTAAAGAGCGGTACTCTGGCCGCCGGCATCCAGACCATCACTGTAGCCGGTAACTGGGTCAACCAGGGCGGTACCTTCCAGGCCGGCACCTCGACCGTGGTCTTTTCCGACTTTGACGGATCCGCCTCTGGCGGAAATGATGCCTCCAGGGCGTCCTACCTCTATGGCGATAACACCTTCTACGGCTTCACTTCTGTCACTGCCGGAAAGACCCTCTATTTCGAGTCTGGCAGGACTCAGACAATCCTAGGTGCTTTTAAGACCCAGGGTGTTTTTGGGCAGTTGGTTGAACTTTTCCCCTCTGAAGCTGATAAACAGTGGTACATAGACCCGCAAGGTCCTCGAGATGTCACTTATACCAATATCCATGATTCGTATAACCTGAGTCCGGACATCATCATAGCGACTTTTTCTACCAGGAACGCAAACTGCTTCAATTGGGATCCGACGGTTAAATGGAATATAAACGGCAACAATAACGACAACGGCCTCGGGCAGGGTCTTTGGAGTGTGGCTGGCAACTGGGACACGGGCGTAGTACCTCAATCGGGCGACGACGTGGTGATCGAATCGTTAGGTAACAACGATGTCGCGGTGGTCATGGACAAGGATGGAGCCGGCTCAACGAATGTCAGAATCAATAGTCTGTATATTGGTGGGAATGGCAATGGCGGTCCAGATAGTCTCGCACGTAAGAATGTATTTGTGACAGTCACTCTCGGCACAGGAGTCACCCTCACAACGCTAGGTACCAGCCCGGTGTCCGGTAAGGGTGTCACCATTGAAAATGCCAGTGCCGCTAATAAGATCAAGAAATTGGATGTTGGTGCGCAGACGCTCAACACAAGTAGTATCCTGATTATTGGGGGTGCTACCATGAATCCCAAAATGAGTCGATTGAATATAAGTACGGGGACTGTCAATGCCACAGGATCTATCACGGCAGATTATAGTTCCGCCTCCGGTACTTCGATAGCTGCGGTGATCATTATTTCAGGCACGGGCACACTGAATGTTGGCGGCGATTGGGGAACGGGAGTGCTGCAAGAAACTCCCAGACTTGCCAGCGACAACGCCGGGGCTGCTCCGACCGCCGGAACGGTCAATTTTAACGGGAGCGGTACTCAGACAATTTATGGCCTTGATACAGCGGAAACTGTCAAATTAACTTTTTACAACTTTACCTGCAACACCAGCTCTCTAGCAGGAGGTAAAACCCTGTTATTCGAGGCGGGAAAAACAATTGATATAGTCGGGACCTTGACCCTGACCGGGGTCGCGGGCAAGATCCTTACCATTGATTCAACTAATCCAACCGATCCAATAACGCCGTATGCTACGCTTACCATTCCGGCTTCTATTAGCACAGGTGTGGATTATGTGTTTGTCTCCCATAACCATATTACCGTCCCGAACACGATTACCACCGGGAATCATTCCGAACTTGTTATCGACTACACCCCTGGCTGGGGCGGTGCCGGGATCTCGAAGCTCGCTTTTGCGACCTCGGCGCAGACGCTGACCGCGGGTGTTGTTTCCGGGATTATGACGATCCAGACACAAAGCTACGGCGGTACGCCGAAAAATGTTACAAGTGATACGACGGTGAACTTGACCTCGGACTCAACCGGGACTTATAAGTTCTATTCCAATCCTGCAGGCACTCTGGAAATAACTTCCATGACGATCGCAAGCGGTACGAATTCCGCGAGTTTTTACTACATGGACCAGAAAGCCGGGACGCCTACGATCACAGCTACGCCGGTCGGCGAGACATGGACGGTAGCGACACAGCAGCAGACGGTTAGTGCCGCGGCAGCTAGTTATCTTGTGTTGACCGGAAGCGCAACAATGACCGCCGGGACGACGAACGAGCTGACGATCACAGCGATGGACGCCTTCGGTAATATTGCTACCGGTTACACAGGTTCCAAAAAC
>MHFU01000010.1:10204-11289 GCA_001804345.1 Omnitrophica bacterium RIFOXYB12_FULL_50_7
ACGATCAATTCAAGTGGCGGTTATGGGCTGGGCCTAACGGTGACGGCGGGTACTGCCAATAACCTTTATTTTTCGCAGCAGCCATTGAGCGCGGGGTCCGGTAATGTTATTACGCCGGCCGTCAAAGTAGATGTCCGTGACTCTTGGAACAATGTGCTAACGGCCGACAATACGACCAGTATCACGATGACTATCGGGAACAATCCCGGCGGAGGTACGTTGGGTGGAACAAAAACCCTGCAGGTTGTAAACGGTACGGCGACATTTGATGACCTCACTATTGATAAGATCGGCGTCGGATACACGCTTGTCGCGACGGCAGGCGCTTTGACCAAGACCTCCAACCCGTTTGATATTGCGCCGTTTCTTTACATTCAAGGGACCGCGTCGATGACTGCCGGGACGACGAATGAACTGACCATTGTGGCAAAGGATATCCATGGCACTGTGGTCACGATTTACGACGGCGTTAAAACCCTTGTTTTCAGCGGGTTGAATACCGCCCCGGACGGCAGTAAGCCGACCGTGGAGGGAGTGGATTTCGGCGGCGATGTCACGGTTACCTTTGTGAGCGGTTATTCGACCGTGAACGCTCTGACGCTTGTCGCTTATAAGGTTGAAACAGGAAACCTCCATGCGATCGATAAGATGGAGCCCAGCATTAATTCAACGGGGTATGATCTGAGCGTGACCGTTACTTCGGCAGCGCCGTCGTATTTGACAGTGACCGGCAATAGTTCAATGACAGCCGGGACGACTAATGAACTGACGGTCACGGCGAAAGATATTTATGGGAATACGGCGACGAGTTACGCAGGCGCGAAGAATCTGACTTTCTCGGGTCTTTCGGACGCTCCGTATGGAAATACCCCTACCGTGGAGGGTGTGAATTTTGGAACCGCGGTCAGTGTGAGTTTTACGAGCGGTGTTTCAAATACCAACGCGGCAACATTGGTAGCTTATAAAGCGGAAACCGCGAACGTGGATGTCACAGACGGGACGATCAATTCTTTTGGGGACCCAGGCTATGATCTTGGACTTACTGTTAACCCAGCCACTGCTTCGCATCTCATCTTGACCGGAAC
>MHFU01000011.1:0-5863 GCA_001804345.1 Omnitrophica bacterium RIFOXYB12_FULL_50_7
AAGATTACCTCGTAGGTGCACCTACGAGGTAATCTTGGGTCTGAGTTGTCGACATTTTGTCGACAGTTGAAATTGACAGCTCCTGATGGTAAGGAAAGGGAGACGGATTGCGCTAATTCAGTCGGGACTTTTTTTTGCAGGAGAAATAGTAGATATGGGCGGCTTTTGCTGCGAGTATAAGCTTGCCTGGACCTGGGCCAGCGGTGCTGTAGCCGGAGCCGCAAGCTCCAGCATGGGATTCCGGGGGTTGGTCTTCTGAGACGTTTTGGTTCGACGTTTCGTTTTTTCGCTAAAGATCTTTTGCCTCGGGCGCTTATATTTTTGATAGCGAGATTGATACGTGTCATTTTCCGACGGATAATAATGTCCCCAGTTTTTCAATTTTCGGTCACTCCAATCATCCTGTAGATACCCACTCGTCAGCTGCTCCAGAGCATCACCCGGAGTGTATCCAGAAGGACTTTGTATGCCATAATCATAATAGGGATAGAAATGATTGGTACGGGAAGACGGTTTTCTATATCGACCCTGCCTTCGATAAATTGATGGGCGCATAAGGCGCTGATTTTGAAGCGTTTCGATCACTTCCGGCTGATTTGATGTCATAACAACCTCAGCTACATTCTCTTGTGTGTCAACTCCAGTCACAGGCTCCTGTGTTTCGGTGCCGGTTACAGGCTCTTGCGTTTCAGCTCCGGTTACAGTCTCTTGTGTTTCGGCTTCAAGTACGGTCTCCTGCGTTTCAACTTCAGGCACAGTCTCTTGCGTTTCAGCTCCGGTTACAGTCTCCTGTGTTTCAACCTCTGGCACGGTCTCCTGCGTTTCAACTTCAGGCACAGTCTCTTGCGTTTCAGCTCCGGTTACAGTCTCTTGTGTTTCAGCTTCAAGTACGGTCTCCTGCGTTTCAACTTCAGGCACAGTCTCCTGCGTTTCAACCTCTGGCACGGTCTCTTGTGTTCCAACCACCGGCACAGTCTCTTGCGTTTCGGCTTCAGGTACGGTCTCCTGTGTTCCAACTCCGGTCACGGTTTCTTGTGGTTCAGCTTCGGTCACGGTCTCTTGCGTTTCCACCCTGGTCAAATCGGGGCCAGCGTAAGTGAAGGAATATGTTTTTTGCCCATCGCTCATAGAGGCGATCCGCCCTTCGGTGTCCCAGGCAAGAATCGTCATGACACCCGTTTGAACAAAATCAACAAATGTGCTTCTTCCTTGTTCGCGCGGCTGAATTTCTTTTACTTGATACATGGCAAAATGGTTATCCTGAATAAAGAATTCTTTTGCTAAAAGCAAATACTTTTGTAAAAAAGCAGTCTTTCCGGCGACTGCCCAGGCCAGTCCTTTTTGCAGAATCCCTGGATTATCTCGAAACCAATAGAGTACTGCGTCTGCCTCATCTTCTCTGTAATTGTTGGCCCTATTCCAATAAGGATTCCTCAATCCCACTTCGCTTATCTGTTTGACAAGCAGCCTTTTTGATTCCAATCCGAGGGCGAGGGGAGACGCATTGAAAATAGCATGGCCAAATTCATGAAAAACATAAACATAAATCCACGGCGCTGCGGCCTTGAAACGCTGAGGATCATTGTAAAAATCACGATTAAAAGTTACTTCCGTGGGCGGACCTCCCTCTCCAAGAATGGTAGCATTGCTAAATGGATGAAAAGCAAACTGGATTATATTGACCCGTTGACCGATAGCGAAACCGGTGGCATCCATGTACTGCCGCATAAGCCTCCAAGTATCCGCGTCTTTGCCCAGCAAATTGATCCGATCGAGAAAAATAATGCCCTTATTATGCCAAATTTCTAATAAAGCCTGCCGGCGTTCCTGGAAAGAAGCCTCCGATTCGGGGGCAAAGCCGTCGGCCCCCTCAAATCGTACAAGGAACCGTTCTACCAAAGAATCAAGCAAATCTCGGCGGTCAATAGCCTTGGCAATAAACGCAACTACATCTACTTTCATAGTATAGTTAATAGGGAAGACCCCCGGATCTGGGAAAGGTGTTGCCATCAATTCCTGAGTCTTTACTTCAAGTCGAGTCCTGAGAACTTCACGAATCGCCTCTTTTTGCGCAGAGGGGATAAGTCCCTTTTGATAAATATAAGCAAGCGCTCGGCAACGCGGCATCTGATCATCATCTCGATCAATATGTGCGAGCATGATTTCTACGATTGCCTGGCGAGTTGTCTCATCTAACATATTAAAACGGTTGATATTGGGATTAAAAGTTTTCAGGTTAAGAGTGCTGAGAATATAGGCTTCTCCCGCAAAATTGCCTGCTGCGTTCATATCAATGTATTTCCTGATACCCGTTTCAGCAATGACCCGGGCAGCCTCCACCTGGGACGGGTCTTTTAGCATTTCCATAAGCTGGTAGGCCGCGGAGGTAACATTTTGAAATGCCGGGTCTGCATTTTGGATAAAGTGCAAAACTATAGAAGGATCTTTTCCTGGGAACTCTTTTGTGGCATTTTCGATTATTGTTAAATGATAGTCACTTAACATTTGAAGGTAATAGAGAAACCCGGGATGTTGGGTTCGATCGGCGCTTGCGATTAAATCGACAAGGTTCTTTAAAAGTTGCACTGCAGAGGTCGGATCCGGATTGTCAATATCATTGCCAGCGCGGAGGACCAGGCCATAATAAATGGATTGGTAGTTGAAGGCTATACCGCCGTTATGGGAAAGATCTGCCGGATCCCATTCTTCAAAGATTCGCCTCGTAAGATAAGCAACGGCGCTATCAGGAATTCTTGAATTTGTTGTGAAAATAATATTGAAAGGTTGTGCCATGCCCATGGTTGTTTGAAAGTGGGCAGGGCCATTTTCGTGGTAGATATCCAGAATGCTTTTCAAAAAAGAAAATTGGATTTCACGCGATAGATTTGGCATGGCGCTAATGTAATCAGTGATGCCCTGGAATATAGAACCTCGACGCTCAGGCTGGCCCGTCGAAAATATAGCGAGCTCACGCGCCATCTTTTGCAGTGTTTCTGGGGGGTCAGAGTTTTTGGCTAATCCCGACTGGATGATGTTGCCATTTTCATCCACCACGCCCCAGGCCACCCAATCCGTCCCTTCGATATTGGCGGTATAGTAACCGCGTATACCGGTGACGGCCGGATCAAAGGCCGTTTCAGTAACCTGGGTCAGGGTCACGGGATTCGTATAATTATAGAACGCGGCAAGTTCTTGCGCGGCTCTTTGCGTGACCGCGGCCACACCCATGTTATTGTTTTGTTCATTATTCTCCAGCGTTTCAACTCCGGTCACAGTCTCTTGTGTTTCAGCTCCGGTTACGGTTTCCTGTGGTACAACTTCGGGCACGGCCTCCTGTATTTCTTCAACCCCGGTCAAATCGGGACCAGTGTAAGTGAAGGAATATACCTTTTGTTCATACCTTATACGAGTTATGCGATTTTGAGAGTCACGTGAAAGAATATCCAGTTGCCCGATTGGGATCTGGTTATTACCCAAGTTGCTGGCGTCGCTTCCCGGAATTCCATAGAGCGGTATTCCGCCATCTTTTCCTTGCGCTTGTGCAAAAAAATCCGTCATAAGAAGATATTTCTCCATAAGAATAAAATCTTTTTTTGTCATAGCAATGTTTTTGGCTCTCTCGAAAAAATTCTTACTGTCTAAAAACCATTTGCGAAACGTTTCTGCCGCTTCCTCTCTGTAGTTGGGCCAACCGCTGCCGTTTACGAACGCAAAATGGTCAGCGTTGACGGTGTTGGTTGCCGGATTCTTTTGCGATTGGGCATAAAGATGGGCAAGCCCAAAATAAAAACCGGGACCATTCCTCAAATGCATGAGATGTCCTGCCTCATGGGCCAAGGTTGAACCCAGGAGAAGCCTGCTTAGCAGAGCCGGATCATTGGCAACATTACGAGTAAAGCCCAGGTAGATGCCTCCTGTTGTTTCATAGGCCTCGGCCTGTCCCATTCGATCCAGGCTAATGTATACGTAATTAATATGCTTCCCGCTCCCGGGGCCCATAGATCGCAGGATATTTAGAGCAATGTCCCTCTGTGCTTTATTCCTGCCGTATAAACCAAGCTGATCTGCAACAAAAATTCCGCTGTTGCGCCAAAGATCATAAATCAATTCTTTCCTTTTTTCATAATCCGCAACAGATTCTGCCGGCATTGTTCCGGATCCCTCAAATCTGACAATGAAAAGATCCAGGATGGGTTCCATGGCCTCTTTGGAATCCAAGGCTTTGGCAAGTTCAATGGCAATGGATAATTTTTCTTGATAATCAAACTGTACCTGGCTCTCATTCGAAGGAGGTTGCGTATTCTTAAGATTCGATACGCACTGGTTATAAATCGGTTGGAGAAAAAGAAGAATCTCACCTCTTTTTCCTTCAGAAATATCCCGTTGGTTCAAAACAAAAGCAAGAAACCGGAGCATGTTGTTCTGATAGGCAGCCGGTACCGTTGCAAACGCGGTGGGCACGAGACTCACAAGGGAATCTCGAACCTCGGGAGCTATGGAGTGAAATGCCTCGAGAGTGGCATCTGCAAAATTGGGTGATAGGATCTCAAGGATTTCATAGAGAGAAGTGGATCGAAGATCTATGTTCATTCGTCGTACCAGGTAATTAATGCTCTGCTCGAAAAGCTGTTTGCTTCGCGCGACATTTTCCGGATCACTAAAATAATAGGGGAGATCTCTGGCGGTTTCTGCTACAAGCAAGGCGTTATAGACCCAATTGGCATTTGTGTTTTGAATGTCATGGGCATTCATCCAGCCTTCCAGACCCTCAAGAACAACCTTCGGATCCCGGTTAGGCAATGCCGGTTCATAATAAACACCCACAGGTAGTTTCAGGTGATAATCAGATATCATCTTGAAGAGATTATTGAACGCAGACTCGTTAGCGAATCGCAAATTGGAAACAGCGGCATCCACCAAACGCTTCATGGCAACAAGCACCGCATCGGTAGTTTTTGTCGCTTGCCAATTCCGGACGGCTCTTCCATAAAGAACGCTATAGAGGGAACCGTAGGCATTTGCCAAGGCCGATTGGTTGACCTGTTTAGAGAGATCCCATTCCGAAACAATTCTCGAAATGAGATAATCCACTTTTTCTCCGCTTAAAATATTGGGTCCGATCAATCTGGAAAAAGGATCTCCTATGCGGTCGAAGGAGGGTGTTAATCGAGAGTTATCTTCAGCGTATAAATCCAGGAAATTTTTCAATAGTGAAAAACTGATTTCTTGTGAAAGAGAATCAGCGGGATAATTGTTGATATAGTTGGAAATTCTTTGAAAAGAGCCTTCTTTGGCCGCAAACTTCGCTAGTTCGACCGAAAAATTAAGAATGACCGCGGCCTCACCTTTTTTCGCAATGCCAGAAAACAGAATTCTCCCACTGGAATCCACCACTCCCCAGGCCACCCAATCCGTTCCTTCGATATTGGCGGTATAGTAGCCGCGTGTACCGGTGATGGGCGGATCAAAAGCTGTTTCAGTAACGTGGGTCAAGGTTACGGGATTCGTATGATTATAGAATGTGGCAAGTTCTTGCGTGGCCCTTTGTGTGGCGGTATCCGCACTCATGTTATTGACCGTTTCCTCGGGTTCAGGGGTTGTTTCATTTTGCGCCGTTGGAATCACGGATTCGGTCTCAGCGTCAGTAACAACAGGAAGGGGTTGTTGGGCGGTTGGTGTTGTTTCTCCGGAGCTATCATTAGTATTGGCGACATTGGACGTGGAAATATTGATACTGACAGGGCTGGCCGTCACGATATTGGATGCGGTTGCGGGTGAAAGGGCATTGCCGCCCGCCAAAAAATTTGTAGTTGTTGATGGCGCCGGTGGTTGTCCGGTTGTCGTTGGACGAGTAGATACAGTC
>MHFU01000011.1:5885-17244 GCA_001804345.1 Omnitrophica bacterium RIFOXYB12_FULL_50_7
TCTTCTTCTTAAGTCTACGATTCATCGCCATACACAAACGGATAGCAGACAAAAAGAAGTTTTGCAAGATGTTTAAAATATCTATTTATAATTTAAAATAGCAATTTAAAACAAATGCTTCTTTTTTTGATGTTTTTAGGTTTAAATCGATATGCTAACTCAAGATCACCCCGTAGGTGCACCTACGAGGTGATCTTGGGTTCTAAAATTACTTAGAGAATGGATCTAATCCCGTTATATTCTCTGGAGGTGCGTGAGCACCTCAATATGCTTCGTGCGGGGAAACATGTCGAAGGGAATAACTTCCCGGACTTTGTAGCGGCCTGTGCTGAGGATCTGCCGAAGGTCTCGCAAGAGGATCTGAAGATCGCAAGAAAGATAAAGGATATTCTCTCCGGCATCTTCCTTGGCCAAGAAGTCGGCAAGGGATGACGCAATCCCTTGTCGCGGCGGATCCATGAATACCAGCGTATTTTTCCCCCCTCTTTCATACAGAGGGGTTGGGGCCTGCCTGTCCGGTAGGCAGGGAGATTTAGAAAATCCCCCTGATTCCCAATTTTCCGCCACTTTGTGCTGGACGAATCCGTCCTCTGGCGGAGCAAAAGGGGGAGCGCCGGCGGCTGAGGATTTTGAACTGGAGAGAATAAAACGCAGAAATGTTTTCTCGACTTTTCCAGCGAAAATTCCCACCCGAGGTAATTCCAATTCCTTAACGTTCCTTCGGAGACAACCTATACTGTAGGGATTGTCTTCAAAACAGTGGACCTCCGGAACACCATGAGCTACGAGAAGCGGGAAAGTTCCGACGCCTGCATAGAGATCCAAAAACCGGGAGGGCTTCAAGATCTCGAGATGCTCCGCTAATTTTTTTGCGATGAGTTCTGTCACCTCGATATTATTCTGGAAGAATCCCATGGAGCTTGTCCAAAGCGACCGGCCGCCGACAGTGACGCGATAAAGTTTTTCCTCATCACTCGTGAAGATCCGGCCCTTTTCATCCAGTTTGAAGGCTCTTTTTTCTTCGCGCCGGCCGAGTTTGTGTTCGGCGGTAAAGATTTCCTTGAGCCGCTCGTCCGCGAGCATGCAATAATCGATTAGGACCTTAGAGCAGTTGTCGTGGCCGATGAAACCGAGGCGTTGAGGTTTGTGGTTCTTCTCGGTCGTGCGATGGAGCGTAATGCTCTTCCTGTAGCCGTATTCCTTGGGGCCATGTTGAATCGGGAGAATGGGAATCTCTTCGCCCTTGAATGCTTGAGCGAAACTTTCACGCACCTGATTTTCTTTCCACTTCAATTCTTGCGCGTAAGGGAGATGCTGATACTGGCAGCCGCCGCAGCGTTCGATATAAGGGCAAGGCGGATGGATACGGTGAGGGGAAGCCTCCAGGACTCGGACGAGCTTCGCCTTCATGAAGTTGGACTTGTCGCTCAAGATCCGCGCGAGGACTTTCTCACCGGGCAAAGCCCTTTCCACGAAGCAGGCTTTTCCTTCGACAAAACCCAAACCGTCGCCGCCGAACACCAGTTTTTCGATCTTGAGCTCAATATCCATTTTTTTCCTTCTTCCAAACCCCTGGCCACACCCGGTGTGGCCAGGGGGGTATTCCAGTTTTAAGCCTGTCTCAGATTGTCGGGTTTATTTTTCCACCGGCGGTGGCCCCAGAGCCATTGCTCGGGATGTCCCAGGATCTGACGTTCGAGGACTTCATTGAGATCTTTTGTGACCGTACTTTCCCAACCCGATTGGTCCATGTGATGCACGATCGGTTTTTCAATGTGGATCTCATAATGCCCGGGGGATTTCCGGAGACAGTATGCGGAAACGAGCGCGCAACCGGTCTTTTCAGAGAGCCGTGCGGGGATCGAGGTGGTCGACGTTTTGGTGTCAAAAAAATCAACCCAGAGACCTTCATTGCCCGCCCATTGGTCCACCAGAATGGCGACTCCATGGCCGGCTCTAAGTTCCTGAAGGACGGCCCTGACCGAACTGTCTTTCGGGATCGGATTCACAGTCATGACGCGGCGCATGGAATCGATCGCCTTGTCGAGATAAGGGTTCTTGATGTCTTTGACCACGACAGACCACGGCCGCTTCGTGAAATAGGGAAGAAATGAAAGATATTCCCAGGAACCCAGATGCGAGATGACTAGCACGACACCGTGCTCTCTGGAAAAAGCTTCTTCCAGGAATTCGTTTCCGATGAGCTGGAAGCGTGCCGCCGCTTCTTTTTTGATCTTCTCGACCGTGAAAAGTTCCATCATGGAAAGTGCGGCGCTTTGGAACGCAGAGAGTGCGATCTCTTTTTTCCTTTTGTCCGGAAGAGAATTTCCGAGAGCGCTGGCGATATTTTTAAGAGCGATCCTGCGACGTTTCCTGAGAATCCAATAGGTCAAGGTCCCAAACGCACAGGCGATTCTATGCGAGACCTCCACAGGAAGGACTGTCACGAGAAGGGCCAAAAAACGGACGACGAGATATTGAAGATAATAGTTAATGGAGATTTTTTCGTGCATGGGGCATCGTAGCATAAAAATAAAAAGGCATCCGCCTTTTTTCTATACTGGGGAACGTTTCGCCTGACGGCGCGGGGAACGGTCCTCGGGTAACGTGGAACGTTAAAAGCTTTTTCCGTTCAGCGTTCCCCGTTTGCCGTTTCCCGCCAAGCGAGGTCTTTAAAAGATCTCGCGCAGGAGATACTCCACGTCTTCGCGGGTGATGAGTTTTGGGTTTGCGGCGGTGGAGCCGGAGGCGAGCGTTTCCGAAATAATTTTTTCTTTTTCGATCAGGGGTTTTCCTTTGAAGGGGGAAATGATCTTGAGCGTTTTCTGGAGTTCATGGACTTTTTGGAGAAGATCCATGCCGACGGCCTGGCTCATGATGGCGTATCTCTGGTTGCCCATGGCTTCGAGATTGAGTTTGATGGAAGGCGCGAAACAAAGCGAGCAGATCAGCCCGTGCGGGGCATTATAAAGTACGCCCAAAGGATGTGCGAGGCCGTGGATCACGCCGAGGCGCGAATGGGAAAAGGCCAGCCCGGAGAAAAAACTTCCAAGCATAAGCCCGGCAAGATCTTCGTCGCGGCCTGTGTTTAACGCCGGCACCAGATGGCGACTGATCAACTGAATGGTTTTAAGCGCGAAGTTTTCGCTAAACCAGGTCGCATTTTTCGAGATGAATGATTCATACGCCTGCACCCACGCGTCCATTCCCGAATGGCACATGACGGAGAAAGGAAGACCTTTCAGGAGATCCGGATCAAGGATGACTTTGCGCGCGAGGAAATCCTTGTGGCGGATGGAAAGCTTCACTTTTTTTTCAGGATGGATGATCACAGAATTAGGCGATGCTTCCGAGCCGCTGCCTGCGGTCGTCGGGACCGCAATGAACGGGATTCCCGGTCCCTCGAGCGCGCCTCCTTCCTGGTAAAAGACCGGTCTTTCTTTGGCGTAGAAAAGTCCGGCCGCGGCCTTGGCAAGATCCAACACGCTCCCGCCGCCAACCCCGATGATCCACTCGATCTTTAAAGAGCGTCCTTTGGCGATCACCGCGCTGATCTCATCCAGGGTCGGCTCCCCTTGAGGCCTGCAAAAAAAAGCTGCGGCAAGACCCGCTTTTCGGAAGTCCTCCGCAAGTTTTTCTTTCAGGCCATTTTTTTCAAGCGAGGTACCATGAACGATGATGCCGCGCGCGCCGAACTCCGCAGTTTCCTTTGCGAGGTCCGAAAGCCCGCCTTTTTTAAAAAGGACTCTGGCCGGGAGAAAAGTTTCCTGAGGAAATAGAGCGGTCATAGCATAGCGTCCTGTTCGTGGATTTAAAAATTCCAAGATCCAAGAAACAATTTCCAAACAAAATCCAATCACCAAAGATCCAGGAACCAAAGAGGTTTTCGTTTTGGAATTTGAATATTGTAGCTTGTTTGGTTTTTGTATCTTGGAGCTTGGTCACTTCCCGTTTTTGAGGTTAGTATTTAATGATCACGGCGGTGACGATAAGGTTCTCTGCGCCGGTATTCTTGATGGAATGGGAAGCGCCCTGGCCTGTCAGAATGGCGTCGCCCGTCGCGACCTGGAATTCCTTGCCGCCGTCGGTCATGAGTCCTTGGCCTTGCTGGATGATATAAATTTCATCTTCGTCCACATGATCATGGGGGCCGATACTCGCGCCGGGAGGAAGGATAAGCTCTGCGCAAAGCCGCGTACGAGCCTTGATCTCATCGGGCTTGAGATAATGACGGACCGTGATCTCGCCTGTGCCGCCGCGCATGGCTTCGCGTTTTTCAATCTCCTGATCGATTTTTTTCTTGAGCATTTTTTAAACACATTTCTCGGGGAACGGCTAACCCCATTCGCCACATGGCGTCGGACGAATCCGTCCCCTGGCGGACAGGGGCCTGTCAAAAAACGCCAGGCGGGGAACGAAAAAAGATTTAACCTGCCTGCTGGCGTTTGCCGTTCCCCGCGGAACGTTCCCCGTATTTATTCTTTAAACAAGAAATTCTTGAAGCACCAGGGATTTTTCTTATCCAGGTGGGAGCTCTGGTTTTCCTGGAAGAAGACCTGGTAATTCTTGAAAGGGGTCCAGTCGTAAGGCTCTGAGACCACCGTGCCGAGATAAGGTTTTGCTGTGGCGAGGATCTCTTTGTGCGGAAGATCGTCCGGAACCAGGACGCCCTTATTGGGATGTTCGATCATCCACATGGCCGCAGCGACCACGCCGATCGCGACCTGGATCGTGGTAGCGTTCTGATGCGGGACCAGTTTGCGCGCTTCGTCGATCGTGAGAATGCTTCCGGTCCACCAGGAATTGTATTTGTGACCCATGATCAAGGAACCCAGGATGTCCGAGCCCTTCACGATCTCATCCGACATAATGCGACATTTGGGTTGAAGTTCATAATTGCGGCAGCGGAGCTCGTGGACCGAAGCCAGGGTTTCATTGCACGGCATATAAACGTAGTGGACCGTCGGTCGGTAGATGGGTTTCCCGTTCTTCCACACCGTGAGTTTTTCGGAAATGCTGAAAGCTTCGCCGTGGCGGATAACCATGCCGACGATCTCATAGTTCGGGACCCAGGAGCGCACCCAGGTGTTCATGCCCATTTGAGAAAGGAAGATCTGATTCTGGGGACCCGATTCCGGCACCGTGGTTAAAGGAGGCAATTCTTTTTCATGGGTGCCCCAGCCTATCTCCGAGGGGGAGATCGCTTCTTCCCTGAGGCCTTCGATCGACCAGGTGCCGACGAATTCATCGACTTCTTTCGGCTGGTCCGTGATCTGGGTGTCGCGTTCACTCACATGGATCGTTTTTACGCCAAGCTTCATGGCCAGGCGGTGGAATTGTTCTTCACGGATCAGACGTTCCAGGGACTTCCGGTCTTTCTTGGAAGTAGACTTATCGTGAGTTGCCTTTTCGGCAATGTCGAGAAGCCCCTGTTTTGTGAAGTGGCTGATGAGCCCGGGGTTAGCCCCATGGTCCAGCACCGCCGTCGTGGAATCATCCGCCCATTTGGCCGTCATTTTGCGCAGCCCCATCTGCTTGAAATAAAGCGATTTCTCAAGCGGCGTTTTTTTGTCGATATTGGCGTACGGGTCCCATTCCTCGACGGAGGTGTTCACATAGAGGACTTTATTCTCATGGCACCAGGAAAGCATGTCGAGTGAGTCGACATTCCAGGACAGATCAATGATCATGCCGCCGGGGGAGACGTACTTGGAAAGCGTGCGCGCGACGTTGACGGGGCTCAGCTTTTCCTGGGAGTAACGGACCCCTTTTTTGATCCAGGGCGCGAGTTCTCTTCGTTTATCCGCAAAGTCGAGCACCGTGATGTTCTTGTAAGGAATGCGGATGTGTTCAAGGAGGATGGGTAGGGTGCATTTGCCCACGGAGCCGAAACCGATACAAAGAACTTTCTGTTTGAATTCCAGCATGATCAGCATCTCCCGTTATGAAATAAGTGCGTTGCTCCGGTTATTTCCCCCTTTGGCAAAGGGGGACTGAGGGGGATTTAAAAATCTCCCTGCCTGCCGGCAGGCAGGCCCTGGCCCCTCTCTATTGAAAAACTGGAGCAATACACAAATAAACAAGAACCAAGATACAAGAACCAAACAATTTTCAAATATCAAGATCCAAACAAAAAACACCGGGGCGTACTTTTTTCTTTGAATTTTGGAAATTGGAATTTGTTTGGATCTTGTTTTTTGGCTATTTCTCTGGTTCCGGATCTTTTCAAGGAAGAGAGTCCACACGTTTTTTTGGAGCGTCTTTTTCGCGAAGGCGCTCAAAGAATGTGATGTGGAGACGGCTGACGAATATTCGTTCAAGTGCCAGTGCGAGCACTACGATTACCGTCGCGATGATCAAAGGCATTTCCTGGGGCACCGGTTCTTTGGCAAGGAAGAGTTCATCGTAAAGATGGATCAACATGAGCATGAGGAAGATGCCGGCAACCGTGATGTACTCGTGATGCTTGAGGATGCGGCTCCAGAGGAAGGAATCTTTTTCAGGCGCTGCGTAAGGCGTTAACCGCGGAAGGAAAGAGGGAACATTTCGGCAATAATCCTCGTAAGGTTTTCCAAACATCTCTCGCAGGTGTTTTTCTTCACCGCGAATGGTCCCCGTATAGATCCCAAGGAAGCCAACGAGAAAAAGAGCCAGGATGATCCAGTTCCAGACGATCACGGCAACGCCCAATCCTAGAAAAAAATTGCCGACATAAAGGGGATTACGCACGAAGGCATAAGGGCCGCTCATGGCGAGTTTCTGACCTTTCTTTTCCACGAATCCGAGCGCCCAAAAACGGATCAATTCACCGACGATCAAGAGAACGATGCCCCAGCGAAAGGTTCGGTCGTTCATGTTGGAACAAAGGAGAAGGATCGGGATCGATCCCCAGGCTAGTAGCAACCTTACTTTTTTGAACTTGAACCATCCGCTAATCGCCATGATTTTCCTTTTTTTATGTGGAACGAGAGTATACTTTAACTTTCTTCAAGATGCAGGGATTTTTTTTGAAAAAATCTTGGCGGTCCCAAAACTTATCATCCCGCCGCAACAAAGGCGGGATGGGGCGGTCATAACTACCCGTTAATTTTTTTAATAAAAAGAGAGTTATGGCCGTTACTTAGTTTGAATTCTTTTCACCTTATTGATGCCGAGGGATCCATGGGAAAAGCGCCTGCAGGACTTATCAAGAAGCGTCAGGGGTATGCGACTGAGCCTCTGAGACAATGGGTTCTTTTTTTCACTCCGATTCACACGATCCAGATCTTGGGATTTATCCTGGTGTTCATTTTTTCCATCAACTTATCGGGGACACGGGCCTTCCGGTCGTTCGATGACCCCTTCTACGATCAGTTCCTCAAATACCAGCCCGCCCCCAAGGTCGATCCGGCAGTTGTCTATATCGGGATCGACAGGAATAGTCTGCAGGCGATACGACCTTTTCCATGGCCGAAACGTTATTATGCGGCCATGACCCGAATCCTCCGGGAGTGGGGCGCGAAGGCCATCGTGTTCAATCTTTTCTTTACGCCGGGAGCGGATGCCCCCGAGGACGATCAGGCGCTTCTTGAGGAATTCAAGAAAACGCCTAATTTTTATCTGCCGATCTCTTTCGAATCTGAGGGATTTAAGAACTACTATTACATCAATCAATCGGCGCAGGTTTATAACGTACTCGCCCGGGGGATTGGGCATATCAATTACAACCAAGATCCTGATAACGTGATCCGCCGCGTGTATCCTTTCGTGAAGTTCAATAAAGAGCTGGTGCCGCATCTCGGGATCCGGGTCGCGTACGACTTTCTTGGGAAACCCGTGCCGACGATCGAGCGATGCGATTTTCCGCGTGACAGCCAGAACAATCTTCTCATCCATTGGGCGAAGCGCTGGAACGCCTCCTCCGGTTATTATCCGTTCGTAGAAGTGCTGAACAGTTACGCCTTGGTCTCCAAGGGAAAGACCGCACCGATTACGGCCAAGGATTTTCAGGGGAAGATCTGTCTCATCGGCATGACGGCCTCCGATTACAAGGTCACGCCGCTTGAGTCCGCGAGCCCGGGCATCGGCGCGCTGGGGAATATCATCAACACTCTTCTGACCCGGCAGTACATTCGCGTTGTTTCACCCGGGGTTTTCGCCGGGCTTCTTTTGGGGATCGCGCTTTTGGCCGGATTTGTCCTGATCCCTTTCCGGAGCGTGTTTTCTCTTCTCTCGGTGCTGGTGATTGCGGGCCTTTGGATCCTGGTTTCTTTCGCGCTCTTTTCATGGGCCGGGATCTGGACAGGGATCGCTTCGCCGATTTTTCTGATCCTCTTTTTCTTCCTGATCTCTTTCGTGGTCGCGAAGATCCAGGAGTACAAGGAGCGGCTTTATTTTCTGAGCCTGGCGGTACGGGATGAACTGACGGGGCTTTTTGTCATGCGCTACGTGAATACCTTCCTGTCGCAAGCCCTTTCCTATTCACAGACCTTTAAAAAACCTTTTTCGGTGATCCTTCTCGATATTGACGACTTTCGCAAGATCAATGAGACCTATGGCCACAGGACCGGCGACGAGGTGCTCAAAAAGATTGCGGAAGTAATCCGGAATGCCATCCGAACCAAAGGCCGCGCGATGCCGGATATCGCGGGTCGCTACGGAGAAGAAGAATTCATTGTTCTGCTGGTGGGTTACAACCTTGCGACCGCGACCTTCGGGGTGGCGGAAAGGATCCGGAAAGCCATCGAGCAGGTCCGCTTTCAGGTCGCGGACAAGACCTTTACGGTGAGCCTGAGCGCCGGCGTGTCGGTCCTGAGACCCGGAGAAAAAAGCGCGGAGAAAGTCGTCGAACGCGCCCAGGAAGCCCTCCTCAAAGCCAAAGCCAACGGCAAAAACCAGACCTGTATCCTGAACGATTAAGCCCGAACTCCTCGGTGTACGGCGCACCCAGATATATGCGAGCGATTTTTATAGCCAAAGAGAAGGGTTTTGGGTAGAATTTAGCCGTTTCAGTTTTGCCGCTATATGGAGTGAAAAATGAAATTGCTTAACACCTTAAAAGTCCTGGATGGTTTAAACCAGAAGAAGATACGGCTTTTCTCGCCGGAGGAGTTTCGGCGCGTTTTTGGGATATCCCCAAGAGCGGCTCGGGAGTTTATCCAGGACCATAAAGCAGACCTTTTTGTCAAATTCAAGAACGGTCTCTACGCACTTCGTTCCAATCTTCCAGCCGAAACCGAGATCGCAAACCGTCTTTATACGCCTTCGTATCTTTCTCTGGAATACGCGCTGGCTCATTACCGGATGATCCCGGAGACAATTTACTCCGTGACTTCCGTGACCACGCGGACGACGAGGATCTTTACAGCTGAAGGAAGGTCCTATGAATACTCACGTATCAAGCGCAAAGCCTTTACAGGATACCGTAATTTAAAGACAGAGGGCGGTGTGATTTTAATTGCGGAGCCTGAGAAAGCGTTAGTGGATTATCTTTACTTTGTAGATTTAAGGCTGAAACAGCTCAATGAACGGCTGTATTTGAAAGGCAAGGTCAATGGCAAGACGGTCATGCGTTACGTGAAACTTTTTGAAAGAAAAAGTTTGATCGATCTGGCGGGGAAGGTCTTATGATCGGCATCCAGGCGCTCCGGCAGATCGCGGACAAGTATCAAACGACTCTCGATAACATTGTGAAGGAATACTTCCAGCATATTTTCCTTTCGGAGCTTTATCGTGAAAAAAACTCTGAGAAACTCCTTTTCAAGGGCGGCACAGCCCTTCGGATCGTCTACGGGAGCCCGAGGTTCTCGGAAGATCTGGACTTTAATGGGGTCGGGATCTCGGTTACTCAGATCGAAGGGATTGTTGAATCCGTTTTGGTCAAAATAGAAGCACAAGGAATCAAGGCCGAGATCGAAGAATCCAAGAGGACCTCAGGCGGTTATCTGGCTATCTTCCGGTTTTCGGGGGATGAATGCCAAAGCGGCATCCAGATAGAAGTGTCCTTGCGAAGTAAGGCTCAAAGTAAGGGCGGTAGCGCGGCACTCGTCCAGTCGGATCTTGTGCCGGCCTACACTCTTTATCATCTGAACGAGAAGGATATGGTTAGAGAAAAAGTCGAGGCTGCTTTGACGCGTGGTAAGGCCAGGGATTTTTACGACCTTTATTTCATTCTCCGGAGCCGGATGGCGTTCGGGCCTGTGTTCGGTAAGGACAATACGATCAAAGCCAGGCTCGTGAGCGCGATTTCGAAACAACGGCTTGACCTTAAAAGCGAGCTCAAGCGATTCCTTCCGGTCAGCCAGCATATCCTGCTCAAGAATTTCAACAAAACGGTATTGTCCGAGTTAGAAAAACATCTGCCCGCGTAGCATTTTTGGCTAACGAAAAACACTTTGTGCTTCGTCGGTCGGCCGTGTGTAGGACAGGGCTTCGGTAACATCCTGAAATGAAGCATCAACGGGGGTGTTGCCATGACCAAGACAGCAGTCCGGGGTTTGACAAGCAACCTGAAGATTTAAAACGACAACGAGAAAAAAGCGCGGAGAAAGTCGTCGAACGCACCCAGGAAGCCCTCCTCAAAGCCAAAGCCAACGGCAAAAACCAGACCTGTATCCTGAACGATTAAAAACAGATCACTCCGAGTCGCTTCGCTACGGGGTAAGCAGGCTACAGCTACTTTCGCTGCGCGGCGAAAGTTGGTAACGGGTACTGCTTGAACCAACCAGCTCAGAACCCCACTTCACTCGGCTTTGGCTCATGGACACCCTGTACACACCGGGTGTGTACAGGGTGTCCGTTCCTTCTGAACAGTTCCAAGGCAAGTTCTGCTTGAGTACCGGAAAAGAATGGTCTATATTCGTCGAAGCAGCGGTTCCATTTTTCGTGGAGCGTGACGGCA
Source organism: Omnitrophica bacterium RIFOXYB12_FULL_50_7 (assembly GCA_001804345.1). GTDB lineage: Bacteria > Omnitrophota > Omnitrophia > Omnitrophales > Aquincolibacteriaceae > Aquincolibacterium. The sequence goes on from MHFU01000011.1 coordinate 16,765, forward strand.
GCTGCAGCAGCTAAATTCTCTCGCCTGCACCAGGTTTCACATACGGGATCGAAGTCTATGCCAGCAATGAATAAACGAGTTCTCAGCGTTATCGCCCTCATCTTCATCACCTTCCTTATATACATGCCCGCTATCCAGAGCGGTTTTATATGGGACGACCCGTCTTTCCTCACAAAAAATCCGATCATCAAAGCTCAGGACGGGCTGTACCGTTTTTGGCTTACCACGGAACCGCCCGACTATTTTCCCCTAACCTCCACGACCCTTTGGTTTGAATGGCGTCTCTGGGGGATGCACGCCATGGGTTATCACATTGTGAATGTCCTGTTACATATTTTAAGCGCGCTGCTCCTCTGGGCGATTTTGGACAGGCTGAAGATCCCGTGGGGGTGGCTCGCCGCGCTGATTTTTGCGGTCCACCCCGTGAACGTGGAGGCGGTGGCGTGGATTACCCAACGCAAGACGACCCTACCGATGGTT
>MHFU01000012.1:0-5574 GCA_001804345.1 Omnitrophica bacterium RIFOXYB12_FULL_50_7
CTTACGGGTATAAATTATTACATTATAAGCGGAATTATACCTCAATGGGTATAATAGATGAAGTTGGCGCTGAGCAGTCCATATTACCCGGGATTTGTTGTAACTGCTTACTACCGGCACTACCGTCCGCTTCCGAAATAGGTGAAGCCGGCTTTTTTCATTTTCTGGGGATCAAATACATTTCTGCCATCAAACACGATGGGGACGGCCATGGTTTCTTTTATTTTCTTCGGATCAAGGGTCTTAATCTCCTCCCACTCGGTACATACCAATAAAGCTTCGCTATCCTTCATGGCATCATAGGGATCGCTGCAATATTGAATGTCCGGAATGACCTTCCTCGCATTTTCTATGGCCTGGGGATCATACGCCCGGATCCTTGCCCCGTTCGCTTTTAAAACCTCGATCACTTTCAGCGCGGGAGAATTCCGGATATCATCCGTGCCGGACTTGAAAGCCAAACCCAGGACCGCGATAAGTTTTCCATCCAGAACCCAGAGTTCCTTTTCAACTTTTTTGACAAACCGCTGCCAGGCCGTCTCGTTAATCCGTTCAATCGAATCGATCAAAGAACCATCGATGCCCAGGATCTCCAGCGTTTTTTTTAGCGCTGCGATGTCCTTGGGGAAACATCCGCCTCCAAAACCGATACCGGGTTTCAGGAATTGGCTGCCGATCCTCGCATCGAGCCCAATGGCCTCTAATGTTTCGAGTGCATTCGCCCCCACATCTTCGCACATAAAAGCGATCAAATTCGCGAAGGATATTTTTAACGCTAAAAACGTATTCGCGCCATGCTTGATGATCTCGGCACTGCGGACAGGCACGATCTTTACGGGAACATGGGTTTTGTCGATCAAGGGTTTGTAGAGCTCCAGCATCTTTTCTTTGGCTTTTTCGCTATCCACGCCGATCACGAGCCTGTCCGGCTCCAGCGTATCCTTGATCGCCGTCCCTTCTTTCAGAAATTCCGGATTCGACACGACGTCGAACATCGCTTCTTTGGCCCCATATCGCGCCAGCGTTTCCTTGACTTTTTCCGCGGTTTTGACGGGGACTGTGCTTTTATCGACGATGATCTTGTAATCCCCATGATTACATTGGGTTAGCGCAATTTCCTTGGTGACCTGTTCCACATACTTCAGATCGGCGTGACCATCTTTCTTGGGAGGTGTGTTCACGCAAACAAATATGATCTCCGACTCTTTGACCGCCGAAGCAATTTCGTTCATAAAAACGATCCTGCCTTCTTTCAGATTTTTCCTGAGAAGGTCTTCCATCCCGATCTCATAAATCGGCGATTCCCCTCTTTTCAACTTCTCGATCTTTTCCAGATCATTATCCACGCATATCACATGATGTCCCAGATCCGCCAGACACACCCCGGTCGTTAAACCTACATACCCCGTACCAATAATGGCAACTTTCATATCACAATCCTTTCTTGTGTTTGATCAAATTTCTTCCGCTTTCTGTTTCTAAAGCTCCTAAGAAAATCCTCGGGCATGATTCCGAGGGTATGTCGGACACTCGTAGAGCACATTTAAATGTGCTCTACAGAGCGAGTGTAACGTGCGCTGAAATCCTCATCCGCGAATTTACCGAACACGGCCCCGTTTATACGCGGTAATACCCCCGGTACCATTCCACAAACTTCCGGATGCCCTTCTTCGGACACCTTTGAGATATATTTCATAAGATCAATTTTCGTTGAATTTTGAGCACTTGCCTACCGTTTTCTTCATGCCACCCTGAAAATCGCATTGAGTTCTGTGATCGTTCACTTTTTTTCAAGAATTTCCCAATGCCCGCCCTTGTCCGGACCCACACGTTTAAGAATATCTCTGGCCTTCAGTTTTCCGAGATTGTATTCGACACTTTTTTTAGTTAATTTGCCGCGCAGCATCATTTCTTTTTTACTGATGTTGCGGTCGTTGCGAATCAGTCCGCATAAGAGCCGTTCCTGACGAGAAAGATTTTCTACCCCCTTTTCTCCAACCTTTGCGGGGATCTTTTTCAGAGAATACTCGGGATTACGGTAGAAGGTCGCCCGAAAAAAGGTATCTGCCTCAAAAACGGGCGGCTTCGATCCCGCTTTTTTCATGAGATTCTTCATTTTACGGATCCCGGAGCCCATGCGCTCCACCTTTCCCATGCGGTGAAACAGGTCCGCAAGGATCAGATTCCTCCGGATCGATATTTTTCCGAAGTTTTCTTTGGTGACTCCTGAGGGGAATCCTCCCGGATTCTCGATTTCAACGCGGTCGTCATAAACCGCTCCTTGAACTCAACTGTGAGCCCCTCTCCCTCCGCAATTAATAATTTCAACTCTTCAGGATTCATCCCTGTCCTATTGGTTATTGATCAGCCATATAACACAGGCTGCGACAATGCGTTGTCACATATATTTACACGCGGTAATACCCCCGGTACCATTCCACAAACTTCCGGATGCCTTCTTCGATCGAAGTGGCCGGTTTAAACCCCACGTCTTTCATAAGATCATCAACGTCCGCAAAGGTGGCCGGTACATCTCCCGGCTGCATCGGCAGCATATTTTTTACGGCCTTTTTCCCGAGTTGCGTTTCCAAGACCTCGATAAACCGCGTCAGCTCAACGGGATGATTATTGCCGATATTGTACAGCTTGTACGGCGCATCACTGGATCCGGGATCGGCGTGGGTTCTGTCCCAATGCAGATCGGGCTGCGGAATCTTATCCATGACACGGACCACTCCTTCCACAATGTCGTCAATATAGGTAAAGTCTCGTTTCATGTCACCGAAATTGAACACATCGATGGATTTTCCCTCCAAAATGGCCTTCGTGAACAGAAAGCAGGCCATATCAGGACGGCCCCAGGGACCATACACCGTAAAAAACCTGAGGCCCGTGCAGGGCAAACCATATAAATGCGCGTAGGTGTGCGCCATGAGTTCATTTGCTTTTTTGGAGGCGGCATAAAGCGATATCGGGTGGTCCACATTGTCGCTTTCCGAGAAAGGTGTTTTGACATTGTTCCCATAAACCGAGCTGGAGGACGCGAAGACCAGGTGCTTAACCTTGTGATACCTGCAGCCTTCGAGGATATTCAAAAAACCGACAATATTGCTGTCAATATAGGCATGGGGATTTTTCAAAGAGTAGCGTACCCCTGCCTGCGCCGCCAGATTAACGACGACGTCAAAAGCACCCGCCTGGAATATTTCTTCCATCGCTTTCCGGTCCGCGAGATCCGCTTTTACAAATTGAAAGGCCTGGGAATCGGCAGATCGTTTGAGTTGTTCAAGCCGTGCCCGCTTGAGCCCCACATCGTAATAATCATTAAGATTATCGATGCCAATCACCTGCTCGCCCCTTTTTATAAGGGCTTGCACCACATGAAATCCGATAAAGCCGGCTGCTCCGGTCACAAGTATCTTTTTCACAAGTTCCTTTCTACGAGCTCCCTAAATGCTCGATCCTCCTTCGTTATTGTCGTTATTGTTCCATCATTTTACGGCAGTCATTCACCATCGTTTTGAACCCTATACCAAAAATCCAAGGCTGTGTTTCGAATAAAATATCGGCACAGAACCGCCAGAACTGACCTGAAATTCAACCGTCCAAATTGACTCGAAGTGAGGTCTCACAGCCTTACGACCGCAGCACCTTTAGTTCAGGCAAATTCCGTCAAAATATCGTTGTCAAAAAGCAGTGCGATTTCTTCTCGCCGCCGGGACTTTCCTCGCCGTTGGACAGGACCTCTCGTGTAGGACAGTGGTAGCAACGAAGAAATAAAAATACTGCGGAAACTTCGTGGGATTTCAAAAAAAGCTCTACTACCGCATGACATTCAAAATTAGAGGCATGCGGTATAGCACTGCGAACCCCCAAAAATAATAGTAACGCAGTACTACTACATCATCTTTTTAATTTCAGGCTACTTCTTTTTCCTGTCGTAATAGTGACTATAACGATAGGTGGAACCCCAGTGTCTGGCTTTGTTCAGGATGATCCCGGCAAGAACCAGATTGGACGGGGCTATTTTCTTGAGAGCTTTCATCGCCAATTCTTTCGTGGTTTTTCCCCATTCGATCACAAGAATCCGCAGATCCACGAGCTCTCCCATCGCCACGGCGTCATTGGTCGCCAACACAGGCTGCGCGTCAAAGAGCACCACATCGAAATCCTGTTTAAGCTTGTGCACAAGCTCTTTCATTCTGTCCGAACGCAGAGCATAAGAAACGCTGAAGGGGGCTTCTTTGGACTGAATAAAAAACAGATTCGATTGCCCGGTCGCTGAAATGATATCTTCTGCCGTTGCTTTTCCAGTGAGGTAGTCATGAAGTCCCGGCCTTTCCTTGAGATCCTGGAACGCGCAGGATAAACCACTCCGGCAGAAATCAACGTCGACCAAAATGGTTCTCTTGCCCTCTTGTGCCAAGGTGTTCGCAATGTGATAGGCCGTAAAGCTTTTTCCTTCCCCGGGCTTGGCCCCGGTGATCATGATCGCCGGGTTTCCTCCTTCCGGAACTAAAAAAATGATGTTCGCGCAGATAAGACGGAGAAAATTCAAGAAATAGGTGCTTTCTTTTTCGTTGCGAAAATTAGGCTGCATGGACCCTTGGGGCACCCGGGTAAAAGGCAGGTGACCCAGGAATGGCTTCATCAAAAGTAGTTCGATGTCTTCGTCGACCCTGAACGTCCGGTCAGAATAACACCTTAAAAAGACAAACCCGAAACTGGAAAAGACCGCGAAGAACAATGCCATGAGGATATTTTTTGGCTTGTTCGGCGAAAAGGGCATTCGAGGCACCGTCGCGTCAGAAAGGATCTCGATCCCGATCTGTTTGGAGCTAGCCGCCACGGAGGTCTGGGCCACCTTAGTGTTCAAAAGACGGATGGTCTCACTGATGGAAGTCTCTTCTGAGAGAAGTTCTTTGTAGCTGAGCTTTCTCGGCGTCAGATCTTTCTCTTTGAGCTGAAGCTCCTGAAGGTTTTCCTGTATCTTCCGGACTGTCTCCTCCGCCGCCTTCAGATCCGCACGAAGCTCCTCGATAATTCGCTCCTTTTCTTCGTCGAGAGAATCTTTGAGATCCTTGACCTTTCCTCTTGCTTTTAGGACCAACGGATGCGCCTCCCGGTATTCCTGTTCCTGCTCTAGGGCTGCGAGCTCCGCGGTCCGGATGGCCGCGAGTTTTTCCTTAACGCGCGGATGAGAAACAAAGAAGGGATGACTCTCAATAGACGCCCCGCTCCGGATCAAAGACTCCAGTTCCGCCAGAGTGGTCCTGAGCTGCAGGGCCCTAACATCTGTACGAATGTACTCGGCATTAAGAAATTTGATCTGATCGCCAATCACGCTTTCATTCCCGAATTCCGGATTTTCTTTGTTCATTTCTGCGATCTTGGTCTGGACAGCATTCAACTTTCCCATTTCCTGCGCCAACTGTTCTTTCAAAGATCCCTTGGACTCCACGGAGATCCCGGAATTCCTTGCGGCTGATTCATAAAGATAAGCCTGAGCGACCTCATTAGCGATGCTCGCAGCCACGGCGGGCCTCGTATCCATAAAATGAATCCGGATCGTCT
>MHFU01000012.1:5597-6721 GCA_001804345.1 Omnitrophica bacterium RIFOXYB12_FULL_50_7
AAACAGGGTCGTCCAAAAGATTGTTTTTTTCGACCACTCGGTTAATCACTTCAGGGCCCTGAACGATCGCCGCCTGAAGATCCAGATTACTCAGACTGCGCTGTAAAGCCGGGTCCGTAACGCCATCGGAATCAGTAAATAAAGAAACTGTCGCGCGATAATAAACGGGTTGCAGGTTCGTCCAAATAGCTCCAATCACCACCACAAAAATGCAATAGATCGAGATCCAGAGCTTTTCCCTCCGCAAGCTATCAAAAAAATCGCGATAAACCCTTTTCAGAAAAGCGTCTTCCCCTTCGATCTGTTCCGCGACAACTTTTTCTTCGCTATCCATTTATTTTCTTCTCCATAAATTCGCCTCAAACGCCATTGGTTTATATGGATTAACGGCACAGTCAGATTTCTCATTAACCAAAAAATAACTTTTAATACTAAGGACGGCACTGCAAACCCTAAAATTTTCCAGGCTCTACTGTCATTGTGCCTGCCTGCGGTAGGCAGACATCGAACACCTTCTCCCTGAAGGGAGAAGGTAGGGATGAGGGGGCGATTAAACCTTGCTCCCTCACCCATCCCTCTCCCAAAGGGAGAGGGGAAAAACCTTTGGACAAAAAAAGCTAACGGAACCTTACTAAACATAAAAGTCGTTTAAAACAGCCTTCCGAAAAACCTTAAAACCAGCTTCTTTTAACAACGACCGTATCGCCGCGTTGCAGCAGATATTCGTCCCGAACCAACTCCGCTTTCATCAGCTTTTTGATATCTACCTTGATCTTGATATCTTTTCCGTTTGCGTCCCTTCGAATGATCAAGGCTTTGAACGAAGCGAAATCAGTGAGCCCTCCGGCCAACGCCACTGCTTTTAAAAGATCCAGGTCCGGTTGATAGGCGTAACTCCCAGGCTTTACAACTTCTCCCACAATAAAGATCGTGGGAAGCAGGGCTTCGATCTGGATATCGACCTTGGGATTTGCCACATATTCCTGATCGAGTTTTTGTGTGATGATCTGGCGAACATCGTTCACGGTTCTTCCAGCCACAAGCATATCCCCCACAAACGCGTAGCTGATATATCCGTCCGGCCCGACAACTACATTAGCGTTCAGATCACTGTATTTCCACAC
>MHFU01000012.1:6730-12166 GCA_001804345.1 Omnitrophica bacterium RIFOXYB12_FULL_50_7
CGCAAAAGTTGCGGGAGTTTCTCCAGAAACATTCTTTTCCTGCAGGGATTCCTCCGCATGAGCCCAAAAGCTTTGGCTCGCCACCAGGATCACAACCAACCAGAATATTTTTTTTACACTCATGTCATTTCCTCCTGATACTGTTCTCCATTTGATTTTAGGGGCTAACGGTATCGCACCGCATACCCATAATTTCAAATATTATGCGGTGCTAGGCTCCGAAATAGGTTCCAATGGTAAATAAGACTGCATGCTCATGATCTGAATCTGTATTGACATCCGCAGGATCAAGCCCTCGAGAGAGATAGTTGCTATAACGATAGATCAACTCCAACCAACTCCGCCCACGGAAGATCCTGCGCCTCCAGGAAGTCTGGAAAGTTATAATATCCGTTTTTGTGGTCTGCCTCGGAAAAAGCCCGTCGAGAGGGAGCCATCTATAATAATCCAGAGAAAGAGACAGCGCCCCCGAATCAAGCGTATGAACATAACTGACCCCGACCTGCGAGACCCTTCTCTCAGTGATGCTCGTATCGCGGATATTTCTTCCTAAAAGTCCGCTCACAAGAATTCCGGTCCCATCCTGAATCATTCTATTGCTATATGTTACCTGAAAAGAATCCTGGGGCCTCCATTGATACCTCAGTTGAGCACGTCCTCCGAACGCGAAAATGTCTCCGTAAGGAGGTGGTCCCTCGATCACACTCAACTCAGGACCAGCGCTCATCGACCACTGACGATTTTTAGTATACCCTAAACTCATACTTATGGAATGAATATCTTTGTCTTTGGTCACAAGCGCCAGGCTATTCGTAGGAGCTCCCGTATCTTTAAAAATATGTTCGTACGTATAGTCCGCATTCAAGCGCACGCGGCGTGTAAAGGTCTGGGTAAATCCGGTATTCAGATAACCGATAGCATTACGCGAACGTCCTTCGGGCGCATCCGACCTTGTCCGTTCGAACCCTATGCCGTTTTTCCAGAGAAGTCTTCGCGTGAGCCGGTAATTGATCCCCGCGGCATGGGTCATACGATAACCGTGCCGGGCATTACGAACCCAATCCCCACTGCTCAGCCCCACCGCTTTACTCGCAAAAAGGACGATTTTGTTCTGGCAAGACAGGGAATACCTTTTCTTGGGAGAATAGGTTCCTCCGAAATCAACGGTCTGTAATCGAGCCCCATCCCCGAAATTCAGATTTCGGTTTCCAAGAGGAAACATTCTTGCCGCCGAATAGCCAACGTCCAGAGATCCCGTGGGGGTTCGCGTCCCGCGAAAAGGCTTCCCAAAGCCAAGAGCGTTATAGGCAATGTTCACATTGGGGTCGAGGGTAAAAGCCTTGGCTTTTGTGGAGGTCCCATTAGCACCGTAAAATCCGTCAAAATCGGAAGAATATCCAAATGTTTGGTCCAACGCCGCCCGGACATGCCGCTTCCAGTAGTCTTGGGTCCCGAAAGCTGGGTAAGCCTCCTCAAAAACAGGGGTCATATCGTGCGGGAACCCTCCTCTCCCGTCGAAAATTCCTTCGCCAGGCCTTTCCTCCGAGCGCAATTTTTTCATAGCTTCCCCCGCCTTGCCGCCTCCGGTTACGTACGCTTCGAATATCTCTTTGGCCTGAAAAGAAGTTCCCAAGATATCCCCCGGGGAAGTCATCTCCGGCATCGAGATCTCCACCTGCCTCGCCCCTATTTTTTCCTCCTCCGGAACTGCAATCTTTTTTGAAGGAGAAAATTCGATAGAGAGCCAGGCGCCTTCCTGTGTGACTTTATAAGAAACGGGCACGGAAAAAGTCAGCAGGATCTCACGGAGGACATAATAGGGCGCTTCCAGTCCCAGTTTCTTTGTCATCGCGACATCCTCCTTGAAAGCAACCCTTTGGAGAAACGGCGATTCGACCGGATTTTCTTTTTTCTTCATAACGACCAGGGTTTGCGCGGGCCTCCATCGGATGCTACGGCCGTCCAGGCTTGTGTCGACCTCGCCCGCCGGCAGAGTGTCTTCTTCGCCAACAATCTCCAGGGAGGCTCTGTCCTGATTTCCTTCCCATTGGATGATTTCGGCAAGATAGAAGACGGGCATCTCCTTAGCCGGAAGTCTTTTCGTCCCTTTTTCTGGCATACTCGCTTCTTCTTTTTTCGCCCTAGCTTCGCCCACCAAAAATTTTTTCTTTAATTTCAAGACACTTTCCTTTATGGCTTTTTCTCTCTCGGCGCTCAAGCTTTTATCGGTCTCGGCGCTTTTTTCTTCAGCTCCCCAAAGGAGACCCTCTGCGCTGGGAAAGAAAACCACCCAAAGAAAAACGGCCATCCCCACAAAGCTTCTCCGGCTTTGTTTTCCCATGATTTTCCACGGCATCGCTTATTGTCTCCAGGCAAATCTTAAACTCCAAGCTTTTCAGGACGCGCTCCGACAGGGGACTCTATAGACACGCCACCCCCTTAGCGCATTTGTCTGGTTATCGGCACAGCCCTCTGAAGATTGAGAAAAGACTTGGAATATTTTTGGAAGGATGGGAGAGGAAAAAACAAAAGAAACCGTTTCTTTAATGATCCGCCCGCCGCACCACCTGGGCGCCGGGGTAATAATACCCCAGGATCTCCTGATAGCCATAGCCCAACTCGCCGAGATATTTCATCCCGTACTGGCACATCCCAACGCCGTGGCCCCAGCCCTTTCCCTTGAACACGAAAGCTCCGTCGCGGGTCCCGATCTTTGTGATCAGATTGCTTTTGAGACGCATCGGATCGATCCATACCCGGAACGCATCCGCGTCCACGGTCTTCTCCGCCCAAGTGCTTTGGATCACGAACTTATGCGCGCGGCCTGTCCTGTCAATCTTGTCGGTCCGAATGCCAAGCACGTCTTGAACGGGCATTTCTTGTTTTGCAAGCTTCTGTTTGATCTCCGCGGGCGTCACCACGGCTTCCCATTTATAATGCGGTGACCGCTGACAAAACTTGCATTCCACGCCGCATAACGGCGGCAGCGGCTTCACACGCCACACCAGATCGGCCGCTGTCGTTCCGCCACCGCACGTGGAATGATAGAACGCCGGAAAGATCTTTTCTTTATAATGGAGCACTTCCCCCCGCGTCGCGTCCACCGCCTGGTCCGTCCGGTCATTCTCGATTTGTTTACCGGCATAAACCTGGCTCGTAAAACCGGCCGACACATCGTATTCCTCCTTTTGTCGGGCGAGCATCTTGGTAAGGGCGAATGTCCGCGATACGACAGCCTGCGCCTTGAGCGACTCAAGCGCCCACTTGGGATTCCCCTCGAAGGGAATCACGCCTTTTACATAATCATCTAACTCGAGCCTGTTAATGACATCCAGACTTCCTTTGGAATTCCTGTAGATCAAAACTTCGTCACGATAAACACCGCTCGCCCCGACCCGTATGCCGTTGCCCATACTTTTCACGACGAGAAAACGCGTGGAAACGTTCCTGTCCCACCATTGAATTCCCTGTCCGGTAGGCTTCACGGTCGCGCCGGCAAGTTTCGCCCCATGTGCTACCGAATGTCCTTGATCATCAAGAACTTCGAAAGAAGCCGTGGTGCTGACTTTGACCTGGGATTTGTCGCGCTGGACGAGAATACGGATCTTGCTCAAGGTCTTAAGGTCCTTCGGCAGAAAAACAGAAAGATCTCTTAGCTGCTCGGCGGAAAAAGCCGGCGCGATCACGCAGAAAAAGAAAGCAGCGACCGTAATGGATCGAAGAATGCGGGATAACATAAGAGGGATATTGTAACAAGGAAAGGTCAGAAACGGCGCAAAAACAAAGGGGACAGGCAGTCACTTAATGCCTGTCCCCTTTGTTCTGTGAATCTTTACAGCTTACTTAATAGCTTCGAGATAACTCTTGAGCTTGGCCCAAGTCCCGCGGCCGCAAACGCCGTCCGCTTCAAGTCCGTTATCCTTCTGGAATGAAGCGATCGCATCACGGGTTCCCGGACCGACCTTGCCATCAATAGCGCCGTTGTAATAACCGGCTTTCTTGAGAGCCTTCTGGATGTTCACGGAAGGAATCTCAAAACCGGACGGCGTGCGATACATCCCTCCAACCACGGCTCCTTCACCCGATGAAGAAACAGCACCGGATTCAAATACGCCGGATTTACCTTCTTGAGACTGGATCGCAGCACGAGTATCCTGAAGCGACTGATCCAAACGCACGAGCTCATCGGTCATCGCGTTCACCTGGGCCTGCATCGTATCCACTTTCTTGCCGGTCTTTCTTGAAGCGCAACCGCTCAATGCGATCACTCCGATCATCAATGCCAACATCGTCAAACGTGTAGCTTTTCCCATCTTTTTTCTCCTGTAGGTCTATGCGTTGGTTAGAAAAATTATTCCGTTCGCAGGCGCAAAGTGTATCAGATTGAATTTTTGAAATCAATGATAAAACCATAAAAACTGAAGACTTGAGACCCGAGACCTGAGCCAAAACAAAAAAAGACCAAAACACGCAAAATCAAAGTCTTTTCAGGTTATATCCTCCATACTTCTTGAAGTTGAACTTTGATCCTGAGGGTCTGTAGTCTGCGGTCTGTAGTCTGTGGTCTCATCCGCCGGTCGAACGGCGAAAAGCATGAATTCGGTATGCCCGATCATACGCTGAACCGGGCGCGTCTTTCCGGCACGCGCGAGGATCTCCCGCTCCAAAAGTTCCCGGGCTTCTACGAGAATAAAACCTTGCTCGCGGAGCGCCTCGGCCATTTTCTCGATTTGGTTGAAAGTTGGATTCAGACTCACCAAGCGACCGCCGGGTTTCAAGACTTGCTTCACAACCGTAACTTCTTCCCAAGGCTGAGGGATATCCAGAGTCACGGCATCAAAATCTTTTTCCGAAAAAGATTCCATCGCCTGCCGCTGACAGAACGTGACAAAATTGCTAAGCCCCGCGCGTTGAATGTTCTTATATGCATTTTTCGGGAGATCTTCACGCCTGTCATATGAGAATACATGACCGTTCGGCGCCACAGCCTGCGCGAGCGCCATGGTCAGCGACCCCGACCCCGTGCCAATCTCCATGACTTTGGAGCCGCTGTGAATGCCGGCCTTCATGATCAGAAGCGCCGCATCTTTGGGATAGATGATGCCACTTTCGCGTGAGGCCTTCATCATGAGGTCTTCCATCGTCGGCTTGAGAAGATAACAAAAACCGTGCTCACAAAGGATTTTCTTACCGAACGGCTGGCCGATCCAGTCATCCACCGAAAGGGGCTTCCCGCAATGGATCGACACGCGTTTACCGCGCGCCACATCGATCATGTAGGTGCGCTCGTCATCGAACCAAACGAGGACCAGGTCCCCTTCGGCAATCGCTCCCGGGATTGGCTGAGAAATCGTTTCATTCATGGCGGGTACAATATCTTCTTTCATAAATTTTTACCATCCTTTTCGCTGAGCAATGGGGACAGGCTCCATTTTA
>MHFU01000012.1:12276-17998 GCA_001804345.1 Omnitrophica bacterium RIFOXYB12_FULL_50_7
CAAACCCGTGCGAGAGCGTCACGACCTCCACCCTCGCGTTCCTCGCTGCCTGAATATCGATCGGGCTGTCCCCCACAAAGATCACTTCCTCTGTCAAGGCGCCTGTTTTTTCCATTAAGTGATGGATCGCCGCCGGATCCGGCTTGAAGGGAAGGCCATTGTCCCCGGCTAATACCGAAATGAAATATTGCGCCACTCCGAGCGCCTCGAGAATCTGCAAAGAAAAGGGATTGGGCTTATTCGTGATAACAGCTTGCTTGCGATCCTTGAAATGCTCCAGAAATTCGCGCGCGCCGGCATAGAGATGGGTGTGATCGAGCATGTGCTTTTTGTAATGCTCCCGGTAAAGTTTGGAACCCCGATCAGCGAGCGCTTCATCTTCCGTACGGAACACCTGTTTAATGAGCGCGTGAAGACCGGTCCCAACGCAATCCTTGATCTCATCGTCCGTAAGGTCCGGCCCATTCAGCACTCCAAGCGCATACCGCACCCCGTTGATGATGTCTCGACGCGTATCCACGAGCGTCCCGTCAAGATCGTAAAGAATAAGCTTCTTCATGATTCTCCTTAATAAAAATAAATTGAGTAATCATGGCAGTCCAAGTCGCCCTTGATAAAAAAAAGACTTGGACGTCATACCCCTTCCCTCAACTCGCATGCTTGCGTCATTCGCTCATTGGAATAATCAAGGATCTTCTGCTGCAAACTGCAGATCTTTTTCTCGAGGCCGTCGAAAAAATCCACGGACTTTTCCGCAGGGAACGGAAGTATGACAGCTTTTTGATTCTTGAGATAGTAAATGATGGAAGAACGGACCGGAAGTTTCAGAATCCTTTCGGCGGCAAGCGCGTAGATCTCGAGCTGAAGGTCATAAGCGCTCTTCTTTGCCGCCTCTTCATCCCCCGCCGCAGTCTTGTAATCAAGGATATGCCATTCGCCTTTTCCATCCTCGAACAAAATATCGATCTTGCCATGAATCAGCCCACGGCGCTCGTTTAGCACAAAATCGATCTCGCGTTTGACCTGCCTGGCTTTTCTGAGTTCGTGAAAAATAGGCTGCTTCATAAAATCTCGAACGATCTTCCGCGCGCCAGTTACGGCCTCTTTTCCAAAACAACCGAAGACCCGCTCGAGCGCCTCCGGCTCCAGGAAGCGTCCCGGCTCCTTAAAATCCAGATGCTCAAAAAATCCATGCATGACTGTCCCGATACTTTTCGATTTCATCGAAGATGAAATCGGGGCGGTCTCGACTACCCTCTCTGTAAAAAAATTAAAAGCCGAGGCTGTTCCGAAATCAGCCGCAGAAAAATCTTCGTCATGAAAGACCGCGTCTCCCCCAGCCCATTCGTTCTCCCCAACTGTCCATCCGATCTGGTACGTACGCCAAAATTCCTTCGGGTCTTTTTGAAAAAGCACATACGCCGAAACTGGAAGATCGATGCTCCTCGGAAGCGCGGGACTCGTTCCCCGGCTGGTGTCTTTTCCCGAAAGAGCTTTCCCGTTCCACTTTGTATCTTTTACAAGAGCCTCAACTTTTTCACGAAAATCCTCTTTACCCTCGATGCGCGACCTGACAGAACTATCGGGATCGATTGAGAGCTTCATTGGCAAACCCTCAAGGATCGCCATAACCCAATCCATCCAGGAGGCCATCTCGCGAAAACTTTCCTTCTCTTCTTTTTTCTTCTTATGAACCCCGCTTAAGAATAGCCGCGACTTCGCGCGCGTCACTGCCACATAAAAAAGCCGTTTCCATTCTTCCTCGTCACGCCTCGCGATCTCGCCATCCACCCATTTGAAAAAATAAGGCTTTTGCATCTCAGGATCGTTTTCATCGGGCACCTGCATGGCATAGCCGTCTGCCGCATGAGCGATCACGGCCTTGGAATCTGATCGCGAACCCTGATGCCCCATATCCGCCACGAACACGACCGGGAATTCCAGCCCCTTGGCCGCGTGCACACTCATCATGCGCACCGCCTCGACGCTTGTTTCAAGCACGATCTGCGCCTCAGATTCGCGAACCTCCTGAGCTCTGAGCCGCTTTAAAATATTCAAGAAAACGGCCAGCGACATTCGTTCGTAGGTCTCGTATTCCCTGACCATCGCCATGAGTTTCTTGAGATTCGCGTACCGGCGAACGCCCTTCGGGTCCATAAGGACCGAAAGCTCATAGCCCGTATCTTCGAGCATTTTGTCGATCAATTCCGAAAGCGGAATCCGGTCCTTGAGTTCCCCCAACATACGCGTGAGTTTCAAGAACGCCTCAAGCCGCGTCCTTTGCTCTTGGGAAATCTCTTTAACGAGGTCTAAGGCTTTTAGCGCATGAAAAAGGGGCGCCTCTTCATGCTTCGCCTTGGCATGACGCGACAGCCAGAAGAGCGAATCATCGGTAATATGGAAAAGGGGAGAGCGGAGCGTCGCAGCAAGAGGAATATCCGCAAGCGGCCGCTCGAGATGTGAAAGAAAACTCATCATGTCCTGGATCTCGGGCTGCTCGTAAAACCCCCGACCCGCAACGATAAAATAAGGCACGCCGGCGGATTTAAAGGCATCCTCATAAATACCGCTCAAGGTCATTGCCTGAAAAAGTACCGCGATCTCGCCGTAAGGGATCTTATCTTTTTCATGGAGCTCACAAATTCGCGACGCGATCGTTCGGGCCTCACGCAAACGGGCAGAGCGCCTGTCCTCCTTCTCTTTCAGCCCAGTCACAAGCACTTCAACCGCCGGCCCCGCCGGCGACCCTGGCCACACCGGGTGTGTACGGTACACACCCGGTGTGGCCAGGGTGTTTACGCGGAGGGGCTCAAAAGGAAAGGCATCCTCCGCCCAGAGTGTTTTAAAGAATCCATTCACAAAGTCGAGCACAGGCGGATCGCTCCGGAAACTCTCGGAAAGGAAAATCCTCTCGCCTTCTGCGCCATCCCCATAAAGCTTTTCTTTTGCAAGAAAGATCCCCGGTTCAGCGCCGCGAAACCCGTAGATCGACTGTTTATAGTCGCCCACCATAAAAAGATTATTCCCGGACGAAAGGAGCTCGACGAATTCCATCTGAAGAAAATTCGTATCCTGAAACTCATCGACCAGGATGAATTTGAACTCACGCTGATACCGCTCCCGGAGCTTCTGGAGCGCCGGCTTCTCCCCCCGGAAAAGTCCCACGGCTTTCATCTGCAAATCATCAAAATCCAAAAAGCCCTTTTCTTTTTTCTTGGCACTGTAGGCCACCTCGAAGGCTAACGCCAAAGATTCGAATTTTTCCTTCCAAGGTTCGGCAAGTGGTCCCATACGAAGCGCAGCCAAATCCTCCAGAAGTGAGCGCCACTCTTTCCAGCCCGCTTTGCGTTTTCCTTTATAAAGCGCGCTCCATTCCCTGAAATCCCGGAAAGTTCCTCCGTCCCATTTTTTATTGTTGAAAAATCGCCCCCAGGCCTCGGCATCGATCTCTTCGAGTTTTAAGAGAAGCGCCTGCGCTTCGCGGGGCAACTCCTCTTCCCTTTTCGCCAAAACCTCCTGTTCTTTTTTTTCATTCTCCAGGAAAAACTCCCGGAGGCTTTTACCTTCGTGCCGCGCCGCGGTGAGAACTTTGAGGATCCCCGCACGCGCGACACTCTCTCCGTAAACCAGCAAAAATTCGAAGGCTTCATCTTTTTCTTCGTAAAGTTTCGTGATCATCTCGCGCATTGCTTCTTCTTTTAAAAGCTCGGACTGCTCCGTCTCGATCACACGAAAATCCGGATCCACACCCGCCTCGATCGGATGTTCCTTTAAAAGGCGTGACGCGAAACTGTGAAAGGTGGAGATCGCGGCTTTTTCAAGATCGCGCCGTGGCCGCTCCAGTCCCCATTCACGAAAACTCCTGGAAAGACGCGTCTTGATCTCATTTGCCGCTTTCTCCGTAAAAGTCAGGACGAGAAGCTCGGTGAGGGTGGCTTTTTGCGTGCGGAGCAAATGAAGGATCCTCTCGACAAGGACCCGCGTTTTGCCGGTCCCGGCCCCTGCCGACACAAGGATGTTCTTTCCGACTGTTTGGACAGCTTTTTTTTGAACTTCTGTGAGAGTCATAATTGATCGTTATTGCTATGCTTTGATTATCAAAATAATTTTATGCTAAAAATATTCTGGCTGCTTTCATTTCATATTATACAAAAAAGTACCTGGCTATGGCAAAAATGAATTTATAGGTTATACTTCACCCATGGAAAATGAAAAGCGGAAATTTTTCAGACATCCGATCAAGGTTCCGATCCAGCTCACGCGGGTCGAAAAGAACACTTCGTCGAACGGGTATGCGGAGAATCTTTCGCAAGGCGGGCTGGCTTTCTTTTGGCCAGAGCACATTCCCGAAGGAACGCATCTGCAGCTGTCCATCCCGATCGAGAAACAACTTTTTAAAATGAACGCCCTCGTTACACACGCCCAGAAAGACGTGGACACCGGCCTTTTCAAGACGGGCGTCTGTTTTGATGATTCCGTGGACTCCTTCCGCGCCAAACTCGCCGAAGAGATCCTCCAAATCCGTCAATATCGCGAAAAAATGTCTCTCCTCAGGGGACACCCATTTTCAGAAGAGGAAGCTGCGAAGATATGGATTGACCGAAACGCCGAGAATTTCGCGAAAGTGCTGGGGCCGACTTCCTGACCGAGTTCTCCGGTCATTCCTCCGGCAATTGAAGAGAAAGAATCAATTCCCTGGCAGGCTTAGCGAAAAAGAATCCCTGGCCGTAACGGATCCCCATATTACGGATAAACTCAAGGTCGGAGGGATGCTCCACGCCTTCCGCGACCATCTCGGAGCCGTTCACGCGTCCCAAATGCACCATCTCACGGACGATCTGTTGATTGAGATAATTGCTCGCGATCCCCTGGACCAGCTGAAGGTCGATCTTCAGAAAATCCGGCCTGAGTGAGACCAGCTGGGAGGTCTTGACGCTGATATCATCGATGTCATCCAGCGCGAAACGGTAGCCAAAAGCCCGGATAAATTCCACACCGCGTTGGATGAACGCAAAATCCGATTTCTTCACGCCTTCGGTCAATTCAAAAACAACCTTGTTGCAGTAAGCCTTCAAACCCTTTAAAAATTCTTCACCCTCTTTCCCCTGGAAGAAAGCTTGCTCCAGCGTGAGCGGCTCAATATTAAGGAAAAGGCATTGGCCATCCTGCAGTTCGGGAAGGACCTTGATAGCGGATTCAAGACAATGAAAATCAAACGGGATCACCGTCCCTTTTTCATAGGCCCGGCGGAACATCTCCGCGGGCATTTCCTTGTCGCTCCGGGCCAAAGCCTCATACCCGATCACATCCCCGGTCGCGATATCCACGATCGGTTGGTAGAAGGAATAGAGGGTGTTTTTAAATTCCGCCTGATGTTTTTTAAAAAAATTAAAATTAAATGACATTTTTTCCTCAGGATTATTTTTCCACAAAACCGATGAAATTATACACGACCCGTCGCGGAATTACCAGGAACGCCAAAAATCCGGGTGCATGACCGTAGTTGCAGGTAAAAGAAGCGAAAGCCGCATGCCTCCCGAACGTTCGGCTCGCCCCAGCGAGGCTCGCCTCACTCGCGCGCTCGACGAGGAGAGGTTTGCCAGAGACAGCTCTCGGAGCCCTTCGAGCTGGGTCCCGCCCAATTCTCTGGTTTTATTTTCCATAGGGTGAATTGGACGGCACTGATTACACGTTATTTTATTATGAGAATCAGTGCCGCCGA
>MHFU01000013.1:0-601 GCA_001804345.1 Omnitrophica bacterium RIFOXYB12_FULL_50_7
CACTTTAACATTTCGATGGCTCTTTTCAACGCACGCACGGCCGATCTCAACTCCAGCCTCCCTATATTTTTCAGGAAATTTTGAAAAATCAAATTCAGCCGCGGAGTAAAACCCGATGTTCGTTTGCGCCATCTCAAACGTCTGAAGGCGATAAGTTCCGACAGGCGCTCCCGTTGCCTTCTCGTAAATAACAAGATGATCGCAATAGCGATCAAAGCCATCCTCGTCCTTGCCGGACAGATGGGACCGGAGAAGTCCTTCCTGAAGCTCCAGGTTAAAAACCCGGTATCTCAAACGGAGCACCGCATCAAGGTCAGGAGAATCTCCTTTTAAAAAACGGCCATAGAAGCCTTTGTCCGCAGGAGCAGAGACAAGGTCCGAACGAATCCCGCCGCGCGCAATCTGTTCTTCAATGACGCTCATGCACACCTCACCAGGGCTGGGTTTTCAAAAAGTTCGTTCCGCCGTTCAAAGAGCACTTTTCCACAAGACGCATTCCCGTGATACGCCCCGTCCGCCAGGCTGTACAAATATTTCAGATATTTCTCCACCGCCTCAAAAGTGCCTCCTTCAGCATCCGGAAAATCGTCATGAGAAACTT
>MHFU01000013.1:626-2927 GCA_001804345.1 Omnitrophica bacterium RIFOXYB12_FULL_50_7
AATATCCAGCATTCGCGCCGCAATGAACCCGAGAAGCCCCACCGGCCCCGGCGTGTCGATCACGATCTGGTCCGGATTCCACTTTTCGATCACGGAAAGCGCCCCGAGTACAGAAGGTATCCTGAGCGAGGAAAAACCAAAAAACCGTTTCCTGAGAATTCCGACCATCGGAAGGTCAAGCGCTCCCGGGCAACCCAGCGGCCTTTTCGGGCTGGAACAGACAGCCACTCTGACAGAAGGATCTCCGGAAAGATCCCGCCTGGAGGTGAACCCATCGAGATCCTGGCGCGACCGGACGCCATCCGAGAACCACAGGGTCCTTACCGGAGCTTCGGCCGTTTTTACCGGACATTCTCCGCTAAACTCCAGGTCTTCCAGTAATCTCTTGTTATGATTCAGGAGCCGGAGCGCGGCAAAGAAGGGCGCTCCGAGAAACGTGGTCGCGAGGATGCTTTTTTTCAACCAACGGGCTTTCCCCGCACGCCCTTGTTTTGCTGCAAGCGCTTGGATCATGCTCCGGACGATCTCATCCAACAAGATCGTCAACTGCTTATAAATAAGATCCATCCGCTGGCATGAGGAATGCGGCCCCTTCAAGGAACGATCACGGGAGATTCCTGAAAAGAACTTCCCAAGGACCCTGTGAAATTTCCGGGGACTCCGTGCAAGGAAAAAGGAAAAAACGCGAAGCATGCCCCCACCCGCCTTATCTCCCCGGAGGATCCCGCCTATTTCCCGGGAAATGTGCGCGGGACTGCCTTCCCCCGTGAGGTCGCTATAGATGTACCCTCCGATCAGGATAAAGCTAAGCGCCATGGATTTATAATCGTGGTTCCGGCCGAACCCGAACGTTTTTTTATCGCGCAAGGACTTCAGAAAATCATCCTTCGTCCTGCAAGGCGCGATCGTGAAGGTCTCCCCAATAAAAAGACCGGCATGATCGTCGGACCCACCCGTCAGACCCTTAATCCAGCTGTCCTTTGAGAAAGGCTCGATCCGGTGCTTGAGACGCAACCGTTCGATATCCTCCGCGGTCAAATGCTCGATAGCTTCGGTCCATTCCTGATTATGACGGGCGGCATGAGCGCCGTTCACGCTTTCAAAAACGTCAAAGAGGAGAATGAGTTTTTCGAGAGTATTCCGATCGATCTTACGGTTCACGCTCAGCGTTGCGTGCGCCACGGAATAGGCGAGTTTTTCCGCGCGAATATAATCCCGGAAGGCATAAATATTCGAACGAAGCCCCTGGAGCTTCTCGAATTGTTTTTCCGTAAGATCAAAAACAAGGATGTGGACTTTGCAATGGTTCTCGGGGAAAACGACGGAGAATTCACAACTGACAAAGGCTTCGTTGGGATATTTGTGGACCAGGCGGAGTGCCCCTTCAATGGAGTTATGATCCGTCACCGTGACATAATCCATTTTCCGTGACTTTGCGGCGCGATAGATAGCATCGAGCTCCGTATAAGATTCACGGACCCCCAACGCTTTAAGCGTCCACTCATCTCCGTCCATCGAGTACTTGGAATGTACGTGCAGATCGGCTCTAGCCATAAATTGTTCCTTTCTTAGGTCCATGCTTTATCCGGAACAATTATCGACTATCTATGTATAGTCCGTGCGAGAGGGGTGCAAAATCTTTGTAATTTTTACGGGAAAAGTTTTCCGTAGAGGGGGGCCAAGGCTGGCAAAACGGGGGAAAACTTGGAACTAGCTATTGATTCACACCGGCCTTTGTCCTAACGGACCGGGGATTCACATCTTTTCGCTTTTGACGAGGACGTAGCTATCCGGGTTTTTGTGGACGCGTGCAAGAGAGAGTTTGTAACGCTGACGCGTGGCAGGGTCTTCGCCTTCGCGGATCCCAAACGTTGCATAAGAGTCCACCACGGCCATGGAAAGCCACCCCTTATCGGTCCCGTCTTCGGGAGGTTTTTCAAAATCCATGGCCAGAAGTTTCAGAAAATTTTTGTCCTCGGTGGCGTCCTTCATCTGACTCCAAAGTGATATCTCCTCCCCGGGAGGGACTTTGAAATCCCCTGACAAGATCCGTTCCACCCGGAAAATAACTGCCGTCCAAACCGGGGGCATCTGTGCCGCGGGTTTTTCAAGGGCGTTGATCGTCCCTCCGGCTTTTATGCTTCTGGCTCGAATGGGGGTCGCGATCAGTTCAATATCCGTTTTCAACGGCTTTGTTTCAGCTTTTGCAATAATTTCCCCTATCGCCTTGTCCTCGGCGAACAACGGAACGCACATGAGGAAAAATCCCAGCAAAATTAATAATTTTTTCATGAGATCTCT
>MHFU01000013.1:2935-3264 GCA_001804345.1 Omnitrophica bacterium RIFOXYB12_FULL_50_7
CCTTTGAGGCTTCAATTCGAGGGTAAGTTGTTTGTCGTGCAAAGCTTCGTTCTCGATGGCTTTTTGACAAAGGTATTCCTGAACTCGAAATTTCTTCTCCTCTCCCCGTTCTTTCTTTTTATATTCACCGTCCGGTGACATTACCCACGATTTGACATTATCTTTGAAATAAAGGCCGAGAAGCTGGATGAGTTCTTTCTTGTTCTTTTTGTCCTCCACCGGAAACATAAGCTCGAGACGCTTGTCAAAGTTCCTCGGCATCCAGTCCGCGCTGGAAAGATAAACTTCCTCATCCCCCGCGTTCAAGAAATAAAAGAGCCGGCTGTGTT
>MHFU01000013.1:3328-3679 GCA_001804345.1 Omnitrophica bacterium RIFOXYB12_FULL_50_7
GAGGCGACAGATCCCGCGAACGTTCAGTTTGATCTGAACCCCTTTTTGCGAAGCGCGGTAAAGAGCATCGATGATCTCCCTATCCACCAGGGAATTCATCTTCGCGATGATAAGACCGGGACGTTCCGGAGAGGTTTGAGCGGACTCACGAAAGATCAGCCGCAAAAGCCTCCGGCGCAACCCGTAGGGCGCTACCTCTAGCTTGGAATAATGGCCGGGACTTGAGAATCCAGTCATCAAATTGAAGAAAGAACTTACATCCGACGCAAGTTCATCCTGACTCGTGAAAAGATTAAGGTCGGAGTAGATCTGCGCCGTTTTTTCGTTGTAGTTGCCGGTTCCAAGATGCAG
>MHFU01000013.1:3782-5837 GCA_001804345.1 Omnitrophica bacterium RIFOXYB12_FULL_50_7
AGACGTTTAGCCTCCTCGATATTCTGCTCTTCATCAAAACGCGCCTTCAGCTCCACAAGAACCGTAACTTGTTTTCCATTTTCCACGGCTTTTTCAAGAGCATTAATGACCGGAGAATGATGCCCTGTCCTGTAAAGTGTCTGTTTAATCGCCAAAACATCCGGATCTTCAGCAGCGGCTGATATAAAGCGGAGAAAAGCGCTGAAAGAATCATAAGGATAATGCACCAACACATCCTTTTCTCTGAGCAGCCCCCAAATATCTCGCGCTTCCGTTATTTCCAAAACAGGTCTCGATGCCCATTCGGAACGCTTAAGCCGCTCGAACCCAGGCTGGAACGCTATCTGCGAGATCCCTTTAAGGTCAGGCCAGCCTTCGCTTTTGAATATCCGACATTCCTCAAGGCTCACTTTATGTTTCAAATGGTCTGTCATATCATCGGGCGCATCGATCTCAAGCCGCATGATAGGACTTTCACGCCTTGACCGCAGCGCCTCGCTCATAAGCATTGCGAGATCCTCGTCCTTTTCCTCATCGATCGTAAATTCCGCGCAACGCGTCACCCTGAGGGCCCCCTGACGCCCGATCATGAATCCACGGAAAAGTTCTTGGGCAAAAAGACCGACCACATCCTCGATCAGGATGAACGCATGCACAGATTCGGAAGGAAGCGTGATCATGCGCGGACAATTTTTAGGGATTTCCACCAAAGCATAACGCTTGGCCGCAAGATCGGCGGATTCTGTCACTTCAAAAAAACGGTAGAGACCCAGATTTACAAGATTCGGAAAGGGTTGTTCTTTATGAACCGCAAGCGGAGTGAGAAGCGGCAGAAACTCGGTCAGGAAGAGATTTTTAACATAAAGGAGCTGTTTCTCGTTCAGGGCTTGCGGAAGGACTCTTGCAATACCGGCGGCTTCCAATTCGGGAGCTAGGATTTCCTTGAAATAAAGCTGCTGCTTGCGAATCAATGAAAACGCCTGCCGGTAGATCTCCGAGAAGAGGGGGTCTTTTTCAGGGACGCTGGCAACCCGGACCATGAAGAACTCGTCAAAATTGGAGCTGACGATTCCGATGAACTTCAATCGCTCCAAAACCGGATTCGAAGGATCCATCGCTTCCGCCAGAACGCGGGCATTGAACCGGATCCATGATAATTCCCGGTCAAAATATCGTTCTTGAGAAGTGTTGTCCATAATGGATCAGAGCGAAGGCGCCACGCCTTGTTTGAGGTCGATAGGCGCGCCAAAAACATCCGCGAACATATCCCCTTTCCGCCGCAAGCTTTCCCGCTCCAGCGAAATATCCCCGATCTCTTTCGGGACCCAAAGCGCGTAAGCGTCTTCCGAACGTTCCAAAGTGAACGAACGGATCTTCTGCTGATGCGCTGTATCCAAAGCATCTGCGACCCGCAAAACGGATGCAAGCTTTGAGACGATGGCCCTATCGGATTTCGCGAGAGACATGTAAGGAACATGCGTCTCACGCGGCGGCACGCGGCGATGATAGCGCACAACATTTGCGACAATATTTTTGTCGGTCCTCCGTAGTCCGAAGATCTCAGCGGCATCCACTAAATAATACGAATGTTTGTGATGTCCCGAAGACGAAATATAAGTCCCGATATCATGCAAGATCCCGGAAACCTCGAGTAGAAGTCGCTCGCGAGGTCCCATTCCGTGATCCTTTGCAAGAAGGTCGTAAAGTTTTAACGCCAGGGATGCCACACAAACCGCGTGCCCCTTGTCATACATATATTTTGCCCCAAGATGATGGGCGGAATTGAGGACCTGCCTTGAGACATCCGTTCTTTTATAACCAGAAACAAGTTGTGCTATTTCAAGCAAGAGACCGTCCCGGATGCTCAATTTCGGTATAATAATCGTTTCCGCCTTGGTTTCATTCAGGAAATTCAAATAAAAAAGAAGCGCGGGATAAAGGGACTCTGCATGCCCATAATCCAGAGAATATTGCGCCGCGATCTCTTCGGGCGTCATTTTTCCTACCCGTCCCACAAAACTAACGAATTCCTTCTTCTCAAGAACGGTAAAGCGA
>MHFU01000013.1:5949-8072 GCA_001804345.1 Omnitrophica bacterium RIFOXYB12_FULL_50_7
CCCGGATGCTCTTCTTCAGAACGCGCTGGATGAACCCCGTATCTCCTTTCACAGCTATCCCTTGTTCCGGAAGCCGCACGGATCCTATCGTCAGGGTACGCGTCACGCTCACCTGCCCCTGATCCATGATGATCATTTCTGTACTGCCGGAACCTACCTCGACAATCAGGCAATTCTTTTTTTCGAGGTCGATCCTTCCTTCCAGCGCATGCTCGACCGCGACCAATTCAAGGCGATTCTCTTCCGGACCGTCCAGGATCTCAACCTCGATCCCAGCGCGCACATAGATCTGATCGATGAAATTATCCCGGTTTTGGGCTTCCCGAACCGCACTTGTGGCGATCGCATGGATCTTCTTGATTCCGTATGTATCGATCACGGTCTTGAAACCCCGAAGAATGGTCACGCCCTGGCGCATGGAAGTACTACTCAACCTGCCCGTCTTAAAGACATCCTTGCCAAAACGGACCGGTTTCTGAAGTTGCTCTAAATAGCGGATCTCGTTCTTGGCTCCAACCTCCGCAATCACCATGCGGATCGCAATGGTTCCAATGTCAATAACAGCAGCGATATGTTTTGGGATTTCCTGTTCGGGCATGCTGTTCCCTACTTTTTGGCCGCTTTCACAACTTCATGGGCCATTTTGGCAGCTCCTAAAATAACCGCATTGTCCTTGAGTTTGGACGGGACGATCTTCACCACCTTAACGAGAGGCTTGAGCGCATATGCTTCCATCTCGCGCCGGACCTCCGGAAGGATGATCTTTCCCATCGCCTCCATCATGCCGCCTCCAAGGAGGATCATTTCCGGATTCAAAATGTTCACCACATTCGCAAGCGCAACCCCAAGCCATCGGGCGCGGCTCCGGATCAACTCCTCCAAAGCGGTATCCCCGGCCCTGATGGCACGAGACAAAGCGCCGCTGCGGATCTTTTTCACGTTATAACCGATCTCTTCGAGGAGATGCGGACACTTCTGCCGAAGCAAGAGAAACCCCGCCTCCGACGCAATAGCGTTCCTTCCGACCAAAGCCCCGACTTTCTGGCGCGATGTTTCAAAATCTGAAAAAGAAGGAAGCGACAGGAATGTTTGTCCTATCTCACCGGCACCACCCGAAGCGCCGCGGTAAAGATGTCCGTTAATGATGAGCGCCCCTCCGATACCCGTTCCGAGAAAGACCCCCACCACCTCCCGGTAACCCCGCGCCGCGCCGAATTGCTGCTCTCCAAAAAGCCCTGCGTTGGCATCGTTTTCAATGAAGACAGGGACTTTCAATTTCGATTTTAATTTTTCAGCTAGGGGGTAATTCTTGAAAAAAGAGACGTTCGACGAAACCTTGACGATCCCTTTATAGATATCGATGATCCCGGGACAACCCACTCCGATCGTTACAAGATCGCTCAGATCCGAGCCGGTCTCTTCAAGAACTTCTTCGATCCCGTCAATGAGCTTGTTAAAGAAGAATCTCTCACCGCGATTGCCGTCCATCTCAAGTTTGACGGTCTTTTTTAAACTAAATTTCCTGTCAAAAAGACCAATCAGAATCTTGGTCCCACCCAGATCGATGCCAAGGATGAACTTCTTTTTCTTGCCTGCCATAGATCCTCCGTTATTAAAATGATGCTTATTATAACGATTCCAGGAGGCCTATTTGTAAAACATTTGTAAATTTTGAGGGTTCGCGTATTTGAGGCACGGCGAGCAGATCATAGAGGTCTTCCCAGAAAAAGATGCCTTAAGAACGACTAATGGTATGCCACCTTGTCGTGTACGGATTCTCCAACCGATTGCCCGAAAAGCATTCGAAGGTTTCTGGGGGCAAATCACTAAAACATCTGCCTTCACGCAAAACATAGGGTGTTCCGTCCGTTTTCTGATCAAAAACGACTGCTATCGTGTGAGCTCCCGTGCGAATTGACGTTCTTTTCATAGACCTACTCATTTTCACACAACTGTTCTGATGGTTTTTATCCAACGACTCCCTTCAGCCAGGGGACGTCATTTAGAGCGATGCCGTCTGGAACCAAGGAGCCCCTTGGATCATTTTGTCTAGGGCGCAACGCCGGATGTCCTTCAATTTTTTGCTAACTTCATCAGCGCAACTCTCGCAATACGAATAGTCC
>MHFU01000013.1:8338-9680 GCA_001804345.1 Omnitrophica bacterium RIFOXYB12_FULL_50_7
ACGGAAAAGCTCCGGGCTGCGCAAAAGAAGCTGTAATGAATAGAAAATCAGCTCCGGATCAAGCCGAAGAGTTTCATCGCCGTAATAATAGCGGTGGCCGACATAATCAACTTCGACCTTCTGGCTTTCAGCGCGACCGCTCGTGATGAGGGCAATGTCATCTGCCTTCCCGTGGTTGCGGAAGCGGGTCAGAACAGCATTAAGCCGCGGAGAAGCGGTGAGAAACGCATCGCCTGACTGAAGCGCCCGTTTAACAAAAGTGCTCACACCATCCGGAGCATAAACCAGAAGAACGCCACTCTTTTGATTACGGCGTAACTGCTCTTTTGACACCTGCTCGTAAAGCACCTGGTGACGGCGGTCGAACAGGACCACGACGGGAACCGGAGAATTCATGAGCTTTTTAAAATATTCCTCTGGAACTGTCCCGGCATCCAGAAAAACAATACGGTCATCGGCCGAGGTTTGAATTTGCTCCTGACGGAGCAACGACTCCAGCCGTATTTTCAACACTTCCACTGGAACATCATGAGCTCCGGCCAGCGCCGCAAGCGCGGGCGCGACACGCCCCGAAACCGAAACGCGATCTTCCAAAGAAGCCTCGAGCCTTGGCATAAGTCCCGCATCATTCGCCGCAAGGATCTTCTCGGCAACAACAATGGCCGCCAGAATGCGTATCTCGGCACTCACTTGGGATTGAGGGATTTCAACTTCCTTTTCTCTAAAAAGGAGAGACACCTCTTCGGAGCCACCCTTCACTGGGCCCGGCAAGGGAATCACTGAAGGAGGCCTCTCGTTCCTAAGCTCTGACCTCAAAGCGGGCGATTCATCGACTGCCGACCGTTGCTCTGGCCGCCCCGCCAGTCCGGTCCCCGGCTCCGAAAAAGCGACTTCCGTCCCGAGTTTTGTAAGCAGCTGAAAAGCACGTGCTGTAAAACGCCCGGGAGTTTCCCTTAACGCCGTCTCAAGCTCTTCCCGGGTCAATCCAACGATCTCAACAGCATTATCCCCCGGAAGGAAATCACCCCAGGAAGGCTGGCCGTTGAGTGATACCCGGAACACCACCGTGCTCTTTTTGCGGACCGACAAACCCTTTTCCCCTTCGTGGGTAATATCGAGCTGGACTTCAGGCCCCACCGCATGAAAAGTCAGCCCCGAAGGGACAGGATGTCTTCCGCCGAGCAGTTCTTCATGAAACTCACGCTGCGCCGCAGCTTTAGCGTTGTTATCGGTTTCATTCTGATGACCCGCAAAAGCCACATCCAGACGCCCGGGTTCATTCCCGATCTGATGATTCCGTCGTTGCAGAAGAAGTTTCTGATCCTTCGTCACGAACCCTGCT
>MHFU01000013.1:9689-11100 GCA_001804345.1 Omnitrophica bacterium RIFOXYB12_FULL_50_7
GAGCGCAATCCACGCCGGTATCCTGGCTTTTTCTTTTCAAGAACCGTCCGACCGGCATCATCCCGGAAAACGAGCTTTGCCTTGCCTTCCACCAGGCCTTCCTCCCTGAGCTTTTGAGAAAGCTCTAGATCTACAAGCTCTGGAAAGTTGGCAGCAATTCGTCCTAACGACTGCGCAAGTTTCTGACGGTCCTCCCCCGAAACATAAACAGTCTCCGAAACAGGCGGAATGAACGCTTCGGCTTTAAGGTTTCTCCGGTTCCCATTCCCCCCATTCCACAAGAAACGACTTACCGCCGTGTAAAGCTTGTCGTATGGACTGACAACCGAGTCATCGGAAAGTCTGACCGTCCTGTTGACAAGTAGATTGGGATTGGGCGGAGTCGCGCTGCTTTTAGCAACCTGTCCTGAGAGTTCCGCGACGGGCCGTACGATATCTTCCAAGAAATTGATCCGGAAAGGTCCGAAGCGACCGATCAGATCCCGGACCTTCTCGTCCGTTTTATCCAACAGCTCCTGGATCGTCTGATTATCATCCGGCGTTTCCGCCACGATTGCGATAGGACCCATTGGGACGGGGATCTGCGGCAAAGCAGCATTTCCAAGATCGACACGGCCAGAACCCAAATGCAGAGGGCCCGCCGCCATCATTTGCCTCAATTTCTGGAGGTCGTAAAAGACATGTTCGATTTCCAGCCGGCTAGTTCCATTTCGACCCAAAATAGCCGGGAGACGCGCTCTCTCAATCTCACTCAAACTGGCATGGCGGGCTTGAACCACGAAATGCCCGCCGTTCTTGGTGACCCCGACAGAACTACTGATAAGGTTTCCTCCAGGGAAAGCGACCTCGCCAAAACGGACACCCGCGGCCCTAAGATCTCCGATCATCCGGGCTGCTTCACCAAGACTGATCTTAAAAACAGAAAGTGCCGTCTGGAAATCAATA
Source organism: Omnitrophica bacterium RIFOXYB12_FULL_50_7 (assembly GCA_001804345.1). Lineage (GTDB taxonomy): Bacteria > Omnitrophota > Omnitrophia > Omnitrophales > Aquincolibacteriaceae > Aquincolibacterium. The sequence continues at coordinate 10,635 of MHFU01000013.1, forward strand.
CCCGCTTGGGGATACCAATAAATCTTGAACTTTTTCTGACTCGTCTTTGCAGTATTCCTCGCCGCATAAAAAAGCCCTGCATCTCCTGGAAATTCCCCGTCGGATTCCACGACTGTGATAGCCCACCGTCTTAAGACAACATCTCTTTGAATCAACTGTTCTAACGCGGTCTTGTTTTCGCCATATTGAGGAGGAACAAGAGCCACCACTTCAATGTCAGGATCCTGAGCGACTTCATGCAGCGCATTTAGGACTTTGGACATTGCGATCTGCTCACTGCCCTGCCGGGGCATCGCGACCGCCGAGGAATTATTCGGGATCGACTGTGGTTTTGGTAGTTCGGGTAGGGAACGCTCTTCCCGGGCATTTTTCCGGCGAAGCCTGGCAAGCTCATGATCCCAAACATTGTGATGCTTTCCGCTAAAGTTGGTCAGGATAGGAATGATGTGAAACCCTATCGCCGCGA
>MHFU01000014.1:0-9926 GCA_001804345.1 Omnitrophica bacterium RIFOXYB12_FULL_50_7
GTCCGTGATACCTTGAAGGTTGGAGATCACATTGAGATCATTTCTCCCGAACAATATCTGGGATGAGTGCTTGAGATCATGGAAGTTCTTGAAGAGGGACATGTGGTTTCCATGATGGGAGACCGCAGTTATACGTTTGACACTGTAAACGTCCCTTTTCTTGGGGCCGAAGCCCATTTTCCTTTCGGGGCTTTTAGCATTGCGGCAGCGGCAGGATGTCCCGTGGTCGTGCTCTTGGCTCAAAAGGAGTCGGATCGCGAGTATGTCGTTGATATGTCGAATGTTATTTATCCACGGTACACCAAAGATGGGGATAAGAAAAGTCAGCTTCGACAATGGGTCGGGGAGTACGCGGCGATACTAGAGACTTTTGTGAAAAAATTTCCGTATCAGTGTTTCATGTTTCATAACGTATGGTCCAAGCAAAAGGAGCCTGTGAATGACAATCGGTGAAGGTGAGAATCTTGAAACGATACGCAAAAAACTGAAAGAATTGCTCGTCAAAAATCTAGCTTTTTTAAGTGAGCTGGATCCCCTGAAGATCAAAGACGACGAGATTCTTTTTGGCGATGGGCTTGGGCTTGATTCGCTTGACGCTGTGGAAATCGTTGTCTTGCTCCAGCGGAACTTTGGATTGGATGTCAGGGACATGAAACGGGGACGGGAGATATTCTATTCCATCGATACCCTTTCACGTTTTATTTACGAAAATACCAGGAAATAAAGCCATGGAAGTGGGCATCACCGGGCTCGGTGTTTTATCCGCAGCGGGTAGCAACATGCATAAAACGCTGGAAACGTTTCGGCAGGGAAAGCGAAATGCGGGTCCGGTCACTTTGTTTTTCACCAGTCTCAGTTACCCTGTTTTCGAAGCGAAGTCCTTCCAGCCTGTAAAAGATCAAAATCAAATGAGATCGCTGGGACTTTGTCTGCGTGCTGTTGAAGAGGCGTTGCGGTCGGCTGGATTTTGGGACGGGCTTGCCACCCGACGTGTCGGGGTTTGCCTTGGAACGACGGTTGCAAGTCAGCTGAATGATATCGAATTTTATAAAACTTATCGTGATTCAGGGAAGGTTCTCACGGAGCCGGTCGACCGTTATCTGCACGGTAACCTTGCCGGGGCGGTGGCTTCTGTTCTTAAAACACAAGGTCCGTCACTCACTGTGGTGAATGCCTGCACTTCCGGAGCGGATGCTATCGGCGTTGCCTTGTCATGGTTACGGGCTGGTTTGTGCGATGTTGCTATTGCAGGCGGGGCTGATGAATTGAATCGCGTGCCCTTGTGCGGGTTTGGATCACTAGGAATTCTTAGCGATTCGTTGTGTGCGCCGTTTGACAAGAACCGGAATGGCCTGAATTTAGGTGAAGGGGCAGGGATTCTGGTGCTCGAGACAGAGAAAAGCTCTCAAGCGAGAAAGAAAAAAGTGTCCTTGTGGCTTCGCGGATATGGGGCAGCCAATGACGCTTATCATTTGACGGCTCCGGCGCCGGAGGGCACAGGCTTGGAAAAATCCATTCGTTTGGCTTTATCAGAAGCGGGGATAGGCGCTCAAGATGTTTCTTTTGTGAATGCTCATGGCACGGCGACGCAAGACAATGATCGCGTGGAAGGAGCTGTTCTTTCAAGAGTTTTTGGTAAGAAGGTTCCGTTCTATTCCACAAAAGGATTTACGGGGCATACGCTTGGCGCAGCAGGAGGCTTAGAAGCCGCGTTTAGTGCGGCAGCGCTTTATGAAGGATGGATCCCGCAATGCGCAGGCTTCCAAACACTCGATGATGGTATTGCCATTGCACCCACGCGCAAGAAAACAACGGTGACCGGTCATTATGCAGTCTCAACCTCTTTAGGCTTTGGCGGGAATAATGTGGCTCTCGTTATTGAATGTGTGAAGTTCGACGGAGCAGCTCCATGGACCCAATGAACATTGCTGGCATCGGAGTTTTGTGTTCTCATGGGCGTGGCGTTGCACGGTTTGAGCAGGCGCTGAATGAAAGTCGTGTTCCTTCAACTGCACCCGCATCCTGCCACCGCATTCCTTCGGAAGTCCTCGAGGATCGGGAGGTTTTGTGGGATATTCGACGGGCAGATAGGTTTAGCAAGATCGCTGTCTTAGGGGCTTACGATGCCATGCGTGATGGCGATTCGCGAGACGGTTCCGTGGGGATCATTGTTTGTACGGGACTAGGTCCTCATGCGACGACGTTTCGTTTTTTAGATGACATCCTCGATTATGGTGACGCGAGTGTTTCCCCGACGATATTTTCCCATTCCATCCACAACGCTGCGGCATCTTATATTGCAAAAATTTTAAAGTGTACCGGTCCGACGCTGACGGTGACTCAATTCCACTTTTCTTTTCAGCAAGCACTTCTTCTTGCGGGGGCCTGGATGTCAGAGGGCCGTTGTGAGCATGTTTTAGTCGGGTGTGTCGAAGAGTGCGGTTCTGTGATGGAATCGATTTATGGCTATAAGCTAAAGGTAGGAACGAACAGTGGAATGCACCTTTCTGCGTGCGGCAATAAGTCTTCGACGGGTCTCGGTGAAGGAAGTGTCTTTTTTCTGGTAACATCCGATCCTGCTCGTAGAAAGTACGGCGTTTTTTCAGATGTCTCTTTAGATGGTGAGCCGTGCGTCGAAGAACGTCCGGATTTATGCATTATTGAGAATGATGATGCGACCGTTGATCCTGGGATTCCGATCGTTGAATTTTCTCCGATTTTCGGGCACATGATGACGGGAAGCGGCTTTCAATGCGCGGCCGCAGCGCTGATGTTGCGAAACCAGGTTGCTTATGCTTGCCCGTCTTCTGATGTTTCCGATGGCCCAAACGTTATTGTGGAAACAAAGCCTATGGCCATTCGCGAGATCCTCTGTATCAAATACGATTGTAAGCGGCTAAGGAGCTGCGTGAAATTGAATAAGTAGGATTCGAAGAAACCAAAAGGAGAAAACCATGAAAATACTAAATGGGATTGCTTGGGGATTTGCTTTTTCTATCTTATTTGGCGCATTGCTTGTCCCCGTGAGTTTTGCTGCGAAAGGGTCGGGAGAAAAATGTTATACAAAGGTCAACATTTGGTATGAGAAACCGGAAAAGATATTAACCACAAACTATCACAAAGGAGCGATGCTGTCCGTTGGGTCACCCGTAGAAATTTTAAAGCGAAAAAATAATGAAATTCAATTTCGCGATTTAAAAACGGGTACGGGATTCCAACTAGTTCAAGTTAAGAAATACATGAACATTGCGCCGGACGAATTGTTTGCGCGATATTTTTCTAAGGATTCCGTGCTTGAGGGGGCCGGTTATGCGAGGCTTACTCAGATGGAAAAGGAGAACATTAGGGTTGGGAGTCTTGCAGTAGGTATGAGCCGGGAGGCTGCGATCATGGCTTACGGATACCCCCCGACTCATCGGACGCCAACTCTTGAGGCAGCTTCATGGACCTACTGGAAGAGTCGGTTTGTCGATTTCCAAATTCAATTTGATGACAAAGGGAAAGTAGCTTTTATCGAGAAATCGGATGGTGGATGATTCTGAGAAGCGCGGGAGAGGTGTTAAAAATATTGATTATAAAAGGTGGGGATTATCCGATCTCTCGAATTGTCTTAGATTTTTTTCGACGAGCTTGCGCATTTACCGTTTTTGGCGCATAAATCCGAAGTAACGCGAACACGATATAGAGGCATTGCCATGGTTGCGTTTCGTCAAATAATTGATAGGTATGTGGAGAAGCGATCGCCCTTGCTGTTGGGCTTTGCAGTGTTTTTAATGGCGTTTTTCGGGATTTCTTGCGCATTACGTTCGACGTGTATCACTTTAGATCCCCAGCCCGCGGTCTTGCGGCTTCAATCGGGCGGGAGCATTCAGTCGGAGGTGGATCGTCTCGCAAAGCCTTTGATTGAACAAGGCGAGATCCACGGTGTCGCTGTGGGCATTTTAACTCCCGATGGTACGACTCATTCTTTTGATTATGGATTATCCGGAAAATCAGGAGGGGCTTCTTTGTCGGCCGGGAACGACATTTTTCAGATAGGATCTCTTACAAAATTATTTGTGACCGCGATGTTGGATATTCTGGTTAGCGAAGGCACGTTACGTTATGAAGATACAGTGCGCAGCATTTTGCCAGCCAATGTCCCTTTGAGTCCTGGAATTGGCGATCTAACGCTGAAGGATTTGGTAACGCACACAAGTGGTCTACCTCGCGAATCAAGAGGTTTGAAACAACTGGGATATGGAGTGCACTATTTATTCACGGGGCATAATCCATACAGCTATGTGGACAAGAAATATCTCTATCATTTCATGGCTACCAGAAAATTAAAACCTGAAAGTCAGCGAAAATTCGCTTATTCAAATGTGGGTTTTGCAATACTGACCCACTTAATTGAGATTAAAACCGGTCGTTCTGTCCAAGAGTTGCTTCAGGAGAAGATATGTGGGCCTTTAAAAATGAAGGATACTGTCTTTGAACTGAATGCGGAGCAGAAAAAAAGGCTAGTTATCGGCCGTGCGGGCGATCAGCCATATTTTTTCAGGAGGCATACACCCATGGCAGCTTGGGATCTCGGTGAGATTATGCGACCGGTGGGAGGTCTCTATTCCACAGTCAATGATCTGATGACTTTTGCCAAAGCGAATCTTTGGAAAAACTTGGACGAGAAATATCGTGTCAAATTCCAGACGCCCATTCAAAAATTGGTTCTTGGGTGGACCGTGGAACGATTTGCAAATAAACGCGCTATGTTTTTTTATTCGCAGGGGATGGTGTCGGGATATAGCGCCTATATGGGGCTCAATCCTGATCAAAAAGTAGCGGTTGTCGTGCTTTATGATGAGTTTAACTGGAATGATGAAATTGGTCAGAATCTGCTCTTACGGCTTTCCGAAGGATTTGTAGCGCATCCCGGTAAACAGGCGGTCGTCAGCGGTCACGCGGAAAGCACATGGACAAAGGCTTAATAGGGTGCATTGCGCACAAATTTTTTCTGAGAGGGGCGAAAGGTTTAGATGGTTTTGGGACCAGTCATACAAATAGGCCATGGGGCATTACTAGCGCATCAAAACAAAGGAGGTGATGAATGAAGCGAATATTAACATTGTGTAATAGGGTGGGCTGCGTAATCGTTGTGGTTTGTTTTTTTACGGGTTGTGCCACGAATCTTACCAAGCCGTCCAGTTCGCCTAGGCCTTCCAAGGTCAAGTTTGGCGAATTTAGCAATGTTGAAGTGAAGGCTGTGGGGATAAGTGAGAGTTTCGCTTCGTCTGGGGCTAATCAGAAAGCGCTTAAAAAAATTGATGAGCTGGTGTTCAGGGATTTAAGAATGGTTTTTCCGAACATGAAAAGGATTGAATCAGGGAGTGATTTCCCGAAAGCTGAAGGAAGGACGTTGCAGATCACGCCGCTCGTGAAAGAAATCAAATTCATTGGCGGTAATGCCCGATTTTGGGTTGGCGCTATGGCGGGTAGCTCTGCCGTTTTGATGCAGACCACTTATCGCGATAGCTCTACTGGCGAAGTGATTGCAGAGCCCGAATTTTATCGGGCAGCGGGTGCTTATTCGGGGGCGTTGTCCATAGGATCAACTGATAATAATATGCTGGATCAGATAGCCCAGGATGTTGTGAATTACACAACTCTGAACAGGTAGGGATTGGCACTACTGTTTGGTTAGAAGTTGAACAGTGCCAATTGGTTGTGATTTGTGACGACCTCGTCGAGAGCGTCGATGGCTGTAAGAACCTATCCGGATATCAGATTTTTAGTGACGGTTCTCCTTTTTGAGAACCGTCACTGCGTGATACCAGGATAGGCACTAAGTGTTTGCGACGGCGGGAGTTTCTCGAATAGGGTGATGCTCAAAATTTGTAGAATTGTGTAAAGTGACGGTTTTAGATCCAGGTGCCTTTTGATAATGACGACCAGCACGTAGAGGGAGAGGGCAATCCAGATTTGTGTTTTTACGGCATTCTCGGATGACCCGAAAAGCGATTTGCTTCTCAAATGCTGTTTGATCCACTTGAAGAAAAGCTCAATCTGCCAGGCGGTACTTATAACGCTTGGCAATCGTTAAGGCGTCCAGAAGAAAGTTGTTTGTTAAAAACGTCAGCCGTTTGTTTTTTTCTGAATCGAAGAATCGCACGAGACGGAGTTCTTACGGATAGTCCGAGGCTGAGTGGTAGACGGTCAGTGTAATGGTTTGATCGTACCGCAGACATGTAGTTTTGCCCACGGGTCGCGAATAAAGTCCGCAATGCTTGAGATTTTTTTTGCTCGGGTAACAAAAAACACCTGAGATTGATGGAAGAGATAGAGTCTCGCGAAATCCAGATAACTGCGGAGCTCCTTTTGTTTCCAGAGAGCTCAATTTTGTGCCCTTTATGCCGTAACTAAACGGGAGGCGATATCACTTTTCCCTTTCAAGTTATTCGTCCGTCGGGTATTATGAAGCCTCAAAAGGGGTCTTGTTATCAATGAAAGAATCGCAAGAAAAAAGAAAATTTAAACGGTTTGCGCTCCCTGTTGCTCATTATGAAGAGATAGACGGAAAACACATTTCCGGCGTCAGCGATGTTTGGGATGTAAGCCGTGGTGGATTTCGCATTCTCTCTCCGGTCCCGATCGATGAGGGGGCTGTTCTCCGTTTCAAGATCAGCGTCCCGAAAAGTCTGGACATTGTTTGCGAGGGGAAGGTTCGTTGGGGCGGGGCGGCTTCCGGCAATAGATACTGGCTGGGTCTTTATTTTACCAAGATCGCTCCTGCGGACAAAATGGATCTTCTGGACTACGGGTATGATCACTGGCTTGAAGCCGAGAATGCCGTCCACGTGTAGAGCGGTCCCCGGTTCTTTTCTGGAATTAATTTAGAATTTGTTAGTTGGTTTTTAAGGGTTGCACCCGGGAAATGGGCGCAACCCCGTTTTGTTTTCGGCGTTTTTAAAGAGGAGTGCATGAACGATGAGATGACTGTCGTGGGCCCATTACGAATGAACGATGGGAAAAGGGCTTGATCGAAGAGGGAGGGAACAGGAACGGATGCTTGTGACGCCGAAGCTTCCGGCGAATCTGATTCCCCGGATCGTGTTCTGACAATTCGATGTGTTTTGCAAGGCGGCCGATTTTCTCCGCGTGGGTTTTATGCGGTTGCCAAAAAATGCCGGAGAGTTTTGAATGATTTCATTTCTACAGCTTGTGCCCCTTTTTTGGGCGGGATATTTTTTTAACGAACCGCTTTTCTGGCTCCATTGGGCGGGATTCGCGAGGCTGTGCTTTTTATATCAGGCGCGGAGGCGCGGCAATTTTTGGAAAGACTTTTTAGCACCTTGCTGGGGTGTTTTTCTGGCTGTTTATTCGGTCTGTTTCTTCTGGATGCTTTTGCATGATGTGTGGGTTTATGTCCTCGGCGTTCTGATCTATTCTTTTTTCTTTCCTTTATTGTTCTTGCTGCATTATCTTTCCACCTCGAAAGTCCGTTCTCAACTTGTGGATGTAGCTGCTGCATTCGGGATCTTTTTCACTTTCGAATTCTTACTATCGCGGATCCCTGCCATGGAATCTGTGGGCCTTGATATTTTCTTCCAGCCTCCGGTGGCGGTGCTGTGTGTTCTGAAATTCATCAATTTCAAGGTTTGGAGTTCCTGGGTCTTCGCGACGTGTTTTGCGATTTCTTGCTGGGCCCTCGAAAAGAAGGGAAGGCCTTTGGTGCTTCTGCTTGTGGGCGGTATGGCGGCGCTTGTTTTTTTCGCGCATGCTCAAGACGAATTCTCCTGGGGCCGTGAAAAGAAGGGACGGACGGTCAAGGTCGCCTTGGTGCAGCCGAATTTGCCGTACTCGGATGAATGGCGGGATAGTTATTTTGTTGAAATAAAGAAAAAATACTGTGAGCTGGCTTCGAAGGCGGCGCTTGGGGCTCCAGATATGATCGTTTTCCCTCTTTACAGCCTTCCGGGGGATGTTTATCGTGAACCTGCTTTTCTGGAGGATCTGGCGAGAACGGCGAGGTGCCCTGTTCTCATTGCAGCGCATGTTCCCATTAAGGCTGGGGACGAAGCTTTTGATCTGGGGTTCATGAATCTCGCGCTTCTTTATAATTCCGATGGGACAGTGCGGGATATTTATCAGGCTGTTGATGCGCTGCCCTTCCTCTACCAGTATGTAAAAAAGGCGGAAAAATATCGCGTAATCCGTGGGCCGTTCGGGAAACTCGGGGTCTTGCTTTGCTATGAAGATATGATCCCTCGGCATTCCAGGGCGGCAGCGCGGGACGGAGTCGGAGTTCTTGTGGCGTTGTCCAATCCCGGCTTGTTTCAAAAAACACCCCTTCCTTACTATCAGCTCTTTCAGGATCAGATCCGGGCGGCCGAAACGGGGCTTCCGCTTGTGCGTGTTTCCGAGAATGGATATTCTGCGTTGATCGACCAGAAGGGAAGGATCGTTCAAAAAACAAAATTGGGTACCGAAGAGATCTTGCAGGTGGAACTTTCTGGTTTCGGTCCTGGCGAGAGCGGTGGAGAGGCCCCCAGGAATCCCTTGCTTGACGAGGTGGGTCGGCTGAAACGATCCTGACCCGACGGCTAGGACTCAGTACAGAGTCCTTGGTACTTGGCGAGCTATGTACCCTGTCCTGTGTACCGGTATAATTCCGCTGCCGGTAATTTTAGGTCCGGAAATCTTCTAGCGATGTTCTCGTGGAATAAATAATCTAGGTGATGATTGTTTTCGGGGGCATACCCCGTCACATTCTGCCAAACGGGTTTGTTCTCCATGCAGAAATAAATAAAGACATTCTTCCATCGTTTCCGGATCCCGGTGTAAATGTGCCGATAGAGCCTGACACGTTCTGGCCGGAAATAGCGCATCTTTCCGTCAAGCCCCCTGACGAATTCCGCCGTCGTGATCCCCGTTTTTTGAAAACGTCCTTCGATGATCTTTTTTAGCGAAGGCGGATAGCGCAAACTGCCCAGGCTGATCCACATTACCTCTTTTTCCGGGACAGTCGATGTCAGCTTTTCAAGAAGTTCCGTGTACTGTTCTTTCCAGCCTGGCAGCAAGAGCAGGGGATCGAAATGAAATCCCAGGCGGTAGCCTTTTTTGAGGACCCTGCGAGCGGCTTTTAGGCGCGCTTCAAAAGACGCAGCTTTATGTTCCTCCGTTCGGATGAATGCGTCAGGATTTAGCGACCAGGAGACGAGGACATTGCTTTTTGGAATCTTCGGCAAGTGATCAATCGCGACGGTCTTGGTCTTGATCTCCAGAATCATTTTTTTGCGGAGGACGTGGCGGATAAGGCCTTCATTGAGTCGCGTGAGTCTGTCGAGAGCGAGGCTGTCCGTCAGTTCTCCCGTGCCCATCCGGAAAAGTCTTCGAGGCTGACTTTTGATCAGGGCGTCGATCTCTTTGGGAATGCTTCCGATATTCACATAGATTGTGATGAGCGGGACATTCAAATAATTTTGAAGAATACAATAGGTACAGTCGAGAGGGCAGTGGGTCTGCGCGTTGAGGGTCCTGTATCGGCAGCAAAGATAATCCGTCCCAGTAGCAGGGCAGGGGTTCAGGAAGACGCCCTTAAAATTCGTGAGCCAAAGTTTCTTCTTGCCCGCGGTGAGGGGCGTTTTTCCGACATCCCGGAGAAAAGTGTCCTTGTCTTTTACTATCGTGACCGGGATGCCCCGGAGGGTTTGCAGAATGCGCTTGGCAAGAGGCGACATTGCGGCATTCTTATCCAGATAGATATGATCGATCTTCGGAATTTGTTTTGAAGTCATGCTGTATTCTAATGGCATTCTGCCCCTTGTCCTCTATTTTTTAAAAAGCTGACGAGGGAGGCCCCAATTTCAGCCCAAGTCTTTATTTCTTTTTACCAAGGGCGACTTGGACTGCACTGATTACCATTATTGTGAAAATCAAGAGAATCAGTG
>MHFU01000014.1:10044-11169 GCA_001804345.1 Omnitrophica bacterium RIFOXYB12_FULL_50_7
CATTCCTCTAGTAAGCAAGATAGAGCATGATGAATAGAGAGATAAAAAATATTGCTGTTCTGGAGCCTTCCCAAATTGTTTTCGAAGGACTTTCCAATGTTCTTTCCAAATCCGGGCAGCAGTTTCATTTACTCCGCACTGATGATTTAAACGAGATCCAAAACCTTGCCGCTCTTGGTAAGCTTGAGCTTGCAATTATCAATCCGTCGCAAATTCAGAACAAGAACAAAGAGTTTCTTTCGGCTAAGAAAAATCATCCGGGAATCGTTTGGATTGCGCTAATCTATAATTTTTTCGATCAGCAGCTGCTTTCCCTTTTCGATAAGGTTATTAACATAACCGATTCGGGTGAATCAATTGCAGAGCAAATTAAGAATCTCAGCAATTCGGAAATTCACAACAACGATGTTGAACACGAACAGCTTTCCGAAAGAGAAATAGATGTACTCAAATTAATTGTGAAAGGGTTTTCCAATAAAGAAGTAGCAGACAACTTGAACATCAGCATACATACGGTAATTAGCCATAGAAAAAATATTTCGCAGAAGACCGGCATCAAAAGCCAATCCGGGCTCACGATTTACGCCATCTCTAACAAAATCATTCTGATTGAGGATTTCGCCAAATAAGCGGCTTTTTCCTCCCTATTAATGGTGATTAAACGCGCAAAATTCCCAACTAATGGTGATTGAACCAGCACCTTGTTCGGGATAACTTTCTTATGTGTTTATTAGAGATTTTGGTGAAAAAAGAGACAGCGTAAATAATAATTATTAAAATTTTGTGTTATGAAAATAATAGAGAATCAAATACTAACAGAGCTTCACCTTTCCGATCTTCAGAACAACGAGACGGGAGTAATTACTAAAGTAATCGGGCATGGAGCTTTCCGTAAACGAATTACTGAGATGGGCTTTGTTAAAGGAAAATTTGTTAAAGTAATTAAAAACGCTCCGCTTCAAGACCCAATTGAATATGAGATTCTCGGCTTCCGAGTTTCGCTCCGCAGGAGTGAAGCCGCGCTAATCGAAGTTGTTCCGGCAGATTTACTTGCAGTCGGTACGGAATCAAATTTTGAAGGAACCATTACCGATGATTTCATTGAGCAAGTAATTGCTGAGAAAA
>MHFU01000015.1:0-4438 GCA_001804345.1 Omnitrophica bacterium RIFOXYB12_FULL_50_7
ATGCTCATCAGGATGGAAAAAAAACCCGCCACAAGATTGAGCATCGTGATCATGTTGGGGAAAGCGGCACTCGTAAAATAAAAACGTTTCTTCACGTTCTCAGCTCTCCTCGTTCCACGTCCCGAGGATCGTCGCCCCGCCGGAGACATGTTGTCCGACCCTAACATTTGCCCGGAACATTCTCCGAGAGATATAGACCTCGACCCCCGACCCGTAGCAAATCACGCCCAACTTTTCCCCGCGTCCCATCACTTGTCCGATCACTACGTCGGAATAGATACGCCGCGCAATCGCGCCGGTCAGCTGACGCACCAGGACCCGCCGCGCTCGGTTCTCGATCCCGATCCAGTTGGATTCGTTGTGATCGAAGGCGTCCTTGCGGAGCGCGTTTAAGAACTTCCCCTTCACATAATTCTGATATTTGATGATACCAGCCAAAGGCGCGCGCGTGGTATGCACGTCAAAAACCGAGAGGAAGATACGAATACGTACCGCTTGCTCATGCAGAAATCGATCTTCAAAGATCTCGTCGACTTTGACCACCGTCCCGTCCGCAGGCGAGAGGAGCCCCTGCTCCCTCGGCGGTTCCCTCCGAGGATCCCTAAAAAAAAGAAGATGCACCACAACGAGAAGAGCGATCGCAGGAACCACGTGGGGAATATGCAAAACCCTTCCTAAGATCATAAAAATAGCCAGAACCACGACGCCGGGCCACACGCGCTTGTCGAGGGGAATCTTTTTCATTGTAACACCGCCACCGGAGCTTTCTTGGTTTTTATAAGTTTGGAGTCTGCGTCTGTCGATCCATCCGCGTCTTCAAAAGGCGGTTTCTTCGGATCTTGCCCTTCCGGGATCCCTTGGGTTTCAGTCACATACTTGCGAAAAGCCCGGTGCGTCGCGATCCAACGAAAAAACTCGAGCCACTTGCTCATCGAGAACGGCCCCCCCTTCGCCACGCGCCAAAAAGTCCTTGTAAAAAATCTCATCCTTTCAAAATCAAAGGTCCACAGATAATACGCCAAAAGCTTGATCAGAAGATAAGTGAATTTAAAATCCAGCGACGCGCGTTTGTGCTCCGGATTCAGGTTCCGGAAACGGTTCAAGGCCGTCACCAGACGATCGGCATAAGTATCGTAGCGGTAAAGGCATCGACTCAGCCAGTTGTAACCTTGATGAAGTTCTTCAAGCGTCATGTTCTTCGGAATGAAATTGCAATCAGAAGAGCCGTGTCCCTTCGTCTCAGTCCAATCCAGATTCAAGAGACGCCCTTCCGCTTCAAGCCGCTTTATCAAAGGTGTGTTGGGAAGCGCCATAAGCGTCCCGCAGGTGGTGAACGGGATCCCAAGCTCCTGCAGAAAATCGAAATGCTCCTTGAATATCTTTTTATCGTCCGCATCGAACCCCACGATCATCCCGGCCACAACGGTCAGGTGATACGAGTGGATGCGCTTGATATCTTCCAGGACATTCTCGCGCGTGTTCTGCACCTTACCGGATTCCATAAGACTCGCGCGCCGGGGCGTTTCGATCCCGACAAAAAGCGCGTAAAAATTCGCCGCTTGGAACAATTCCAGAAGATCGGGATGATGCGCTACATTGATCGTTAATTCGCAGGAGAATTCTATAGGATAACCGTTCTTTTTCGAATAATCCGCCAGAGCCGTGAGGAGCTCCCGGGCGAACGGGATGTTGCCGATAAAATTCGCGTCGCCAAAGACAATATAATGCGCGCCCTGCTTCACGCAATGATCCACCTCCGCGAGTACCTGTGGCACAGTCTTCGTGCGCGGCACGCGCCCGTCCATCACGATAATGTCACAGAACTCGCAATTAAAAGGACAACCCCGGCTTGTCTGGAGCGAGAACATGTTGTACCGGTCACCCCGGATGAGATCATAACGAGGAACCGGACTTTTTTTGATATCGGCCTTAGTGACGGCCTTATAAAGCTCTCGAGCTGTCCCCTGCTCAAAATCACGGAGAAATTCAGGCCATATTTCTTCAGCCTCTCCGACGATCCGATAATCGCACTTCCCCGCGAACGCTTCCGGAAAAAGGCTGTTGTAAGGCCCTCCGACAGCAATCTTCTTGCCGCGCTTTTGGAATTCCGCGATGATCTCAAGCGCCTGGTGATACTGAACATTGAAAGCACTGATCGCGATCAAGTCCGCGGAATTTTCAAAATTGATTTCCTCCACATTCTCGTCGGCAATCTCGACTTCCCAAGGCCTGGGCGTGAGAGCAGCCACGGTGGCTAGACCGAGGGGTGTGGTAGAAAAACGGGTTCCCGTAAGCGGCTGAAGTCCCTCAAAGGACCATATCGTCGGTTGGAAACGGGGATTGATGAGATAAACTTTCACGATATATTTTCACTTTCTAAGAAACTAAATTTTAAAAACTCATCCTGTAAAAACAAGCGGATCCGAACGGAATCAGTACTTGGTACATCGTACATGGTATATAGTAAAACATTAAAAAAACCGGCTTTTTTTCCAAGTACTAAGTACCAGGTACTAGGAACTGCCTTTTAATGTTTCCGTAAAAAGATCCCGGAAATAACAATGGAAAGAATAAACCGGACAAACAAGATCGATTCCTCAATTGTCGCAACGAAAATACGGATGTAGTTGATCCGCAACACATCCCCTCGCTGCCAGGAGACTCGCACATTATCCCAAAATCTCTGAAGGGGCTCGCGCGTAGAAGTCAGCCGAAGCGAAAAAAGGTTCAATTTGTTCATCCCTATCTGGAATCGCGATGGGATCCGGAACCGGTAGATATTTTTTTTCTCAAGCGCTGAAGCGGCTTTCTGATAAAGGTGCAAAAGCTCCGAAGTCCGGAAATCCCGCCATTCCTTTGCACGCTGGGTCAGTCGCGCAATCTCGGCAATCACTTTCTGCTCCAGAGGACCCCGACGACGCGTTGCAAGCCAAACCTCTTCAAGTTCAAGCGCCAGCTTCCACCGGCCTTTTATAGCGCGCAGAATATCCCAAAATCTCCGTTGGAAATAGACCCAACGGCCTTCGATTGGATAGCCCGGCCGGCGTTCCAGGCGTCCCTTCAAACGGAAAAAACCGCTGATCATCGGATGCCCGCCTTCCACATCGATAGAATTCTTATACCACATAAAGTTAGAAAAAATGCCCCAGTAATTGTCCGCCTTGAGATCCCGAGCCAGGATATCCTTCATGTTTTCCACGCTGTAAAAAGTCTTCCAGGCGGCCTCGTAGGCGGCCTGCCATTCCCCCGGATTCATCCGCGGATGACGATGTGTTTCATGGAACGTGTCATAATTATTAAGATCCGCGTCCAGCAACACGCCCTTCGAAAGAGCATTTTTATAATCCATCGCTCCCGGCAGCGGCGTCATCATAAAAAACGACGCCTGCCCCGCTCCAAAGGACATCAATTTTTCAATATCTTGTTTGACCGAAGCCACCGTATCCAGAGGAAACCCAATGATGTAGGCCAAGTGGCAAACGATCCCCACCTCATGAAAAGAATCCACCAGCTTTTTAAAATCTTCGATGTCGTTCTGGCTCTTCTTCGCAGCTTTGAGATTCTCCTGGTTTAAACTTTCCATCCCGATAAAAACTTGCCGGCAACCGGCCCGAGCGGCCTTTTCCACAAAATTCGGCACCGTATGGGCCTGCGTATCTAACTGCATCATGAAATGGAACGGGATCCCTTCTTTTTCTTTTAGCTCGATCAACCGGTCCAGGATCGTTTCCCAATTTTTATGACGGCAGAAATTGTCATCCGTGAAAAAATAATGGGAAATCTTGTGGAGACGGTAACCTTCGCGAACCGTTTCAATAAGCAGTTCGACATCACGGAACCGCATCTTGCGCCCCTGAACATTGATGACGGTGCAGAAACTGCATCCAAAGGGGCACCCGCGGCCGCAATCGAGCGTCCCGAAATGCTGAAGCGCGTAACGTTTCTGATGTTTGGGATTGATGCGCGGAAATGGCGCTTCCGAAATATCCGGAATATCCTTCAGAAAATTATAGACGGGTTTGAGACGATCATGCACCGCATCACTCAGCATCTGTTCCCAGTGCCCTCCCTCGGCCTCGCCCGCTGAAAGGCTCACGCCCGCATTACGGAGCGTCACAAGTTCCGGAGAAAGGTCGGGCAAAGTCGCCACCACGCCACTCACATGGAACCCCCCCATCAGGACATCGATCCCGGCCTGCGAAGACTGGCCGTCAAGGCCACGCGAGCGTGTCGGAACCGTTGGGGTTCCGGCCTGCGAAGACTGGCCGTCAAGGCCACGCGAGCGTGCCGGAGTCTTTGGGATTCTAACCTTAAGAAATTTCATCGCGATATCCGCGGCGCGCGGCACCTGGTTGGATTGGACCCCGACCAGGCAAACCACGGTCTTGACCCCAATCCTGCGACTTTCCCGTATGATCTTTTTATAAGGAATTTCCTG
>MHFU01000015.1:4469-10251 GCA_001804345.1 Omnitrophica bacterium RIFOXYB12_FULL_50_7
GCCAGGTCCTTACCCAAAACACCGCGTTCGCGAACGTCTTCGCTCAGACCGTTCAAACAGGAAAGCGTATTGCTCGGAAGGACTCCCTTCCAATAACGGATCACATACCCCTCATCATCATATTTTGAGGGCTTGATCAGAAAAAGATGGAGGCGCTTGTATTTATGAGAAGAGGCCGCACTTGGGGCCTTGAAAAAGGCATCCGAAGAGCAACACGACTCATGGACTGCGGGATTTTCTCGAATTTGCATGGGGCCGAATTATACCCCATCTTCAGTAAAATCAGGAATGGTTTCTTAAAATCGGAAACTGGAGGCCGGAGGCCGCGATCCTGGCCTGGCGGATACAATCCGTGATTCCGAATCCGCGGAATCCGTTTCCCGCAAAAAAAAGACCGGGGTATTGAAGGCTCATTTTTTCGATCTGCACCACGCGTTCCAAATGTCCCGTTTCGTATTGAGGCAACGCGTTAGGATAGCGTTGGACATCGAGGAACAGGGGCTTGGCCTGGACGCCAAAAAAATCTTTCAAAAAGATCAGGATCTTTTGCTTGAGCGTTTCATCGTCCTCATTAAAAATCTCGGGCAACATCGTTTCGGAAATAAAAGCGCGCACTGAGAGATATTTCCCGTCCATAGTTTTGCCGAGCCATTTAAGACTTGAAAAAGGATAGCAATCGCTCTCCAGGGGTACCAGGAACCCGAAATCCGTACCCCGAACGGGTACATCTTCAGACTTGTAAATGAGATTCACTGCCGCGATCGAGTCGTACCGAATAGACGAAAGTTCCCGGGAGAGTTCAGGAGCTGCCTCAGACAGCAATTTTGAGGAATCGCAGGCATTCATGGCAAGGACTAAGCTATCCGCACGCAACACCGCACCATCCTCCATGAAAATTTCCCAGCCCGCGTTATAAGCACATTGCCGGACGGGCGCCGATCTCCGCAACTCACACCCGCCCAACTCCCGCACAAGCGCCTGAACCAATTCTTCAAGACCATGCTTCAGAGTGAGAAATTCTGTCGATCCATTTCCTTTTTTTTTAAATATCTTATTCGAAAAAGATCCGCCAAGACTTCCATAAAGCCTCTCGGCTTGCTCGAGCCTCGGGAAGAGGGCTCTCAGACTTGCTCGTTCAGGATCCATCATGTAAACGCCTTGTACCAGGGGTTTTACGACCTCTTGATAAAAACCCTGCCCAAAACGGCGGCAGATAAAACTCGCAAGACTTTCATCTCCCTTTTCCTTCCGGCGCGAAATAAACGGCTCACAGAACATCCGGCACTTCGTGGAAAAACTCAGACGGGGATCACTCAAAAAGCGGGCGACAGCAACCAATGAATCCGGCAGACCCGGAACGGAAAAAAGCGTTTTATTTTTTAGACTGAAGAAACGCCGGAAGCACGGGGCCGCCTCGACCATATCCTCCTGAAGACCCAGCTCGCGGCAAAGATCCGTAGCATCCTTTTGGCCGGCATAAAAAGCATCCGCCCCGGCTTCCATCCGAAGGCCCTCGTGGGCCAGTGTGCGAAGCACCCCCCCAAAACGGTTCGAAGCTTCAAGCACGGTGATCTTGAGAGGAAGATGCTCCTGAGCGGATCTTCGGAAAATGAAAAAGGCGGTGCTAAGACCTGAAAGGCCACCCCCAACGATCACCACATGGCTTTTATTCATGGGATCCAGCGATAAAAACTGTGAAAACCCTTCGATTCCTCCCTATACAGCAGGGCTACACTCAGGGTGAGTGGGTCGATAAAAATCCCCGCCCCCTCAATTCTCTTGGACAAGGATTGTGAATATCTTGCGGGTCGGAGCTGCTTTGGGCTCCCAAGGCCGCTCGTAGACAAAATCAACTTTTATCTCGCCCGGGGTCATGGCCTTGAATTTGTAGACTTCTTCACCGGGCACGCCCGGCATCACTTCATGAGATGCAACGTGTGCGGACCCCAAAAGCTTCACGGTCTTCTGATCTTCCGGCAGAGTCATTTTCCATCGGAATCCGGTCGAGGGATTGCTGGTCAAAGTAATTGAAAATTCGTCACCGGGCTGAACTGTGATAGGAACACCGGGATCCTGAAACACCAAGGGCTGACTTCCCGCTGGCACCGCAGAATCAGACACGACGGCCGGAGGCGTTTCATTCATTTCAGTCGAAGTCCCCGGAACGTGATCGGGCGTTTGAGCCGCAACATCCGCGACAACAAGCGGCGTAGCTTCCTTCATTTCTTCGGGGACTATAACATCCATTGTGACAGGATCACTCCAAAGAGGCTCCGCAACATCGCCGTTCTCACTCATACGCTTGAACCCAAGCCGGAAAGTCACAGGTTCGGTCTTATCTTTTTTAGGAATGTAGAGGATAATGTTTTTTTCATAGACATCACCGGGCTCAAGCGTGATCTGTTCGAGAGTGTTTTCGTTGCAGGTCCAAGATTGGATAAACACCCCGGCATTGTCCGTCACCCAATGCTTTTCATAAGAGCAGGAATTGCTCCAAAAATCGGCCGAGGCATCGGAACTCGAGTTCGTGACCTGCACATGAATCAGAAACATCATACCACTTTTAACGGAGTTCTGGTCCGGGATCGCCTGGATTTTGAGGAGCGAGTCTTCAGCACGAACTGAGCCGGAAAAGCAAAGGGAGAAAAAAACAAGTACGAGAAGAGCGCCAAAAAAAAGAAATGGATTTTTTTTCATCGCGGGGATCAGCTGACCTTCGTAAAAGAGTACTGGGTCTTGATGTTCTTCTGAAAAAAAGTCCCGATCGAGGACGCGGCCATCAATTCGTGGTAAACGCTTTCGGGCACTCCCTGATAGCGATACACCCCGCCCGCGCGAAACACGACCTCCAGGATCGATGTCGCGACATCATAACCGACGAGCGCGAGATCACGCGACCTTACGGGCTTCATATCTATTTCTGTCATCACAAAAGAACCTCGTTATTGGACCTGGGAAGCCCGCTTCTGCTGGGCTGTCTCAAGTTCGTAGTATTTTTCCAGGATCACATCACGGGCCGGCCGAGAGCTCCCATCCTGGAATTTAAAAAAGATAATGTTATTGCCAAAAAGCGACCGGTAGCAATGCTTCCGCGCCCAAGTGTCCGGTTTCTCGCCACGGTAATTCGTCATCAAATACACCAGCCCGAAAGGATACGCAGCTTGGGCTGTATAGTCGATCCCTTCGAAACGGACCACGACCGGCGAGAACCGAAAATAATTCAGAAGGCAGATCATCTTGGCGAGATCGTTCCCGGGTTTTTTAAGGAATTCCTGATAGGCCTGGGACTGTGCCACAGGCTCCAGCCCTTCCGAACCCAAGGCCGCCGGAACTGTTCCCCAAAAAATAAAACTGCACGAAACAAATAAGACGACGTTTACTAAGGTTTTCTTCATTGTGTTTATGATCCCTTGGCCTTCCGACCGATCGAAATTACATCTCATCCATATAAGACGTATGACCGATACTTTTTTTATAATAATCCAGACATTCCCGGCAAATCCCTTCCCCACGCGCCCACTTGGGATGCTCCTTCAAGATCACATCGATAATGTGATGGTCCGTGTGTCTCAAGAAAACCATCAGATCATGCTCCATCTGTTCCTTACAAACCGGACATACATAATTTTCCATAAGAACCCTTCTTGGGGAGGATATTTCAGACACAAACGGGCATAGCTTAAACGAACTAGCACTGCGTTTCAATTAATATTCCGCCACAATTCGTCGGACGGATCCGTCCTCTGGCGGATAAGGGTTCGCAGTGCTAGCACCGTTAACCCATAAAAATTATGGAGAACGGCGCTAGGGCGTTTCGTCAAAGCCCCAATTGGCATGCAGAAAATATTTTTTGATCTCCGCCTTATGATCATTCAGCTGGAATTGAAAATTCGCAATCCCGCCTTGAGGCAGATGGTCCGGCTCCGTCGGAACACTGGTCCCCAAAAGAGGGACCTGGTTCTTGTCAAAGATCACCAGTTGGGCGCGGATATCCTTGATGGGATGACCAATATTGTTGATGACAATACCCCGGAGAGACGCGCCTTCAGATTCGTTGAAGTGGGTGCTGGCGCCTTTGATGATCACTTCGCGCGGCAACTTCTGAAAATTCTCAATCTCCGGAAAGGATTCTATTCCCATGGCCTTTACTCGAGGGGTCTTGGACAACTCGCCCTGCCTCTCCTATAAAAACGACCACTCGAGGACTTTCCTTATGCCATTTTTTCGCACTGATTTTCTTGTTTCGGCTTCAATGAAAAATCGGCACTCGACTCAATCCCCTTTTCCGTCTCCGGAACCAGGCTTTCCAGAAACTGTTCGAATTCATCTTCCAGAGCGAGATAGGGCACGGGCTTGAACCCCGTGATCCGCTCGACGGCGTCCAAAGTCCGCAAATCGAACGGGTCGCACATCGCAATTCTCACCGAGCCTTCAGCCACCCCAATCGGAACTACACGGTGATGAAAAATGAAATCCGCGTTAAAAAGATGAAAGATCGCCGGGTCCGGGGTCCATCCCTTCAGACTGAAATAAGGGACTTTGAGTTTCTTCTCAAGCATCTTGCCCACATCCTGGCTTGAGATGAGATTCATATTGATCAGGGTCTGGCCAAGGCGATGGCCGGTCTGGAGATGCTGTTTGAGGGCCTCGGCAAGCTGGTCTTCCGTGATCAAGCCAGAACTCACAAGAACCTGGCCTAGCGGGTCCACGCGCTTTTTGGGCTTGGCGGGTTTGATCTCCGGCTCCAGAATATGAACTGCATCATCCAGTTTTTTGATCGGTGACGAGCGACGATCTTGAAGATAATGACTCCCCGGCTGGCTCTTGAGGAATGTCTTGACCTCCGCAGCGTCCTCCGCGATCTCGCGGCGATTCATATAATTTCGGTAAAGGTTGGTGCAGCCAGCGACTGAGCAGGACATGAGAGGAAAATTCTCCATCTTACCGCGCCGGTTCTCCACCCGGATGAATCCCGCATCCCGGTCCGCCTTGTTGTAATAGGTTGGAATGATCCGGTCAAAATCATCAATGAATTGGCGCGCGAAAACCTCTTCAAGTTCTGCCGTGAGCACCACTAAAAAATCGTCCCCACCAATATGCCCGATGAAACACTCCCCTTCCCGCGCCACGGCGTGACTGGCCGTCATGAGAAGCCGGGCCGTCTGTAAAATAGCCTCGTCCCCTTTCTGAAAACTATAATGATCATTGAACGCTTTGAAGTTATTGATATCCACATAAAGAACCGAGAATTTTTCCCCAGCCTGGATCTTCTTCTGAACGATCTTCTCAATCGCATGATTCCCGGGAAGATGCGTAAGAGCGTTGGCCTCTACCCGTTCCATCGTCTTTGCAATATTAAGGTTCACACGCAGCTGCACCACGAGCGGGCTAAAGGGCCTCACCAGAAAATCGTCGAAACCTTTTTCATGACCGAGCATGAGTTCTGTCAGCTGGTGCTCCTCTGTGATCATGATGACCGGGACCGACATGAGATGGGAACGAGAGCGGATGATCTGGATAAGCATCTTGCCACCGACGGGTTCCATATCGCTCGAAAGAAGGATCAAGTCCAGCACTTCACGATCCAGAAATCTTAAGGCCTGGCTGCTCTTTGAGGCCTCGAAGACTTTGTGGTGGCGGGAATGAAGACGCATCAGGATCAACTCCCTCGTCGCATCGTCTTTTTCAGCAACCAGGATCCTTTTTCCTTTAATCACGTGAAGCTCTCCTTCTTGGAAGGGAATTTCTTCTTTTGAACGTCACGACAAAAATCGCTGGCCGC
>MHFU01000015.1:10471-11000 GCA_001804345.1 Omnitrophica bacterium RIFOXYB12_FULL_50_7
CATGGAATGGCCAACAGACACTGGATCCTCGGCGCGATCCTGATCACGGTGGTTCTGTGCGTGGCCGTCTCTTTTCTGGCCATGCTCTCCTTGTGTTACAAGTTCGGCATTCGGGAGTTGCAACTCGACTGGGCCACCCGGACCACCGTGGCGGTATATGACAATATATACAGTCTGATCGAAACGCCCGTGAGACCAGGGCAGTGGGTTTTGATCTTTTCAGCGGTCGGCGCCGTGGTCATGTTGTGCCTCGTGATCTGCTATCACCGATTTTACTGGTGGCCTCTCCATCCCATCGGATACCTGACCGCTTACAGTTCTTCCATGCGAATTCTCTGGTTCAGCTTTTTCGTCGGATGGATTTCCAACGCCATCTGCATGCGCTATGGAGGGGTTGTTTTATTTAAGAAACTCCAATATTTTTTTATCGGTCTCATCGTGGGCGATTTTTTGATGGGGGGAACATGGGCCCTGATAGGTTTGTTCAGCGACAGCAGCTATCAGGTACTGCCGGATTAGCGGGAATTTA
>MHFU01000016.1:0-9326 GCA_001804345.1 Omnitrophica bacterium RIFOXYB12_FULL_50_7
GCATTTCTCAAAACGGAAATTTTCGATGTTTTTCTTGATCGTATGCGGTATGGTCGCGTTGACCGGCTGTCAGACGATCCGGGATAGTAATGCCAGATCCAAAGAGGAGACGCTTGCAGCGGCGGGTTTTCAGATGAGACAAGCCCAGACTCCGGAGCAATTGGCGAATGTCCAAGGCATGACGCAGCGCAAGCTCATCCCGCATACCAAGGATGGCCGGCTTTTGTATGTTTATGCGGATGCCGAAGCCTGTCAGTGTGTCTACGTCGGCACGGAGCAAAATTATCAGGATTATCAGAAAATGGTTTACCAGACGAATCTTGCCGACGAGCAGGAAGCCACGGCGGAAATGAACAGCGAAACCATGTTCAATTGGGGCGTTTGGGGGCCTTGGGGACCCTGGTAAGGAAATAAAAAAGTAACAAAAGGGACGGTGTTGTCTTTCCAAAAAATATCACGCAACAGCTTCCTTGTAAAAAGACGGTATTTATCCGAGGTCTTAGTACTGTTCTCCATTTGATTTTAGGGGTTAACAGTACTGCACCGCATACCCCTCATTTCAAATGTTATGCGGTAGAAAGTTTTCCCTCAGATCAGTCGCCTCAAGGAAAGGATCGTGAGATCGTCGGTTGGCTTTTGCTGCTGGAAGTCCATCGCTTCCTGGAAGACTTTCTCGCACAGAGCCATTACGGATTCCTGAGCATGCCCCTCCAGAAAAGCCTGAAACCTCTTTTCATTAAGAAACTCCCCGGAGGGAGTTCGGGCCTCGGGAAAACCGTCTGTGTATAGAATAAGCGTTTCGCCAAGCGCCAAGGTTTCTTTCGCGGCCTCGTATTTCAGATCCTCTGAAATGCCCAAAATAGTGCCGGTAACTCTTCCGAACTTTCGAACCTTGCCGGATCGATCAATGCAATAAGGCTGATGATGACCGGCGTTCACATACCAAACCGTTCCGCTTCGAAGATCGTAATAGCCCAAAAAGAGCGTGACGAACATGCCTCGTTCGTTCCCGTCGAAAAGGATTTTATTCGTGGCCTCCAATGTTTCAGAAGGAGATTTTCCGCTCGAAGTGATATTCCGTATCAGGGTGCGCGCGATTACCATGAACATAGCGGCGGGGATGCCCTTCCCTGAAACATCCGCAATGGTGAAAACCAAAGTGTTTCCGTTGACAAAAAAGAAATCAAAAAAATCTCCAGCGACAAAACGGGCAGGGCCATTTTTCCCGTAGAGATCGAACTCTTTTCTTTCGGGGAAAGGAGGAAAAGTTTTTGGAAGAAGTGAAAGCTGGATGTCGCGAGCCACCTGTAGCTCGCTTTCAACCTGTTGCCGTTTGGCTATTTCCTGAGTTAGGGCCGCCATGTATTTTTTAAGTCCCTGGACCATTTGTTTGAACGATTCCGCGAGGGCGCCTATTTCATTTGCCCCGTAGCTTTCTTCAAAAGGCACATCAAAGTCCCCAGTCCCGAGTTTTTTGGCCGCCGCGGAAAGTTTAATGGCAGGTTGGGTGATCTTGGCGGAGATCACGAGAAGCAGGATCACGATTAGTAAGAGCCCCACAGACATGCTCAACCCAAACCTTGTCAATTGCTGCCAGACCGGCCGCATAATCTCCTCTTCCGGAACGGTTGCCGCAAAAGACCATCCGGTGCTGGTGATGGGGGCATAAAATAAAAATATCTTCTTTGATCCCGTAAAATCCTTGATAAGAACAGCTCCTTTTCCCCCGGAGGTCATTTTTCGTCCCAGAGAAATCAATTCTGGCCGATGGATCTTTTCAGCGTTTGAAAAAATGGTTTCCTTCATGATGTATTCCGGATTCGGGTGGGTAATATACTGGCCTTCGCGGCTGATGATCACAAAAGCGTTGGAGGCTACCAGGCTGTCTTCACGGAGGAACTTTTGCAGGTTTTGGATGGGGATATCGGCTGTGACGACTCCCTGGAATTTCCCGTTCTTGAAGAAAGGCGTCGAATAAGTACACATCATGATGTTTCCGGCTCCTTCGTCAAAAAAAGGTTCGGTCCAGACGGCGACGCCGCTTTTCTTGGGAGAACTGTACCAGTCCCAGCTGCGGTAATCGTAGGCGTCTTTCGCAACATCGATTTCGCGGAATAGTTCCGTGTTCTTGGGGGAGGATGGATTTTCCTGTTTTGCGTTCATCTCCGGGGTTTTACGGCAGACGTAGGGTCCAAACAGTTTCTTTTTCGACGTAAACGCATTTTCTGCAAAAGCGATGGCGGAACCAGAAATGAACGGATTTTGTGAAACATGGTCGCGCAGAAGGTGGTAGAGCGTCTCCTCGGAAAAAACAGTTTTTTCTTCCAGAAATGAAGCCGTGGTGTTGACTCCTTGTGCGGTCACGGAAAAAGCTTCGTTGAATTTCTCCGCGTAAAGGGTTGCCCGTGCTGTCATGTAATTACTCATGCCTTCGTAGGCATGTTTGCGAAACTCATAGTAAGCGGTGCCCAACACTGTTAAGTAGACGGCCACCAGGGGGATCCCGACAGCAAGGCAAAGCTCCCAACGGATCGATCGAAATTTTGAGGACATGCGAGGATTATACCTTTGATGAACCTGTTGCGGAAGTTGTTATCGGCATTCTGTATGTACCAAGTTGGCGTGAATACCTCTGGCCGAGTATTTTCTTTAGGCGATTATTTTTTTTACGGTATAATTCCGGCTATAAGATATGATTCCGCGAGCCCTTATTTCAGCGCTTCTTAGCTTTGTTCTTTCCGCGAGTGTTTTTGCGGCAGAGATTCCCAGGGACAAAGAGATCAATACCGGGGAAGACATCACTCATCCGCCTTCCACATTCGATATCCGTTATAAATATCAGCTCCTCAACGAAGAACGTTCGCAAAACACTTTTACCCTCCGTACGGACCGAGCCTCTTTTTTCAACAAGAGCTGGGGTCTCGGGACGCGCTTTGATCTGCCGTGTGTCCTTACTAACAGTTTCAGCGCCCATGAGCCGGACGGCGCGCTCAAGTTCGGTCTGGGCGACTTTCTTGCGCAGGCCCTATTGCTTAAAAAGTTCGGCGGCAATTGGGCGGCCGGCGCCGGGACGCAGTTCATTTTTCCGACCGCGACCGGTGACCAGATGGGAGGCGGCAAATACCAGTTGCTGCCCACCGCGGGGGTCCGCCGGAAACTTCCCGGGCTAAGCGAAGGAAGTTTTGCGGAGATGACAGTCCGGTACGCCTTGGATTACGCGGGTTCGAAGAAAAGGGGCCATATCGGGACCCTGGAAATGGCGCCGTCCGTTAACTGGATGCTCCCCGGCCGTTGGTTCATCAATACCTACCCTTCGAACGATATCCAGATCAACCTGCTGGACGGCGGCCACGTATTCCTGCCCTTTAACGCCATGATCGGAAAAATATTCCCGGGCAAAACGATCCTGTCCGTCGAATTCGGTTTTCCCATGTTCTACAGCGGGAAGCCGGAGAACTTTTACACGTTTTACGAATACAAGATGGAAGCACGCGTCGGGTTTTTCTATTAATTGTCCTTAGCCGTTTAGCGCCGTTTTTTTTACGCTCTAAAAGGGACAGGTCTGCTTTGCTTTTCAGACCTGTCCCTGTGGGTTATGCATGGCGCCTGAACGGGGACAATTGTTTCGCAACCTGAGGAGGAAATATGAAGCAATCAGTGAAGATTATGGGTGCGGTTATGGCCTTATTTCTGGCGCTGGCCCCATGCGCGAACGCCTGTACTTTTGTCGACGTGGAGGCAAAGGACGGAAGTGTTGTGATCGGGCGCTCGATCGAGTGGGGATTTCCCATGGAGTACACTTTTTCGGTGGTCCCCAAAGGTCAATCATTTACGGCAAGCTATCCTGCCGATAAAGTCGCCAAAGATTTTAAGCCGATGACTTGGGTCAGCAAATATGCCTATGCCGGAGTGGGTGTGACCGTTCAGCAGGGGCTCGACTCCGCGCAGAATGAGGCCGGGCTTAATATCGAGGGATTGAACCTGCCGGGGTTCACCGAATTTCAAGCAGTGACGCCCGAAGATAAATCGGTCTTGGCGCTTTCAGATATTGGAGACTGGATCTTGGGGAACTTTGCGACCGTTCAGGAAGTAAGAGAAGCTTTGCCGAAAGTTACTGTTTGGACGCCTGCGGTGGCGGCCCAGGGAAGTGCTACGATCCATCTCGCGATTACCGATCGAACGGGCGCGGGGATCGTCGTCGAGTACGTGAAGGGTAAGCTGAATATCCATGACAACGTCACGCATACGCTGACCAATAGCCCCCCTTATGACTGGCATCTGACGAACTTGCGGAATTACATGACACTGAACCCCAAAGATATGGTCACGTCGGAGAGAGAAGGATACACCTTGAAAGAGCTCAGCACTGGCGACGGGATGACGGGGCTGCCCGGGGATTTTAAATCAGCATCAAGGTTCGTTAAGGTCAGTCTGCTGCGTTCTTTTGCAGCTCCTGTCAGTACGGCGGAAGAAGCATATTCTCTCGCGGGTCATCTTATCAATACGGTGGATATTCCGCGAGGGTCGGTCAATTCCGGCGATTACGAGGAGCAGCCGATGCTGGAGACGGCGCAGATCACCCTCATCAAAGATCTCAAAAACAACAAGGTCTTTGTCGCGGACTATGCGCATCGGTTAAATTATTTGCTCATTGATCTGAACAAGTTTTTCGCCCAAAATAAGAAAATCGGGCCAGTGCTTCTTTCAAGCTTTATCAATCAAGCGCCCATGGATATCACCGATGCCATTAAATATGAGGAGGACGTATGAACCGTTTTATGAAGATCCTTTGTATCGTTATGGCGGTCTGTCTGGGCCTTGTGCCATGTGCCAACGCATGCACGAGTTTTTACGTCAAGGCGGGTGACGGGACCGTGGTTGTCGCGCGTTCCAACGAATTCGGGATCGACGCCAAGTCGCAAATCGTGTTTGAGCCCGCAGGCAAGATATTCGCCAGCAAATCCCCCGACGGCGGGCAGGGCAGAGGTTGGACGTCGAAATACGCTTTTCTCGGTATCAACGGGATGGGGCTGAAGGAAAGTTTCGGCGACGGGATGAACGAGGCCGGTCTTTCCGTGGAAGCCCTGTATTTCACGGAAGGTAAATATGAAACTCCCGGACCGGAAGAAGCCGCGAACGCTCTGAGCAGTAACGATTTTATTTCATGGATCCTGAGCAACTTTGCCACCGCCGATGAGGTAAAAAAAGAGCTCTCGTCGGTTCGTGTGTGGGGAGAGACCGTGGAAGAACTCGGCGGTCCCTTTCTGCTGCACTTTGCTGTCCATGATGCTACCGGAAATTGCATCGTTATCGAATTTATTAAGGGCGAGAAAAAGGTCTACGACCATCCGATCGGCGTGATGACGAACATGCCGGAATTGCCGTGGCAGATCACAAACCTCCGGAATTTCGTGAATCTTAACCCGCTTATTCCGAAGGCGAAGGATTTCAATGGCGTTGAGATCAAACCCACGGGAACGGGTTCGGGCTGGCTCGGCATACCGGGCGATTGGAGCCCTCCGTCAAGGTTCGTTCGAATCGCCTATCTTGTCAATACGGCTCCGCAGGCCAAGGACCGGACCGCCGCACTGAATCTGGCCAAACACATTCTCAACACCGTGGATATCCCTTTAGGCGCCGTCCAGGCTGAGCTCAAGTCCCATTCTCCATCAAAAGAGTCAACGGTTAATGGGGCTAGCCTTGGCAACCTTTCAGGAAAAGAAAATGGAGGCCAGGGCAAGGCCAAGGGCGGAGGCGATGCGATCGCAAAGGAATACACCCAGTGGTCGCTTCTTCTGGATCTCTCCAACCGTGTGATGTATTACTACACTTACGACGACATGAATCTGAAGTCCATCGATCTAAAGAAGCTGGCGGCGGCCGTCGATGCGCCGGTCCAATTTATACCGATGGTTGAAGATTTTTCCGTTGCGGATAGGACAAACAAGCTTGCGGAGATGAAATGAAAAAAAGGTGACAGTCCTGGCTTTTATTTTCTTTTGATCAAAGGCAGCCAGGACTGCCCGACTTCCACCAAGCGGAAATTGATAAGAATTGGGACTGTCACCCAAAAGAGGAGAGAGTTATGAAAAAGTTTTTCATGTTTCCGATTCTGTTTTTGTTTTCCGCAGGCGTTCTTTTTGCGGCGCCGATCGTGAAAGAGAAGATTTTGCTGACGCAAGGCAAGGACAGCTACCAAAGCGTCCGGCATATTGTGATTCGAGGCACCAACGAAGAGATCGGGAAGGCCCTTGGAGGCATTGCGAAAAACAGCTACGGTGTCACCGAACTGGGGCAATACCCGGATGCTGTGTACGCGAAAGCCGCAGACATTTATTTGGCGCAAAATGCTCCCATCCTGAGGGAAAGAGCCAAGGGTGTTGCGGCTTCTTATGGGAAGAGCTATGGCGACTCTTTGTTTGTTTTTGATCAACTCGTCTATGATGCCGGTCCCTGGGGTTGCTCGAGCGTCTACTATCCTCCGTCATTTACAACGGAGGGCAGCGGATTTTTGGGGCACAACATGGATTATCCGCTCTGTTCGATCAATAAGCTCTTAAAGCTTCCTGAGGGGAGTGCTCCCTCCATGTTTACCCGGAATTACGTGATCGAACTCTATCCTGACAAAGGATACGCGTCGATCGGCGTGGGAACGGGGGACCTTTTGAGTGTTGTGACAGGCATGAACGAAAAGGGACTTATTGCCATCCTGCATACCGATAATTACACCGCGATCAATACGGATCCGAAAGCGGATATCTCGGGGTTGATCTTCCCGACCCAGATACTTCGCTATGTCCTTGATAATTGCCAAACTGTAGATGAGGCGAAAACCGCGATCCTGAATCAAAAGTTGTCGCTCACGTTTGAACCGGCGCATCTTTTGATTGCTGACGTCTCAGGACGGTCGATCACGGTGGAGATCAATCCCAAGAACCTGCGCGTCGAATTTACGGAAAATGCCGGCAAACCGCAGCCATTCACCAATCATCCTCTTTATCGTTTCAAGAATCCTTCTACTTTCCCGAAGTATACGCCCTATGAAGAAGACAATACGTTTGCCCGGTACAATAAACTTGTGGAACTGCTGGGTCAGAAAAAACTGTTTTCTGCTGACGACGTCCTCGCAAACGAGGACCAGGTCAAGGCCCGCTGGAATAATCCAAAACGAGGCATGGCGAATCCCATTCCTAACAGGACCATCTGGACGGATCTCTATGATCAGAAGGCGCGAACGCTCAAGGTGAAGTTTTTTGTGAAGGATGGCCCGATCGATCCTGCAACGGGCGACCCGAAGGATCTCGTCTGGTCAGATTTTTTTTGCTTTCAAATTACAGGAAAAAAATAAATGAAACGTCACCACAAGATATTGTTGGTCGGAGCATCGCTGCTGGCCTTGGTGGCCATGATAAGCCTGATGCTCCTGCAGGCCTAAATCCAAAGGCAGTTTTTTGAAAAAAAAGAGACCGTCTATGATGAAAACTCTTTTGCGGATTATGATCGGTGCCGGTTTCATGACGCTTGTTTTTGGAACGCCGCCTGCTTATGCCGTCTTGGGTATTCGTGCTGCAAGAACAGTGATCGCGGCCCGCAAAGCGGGGAAAATGGCTTCTTCCTCCTCGGCCGATCAGACAATTCCTCAAGTGAAAAGACAAACCGGCCAACAGGCAGTTCAAGACGATCAAGGCTAATGGCAATACCGTTTAGTTAAGTGGTTTTGGTAGTGACTGTCCCGAAACAGCTGGGGCAGTCACTATTTGCCTTAACTGAACGGTATTGAGACAAATGGAGTAGGCTAAAACAGACGGCAGGTATCCGTTTTTAAAATTTTTGAATGACCACAAGAAAATGAGGAGGGGTTATGGGGATGAATATTAAATTAGGGGCTTTCGTTCGCGGACTGATCGGAGTTGCCATCATTTCGACGGTGGCATTCAGTTCTGCAGGATATGGGGTGGAAGCAGTCAAGGGGCATTACAACGGCAAGAAGGTAAGCTTAGAAACATCTTACCAAAACGGAAATCTTGAGGGGCCGTTTAGAAATTATTACGAAAGCGGAAAGTTGAAAAGCGAGGGAGTCTTAAAGAGTGGAGAACCTGAGGGAACGGTCCGGTGGTATTACGAAAACGGACAGTTGGAAAAAGAGGGGGTTTTTAGGAATGGAAAGATCGAGGGAGTGGTGCAGTGGTATGACGAAAACGGGCTATTAACATGCGAGGGATTTCACCGGAATGGAATCCTTGACGGGTTGTTCAAGAATTATTACAAAAGTGGGAAGTTGAAAAACGAAGGAGTTTACAAGAATGGAGAGTTTGAGGGACTGTTAACGGCCTATTATGAAAACGGGCAATTAAGAATCGAGGGAGTTTACAAGAACGGAGAGTTTGGGGGGATGTTTAGGGAGTATGACGCAAACGGGCAATTGAAGAAGTGAAAAAACGATAGCCTAAAGATCCAAGCGGTAAGCAGTGCTGAAAGCCGGGGAAAAATTATGAGAAACCTAATGGTGGCGCTTACGGTTGTAGCGTCCGCATTCATGTCGGTTGCGGCGTTCGCGGCGGATGCGGATGTGGTTTATTTTAACGGGAAGATCACGACGCTCGATACTGCAGGAACGACAGCCGAGGCTGTTGCGGTCAAGGACGGCAAGTTTATGAATGTTGGAGGCTCCGACGAGATGAAAAAACTCGCGGGACCCACGACAAAAATGATCGATCTCGGCGGCAAGACCGTCGTGCCGGGGCTGATCGATGCGCATTGCCATCCGATGGAAGCGATGATGATGAAAGAGACCTGGGTGGATTGTCGTTATCCGGAAACTCCATCGGTTAAAGTGGCGCTTGAACATATTGCGGCATGGGCGAAGAAAACCGCCAAGGGGGAATGGATCTTTGCTGCGTGTGTTTCGGCAAGCCAGAACAAGTTCGCGGAAAAGCGAATGCCGACCAAAGCTGAGCTCGATATTGCATCTCCGGAAAACCCAGTTCTGGTTGCCAACGGTACTCACATGGGCATTGCGAATTCGGCGGCATTGAAAAAGTTGGGCATCGTGAAGGGAGTGACCAAGCTTCCTCATGGCGGTTCTGTCATTCTTGATGAAAACGGTGAACCGACCGGTACTTTAACGGACGCACAAGCGGATGTGCCGACGACGCCGACACTCGCCCAACTCGAACAGTATTACACGAAAGATCTTCAGGCATTTTGGAACCAGTACGGTTTCACCTCGGTCCTGGCGATCACTCCTGCGGCTGCGCTGCCCGTTTTACAGAAGATTGCTGGCATGAAAATTCAACCGACAATCCGTTACACGACCTCGATCTGGA
>MHFU01000016.1:9537-9761 GCA_001804345.1 Omnitrophica bacterium RIFOXYB12_FULL_50_7
CGCCGCCGGACCGGGGCGGCTGGGGGGCGACGGTCGTCCTCCTCCGGGAACGCCCGCCGGGGCCGGCCGGCCGGGTCCGCTAGACTCCGGGCCCGCGCATGAACGCCACGAAGAGAACGACCGTCATCCGCAGCTCCGGCACCTTCTTCCCGCCCCAGGTCGTCACGAACGAAATGCTCTCGAGGATCATGGACACCTCGGACGAGTGGATCGTCCCCAGGACG
>MHFU01000016.1:9781-10841 GCA_001804345.1 Omnitrophica bacterium RIFOXYB12_FULL_50_7
CGTGGCGCCGGGCGTCGGGCCGGCCGAGCTCGGCGAGCACGCGGCGCGTGCGGCCCTCGCGAAGGCGGGGCTGACCTCCTCCGACATCGACCTCGTCGTCTTCGCGACGATGACGCCGGACCACTACTTTCCCGGAAGCGGCGGGCTCCTCGCGGCGCGGCTCGGGATGTCGACGACACACGCCCTCGACATCCGGATGCAGTGCGCCGGGTTCCTCTCGGGCCTCCAGACGGCGGATGCCTTCATCCGGTCGGGCGCGTACGAGAGGGTCCTCCTCGTCGGCGCCGAGGTCCACTCGGGGCTGATGCCGTGGCCCGAGTCGGTCTGGGACGTCATGCTGGGGACGTCGGACGGCCCGTGCGACCCCTACTGGTACGAGCGGGCGACCGGGATGCGCGACCGCGCGGTCCTCTTCGGCGACGGCGCGGGCGCGATGGTCCTCGAAGCGAACGAGTCGGGCGACGGACGCGGGTTCCTCGGCTTCGTCATGAAGACCGACGGATCGCACTGGGACAAGCTCTACGTCCCGGGCGGAGGCTGCCGGTCGCGCCCCTACTTCACCCCGGAGATGTTCGAGAGCCTCGGGACGATCCCGATCGTCGAGGGGCGCCAGGTGTTCCGCCTCGCGAGCCAGCTCATGCCGCAAGCGGTGCGCGATGCCCTCGCGAAGACGGGCCACCGCCTCGAGGAGCTCGACCTCCTCCTGATGCACCAGGCGAACCTCAGGATCAACGAGTCGGTCCAGAGGATCCTCGGGCTCCCCGACTCGAAGGTCTTCAACAACATCCAGAAGTACGGCAACACGACGGCCGCGACGCTCCCTATCGTCTACCACGAAGCGGTCGAGGAGGGGCGTATCGGCCCGGGAGCCCTCATCGGCTTCACGGCCCTCGGCGCGGGGCTCCACTGGGGCGCGGCGATCGTGCGCGTCTGACCGGGCGGGTCGCCGTCAGCGGGTGACGCGGCCCGACCTCGTCCGGGAACCCTCCAGGAGCTCGGCGAAGATGTTCCCGAAGCTCTCGGCCGACGCGGGACCGTCGGCGGTGACGACCCCGGCGGC
>MHFU01000017.1:0-8503 GCA_001804345.1 Omnitrophica bacterium RIFOXYB12_FULL_50_7
GGTTCGTAGTACGGGTTTTTACAGGAATAAAACTAAGAATATCCTGGGGGCCGCGAAAGCAGTTCTCGAAAGATTCGGTGGGAAAGTCCCGGCTCTCATGGAAGATCTTATCACGATTCCGGGAGTGGGCCGGAAAACGGCCAATGTCATTTTGGGGAACGCTTTTGGTATCCCCGGGATCTCCGTGGATACGCATATGATCCGCATCAATCGTTTGCTGGGGTTGACGTGCCACGCGGATCCCGTAAAGATTGAATTTGACCTGATGGAGTTAGTGCCGAAAAAGGATTGGACGCTCTTTTCGCATCTTATTATCCATCATGGCCGCGTACGCTGTTTTGCTCGCCAGCCGGATTGTGGGCATTGCGAAATCCAGGATCTGTGTCCTTCAATGGATCAAAAGAAAATAAAAGTCACGAGAGGCTTAAAGTTTGCGGCGAGGGATTCCGAAACTTTATAGAAGAGCTTTCAAACAGGAACTGGGAAGAGACCTATGACTCATTTAAAGAATCCGCCAGCCCGACTGGTCCAGACCCCCGAGGGTTTTTTTAGGCGTAAACAACGCCAGGTGGCTTTTTATTTCAGTACGATCTTCCGCTTACATCTGATCCATTTCAGCGGCTGCCTGTTGATCATTTTCCTTCAGCTGCTCATCATGAACACACCCCTTATGGAACGTTTAGAGAACATGTGTGTCGATTTTTTCTTTCGCCAAAGACCTCCCATCGCGATGCATCCCGCGATTGTGCATATCGATATGGCCGAGGACAGCATCCAGGGGATCGGTCGGTGGCCGTGGCCGAGGCACAATCATGCGGCATTGGTGCATATTCTGAAGGAATGGGGTGCGAAGAAGATCGTTTTTGATGTGGTTTTTAGCGAGCCGAGTACGACCTTTGACGATGAGTCTTTGAGTCAAGCCATTAAGGAGGCTGGGAATGTGTATTTGCCGGTAATGATGGAGTCTTTGGGCGGGCAGAAACCCTGGATCCATCCTTTGCCTGAGATGGAACGCTTCGTCCAGGGGATCGGGCATGTGAATATTTCTCCGGACTGGGACGGGACGATCCGTCGCATAGTCCCTCTTCTGGAATATCAGGGAGAGACCCAGCCTTATATCGGCGTCAAAGTTGCCTATGACTATCTTGGTAAAACCGTTCCCAAGGGGAAAATGGATATTCCCACGGATTCGGAGGGACGGGTCCTTATTAATTGGGTTGGAAAATGGAAGGATTCTTTTCAGCATTATTCTTTTTTGGATGTGTTTAAAAGTTATGCGGCCCTTCGTGAAGGTCGGACGCCATGGATCCCCCCGGACAAGATCAAGGACAAGATATGCGTGATTGGGCTTACCGCCTTGGGGCTTACGGATATCAAAACGAATCCGATGGAAGCGGCTTTTCCTGCGGTGGGGGTCCAGACCAATATCATGAACAGTATCCTTACCAGTCGGTTCGTACGGCCTGTTACTCCCACGTGGAATAAGGTCGCATTTTTGGCCATCGGGTTTGCAACCGCCTTGTTTTTTATGTTCTCGCGGCAGGTTTTCTCGATGGTGTTTGGGTTGGGGGTGGGGCTTTTGTGGATCCTTTTTGCGTTTTGGCTATTTGTGGCACACGGGATCTGGATCTACTCGATGAATCCGCTTTTTCTGATCTTTGAGCTTTTTGTATTTTCTGCGGTATTTTCTATTACGATCGGGAAACGGGAACAGGAACGTCTTTTTGCGTTGGCGACGCGCGATGGTCTTACGGGGCTTTATATTATCCGGCATTTTCGCGCTTTGCTGAATGATACCGTGATGGAGGTGCGTAAAAAGCAAATGCCTTTGTCAATCACGCTATTCGATATCGACCATTTCAAAAAGATCAATGATACTTATGGCCACGTTGCGGGTGATGCTGTTCTAAAGCATCTTGCGCAGGTGGTGTACTCTTCCGTTCATATCGAGGGAGAGAAGGGAGAACGGAATGTCCCGGCTCGTTACGGAGGCGAGGAATTCATCGTGATGTTCAAGAATTGCGATCTGAAGGATGCGGCGTTCAATTGGGGAGAGAAAATACGGCGCCGGATCGAACAAGAAACCTTTACGTACGAAGGTCAGACGATCCCGCTGACCGTGAGTCTCGGGGTCGCGACCCTGAGGCCCGGGGAAACCGTTCCAGATCTGATGGTCCTTCGTGCCGATGCGGCGCTTTATCGAGCGAAGGAAGAGGGCCGGAACCGGACTTGTATTGAAAAAGAAGGCGATGAGGATTCTGTGCCCAAGGAAGTGTAACGGCGCCGCAAAGAGGATCCCCAGCCATTCGCGGATCAGGGACTCAGGGTTATTTCAGAGATCCTTGGCCTGAAATAGTTCCTTAAGCTTGGAAGTTTCGGGTCCTGTGGACAGAACCGGGTGTTCGGTGTATATTACGGCTCCGTTGCGACAAGTTTGTCACCGTTATCTTCCATAAGGAGCTATTCCATGAGTAAAGAAAAGACCCTTACCGATGCGAATTTTCAGGCGGAGGTGCTTCAGTCCGCACAACCTGTCCTGGTCGATTTTTGGGCTGAGTGGTGCGGGCCATGCCGGATGCTCAGTCCCGTGATGGAAAAGATCGCGACGGCCAACGCCAGCCGCATCGTCGTCGGGAAAATGAACGTGGACGAGAACCCGAATACGCCTCAGAAATATGGGGTCCAGGGTATCCCGACGGTCATTTTTTTCAAGGACGGAGAGGTTGCGAAACAGCTTGTGGGCTATCAGGCCCAGGACAAGATCCAAAAAGCCATTGACGAACTTTTCCCGAAGTAACTTTTCGATTATCCCTCCTTTTGAGTGCCCAGGATTGGAGCTGTTGCCTCTCGTATGAAAGAACGTCGTCTTGGGAAAACGGATTTGCATGTTTCCGAGATCGGTTTCGGCTGCTGGGCCATAGGAGGTAATGCCTACGGTCCGGTCCGCGACAAAGATTCTCTCGAAGCCCTGGCAGCCGCGTGGGATTCGGGAGTCAATTTTTTCGATACGGCGGACACCTACGGGGAAGGACACAGCGAAGAGCTTCTCGGGAAATTCCTGAAAGGCAAGTCTCGCGACCGCTTGACTCTGGCAACCAAGTGCGGCTGGGATTTCTACCTGCCTGCCGGCAAGCAGGTTCTCCCCTCACAAAAATCTGACTCTTCTTTACCGGGGTCGCCCGGAAAGCTTAACCACGCCGGACACAGGAAAAATTTTGACGCTGGTTACATCCGCTTCGCTTGCGAACAAAGCCTCAAACGCCTTGGGACGGATGTGATCGATCTTTTTCAGCTTCACAATCCTTCTTTGGAGTTGATTCAAAAAGGAGATTTGGTAAGCGTTCTGGGGGGGTTGAAGAAAGAAGGGAAGATCCGCTTTATCGGAATCTCGGTTCACACGGAGGCTGAGGCCTTGGCGGCGATTGAGGATCTGCGGGTCCAGGCGATCCAGATCATCTTCAATCTGCTGGATCAACGCATGGCGGAGAGGATCCTTCCCGAAGCGGAGAAAAGAGATGTCGGGGTGATCGTCCGGGAAGCGCTTGCCTCGGGACTTTTGACTGGAAAATATGCGCCATCGCACGAATTTCCCAAGGATGATCATCGCCGGCGATGGGTCCCTGAAAAGCGGGAAGCCGATTGGCAAAAGATCCAGCTTATCCAAAAAACACTCGGGTTTGGGTCCTTGCCTCTATTGAAAGCGGCGTTGGAATTCACGCTCGCGTTTGGGGCGGTCTCGACGGTCATTGCCGGAGCGAAGACCCCGGCGCAGGTGCTTGAGAATGTTGCGGCATCTCTGCGGCCGGCGTTGAATCCGGAGGATATCGAGCGGCTGAAAGAACTTTATGGGCGCGAAGAAATTTTCCGGAAAGGGTTGAACCCTCGATGAAGAAGCGAAGGCCTTTTTTCATTTTTTTGATCGTGTTGGTGATCCTTGGAATGTTGCATGCCCGGCTTCTGGGAATGGCGGCCGAGCCGTTTTTGGAAAAAGTGATGACCCGGGTCTTTGACATGCCGGTTCATATCGAAGGCATGCGTGTTGCTCCATTTTTTGCACGCGTGACTGTAAGAAAACTCGAGATACTCAATCCCCCGGGGTTCAAAAGGCGGGACCATTTTACGTGTAAGGGGATCGATATCCAGTTGGACCTTCGGGTGCTCAAGAACAAGTTTATCCGGATTCGCACGGCTCACTTCAAAGAAGTAGTCTTTGCCATTGAGAGTTACATGACTCCCCAAGGGTCGCGTACCAATGTTACGCATTGGTATCACAACATGGGACTGGATGTGGATGGCCCGCCGCTTCCGCCCCGTTCGATGCCTCATCCGGACAATATCGGCGAGGACTCCTGGCGTGTTCGGATCGATCGTTTAGAACTCGAGAAAGGGTCGCTTATTTTTGATGATCGGCGCGAACCGGAAGAGCAGCGGTGGATCTTTGAGCACATCAAGGGCTATTGGACCGGTTTTGATTTTCTTTCGGATTATACCAGCCCGACCTTCACGGAGACGATCCAGGTGGAAGCAACCTTCGGAGTGAATCCTCCGGCCCGTTTCAAAGGCGGGGGGAAGTGTCAATTTGCGGATGGGGATAATTTTGATGTCGACGTTCAGATCACCGACGGTTCCCTGGCGGAATACGAGTTTCTTCTTTCGGGGATCCTCGGAGAAGTGCAAAGCGGGACCTTTGATCTCAAGTCGCACCTGCTGTGCGTGGAGGGGGATCTCCAGTCTGAGCATTTACTGACTCTTAAGGCCATGACGTTCGAGGCGCCAACGGCTACCCAGAAACTTCTCAAATATCCATTCGATGCGATCCGTCTTCTTTTAGAGAACCAGAAAGCCGTGGAATTGAATATCAAGGTTGATGGTTATATCGAAGACCCCAAGTTCCGTGTCTTCAGCGCTTTCACAAAGGCGTTCCAAAAGGCGTTGATCTCTAAGACCAAGGCAGGTATTACCGGGACCATGAAGCTCGCTGTGAATACGCCGGGACAAGTGACGCACGGGCTAGGCAAGATCGGCGCAATCCTGGTCGAACCCTTTATGGCTAAGAGCAAAACGAACGCCGGCTCTACCGGAGAAAAGAAGAATGCCTGAGACCAAAGTAGGACATGTTGCGATCATCGGAAGACCCAACGTCGGGAAATCCACCCTTTTGAATTATCTGGTGGGGGAGAAATTGGCCGGAACCTCCGCCAAGCCCCAGACGACGCGCGATGTGGTTCGTGGGATCCTGACTGTCCCTGATGGCTCCGTGGTCCAAAGCCCCTATCGCGGGCAGATCGTTTTTCTCGATACGCCGGGTGTTCATCAGCCCAAAGATGCCTTGGGCGAGGGCATGGTACGCGATGTCCATCAGTCGCTTTCGGACGCGGACCTTCTTTTCTGGATGGTGTATCCCAAGTCGATGGGGGATGCGGAACGCGCGATCCTGAAATGGGTCCAGGATGTTTCCATCCCCGTATTTCTTTTGGTCAATCAGATTGACCGTTTCCCCAAGGACGACCTCCTCGTGGCTCTGGATTCCTATCAAAAGGCATTCGCTTTTAAAGAGTTCATTCCCATCAGCGCCAAGACCGGAGAAAACGTCAAGACCTTGATCAAACAGGCGTTGGAATATCTTCCGAAGGGCGAATTCATTTATCCCGAGGATCAACTGTCCGACCAGAACGTACGCTTCCATGTGCAGGAAATGATACGCGAGAAGCTTTATCACTTTCTGGGCGAGGAACTTCCCTACGATGGAGCGGTACGTATCGATGAGTTCAATGAAGAGGAAAAAATAACCCGTATTCACGCGACGATCGTGATCGAGCGGGATTCCCAGAAGGCGATCGTGATCGGCAAGGGGGGCGAGAAGATCAAGCAGATCGGCACGGCCGCGCGCCTCGATATCGAGCGATTCCTCGGCAAAAAAGTATTCCTCGAGCTTTGGTGCAAGGTGATCCCGGATTGGAAGAGCAACACCCAATTCCTGCGCGAATCACGCCAAGCGAGTGGAGCTTCTTAGGCTGTGACCCCATTCAAAGCCTGCCTGATTCTCATCAATTTATAATTCTAAGGTAAGCCACTCATGCAAACGGGTTTGATCCATAATGAGATATTAAGACGGCGGACGCTCGCAATCATTTCGCATCCGGATGCCGGCAAGACGACGCTCACGGAAAAATTCCTTCTGTACGGTGGTGCTGTACAACTGGCCGGTTCTGTGACCGCCCGGAAGCAGGAGCGAGAGACGGCTTCGGACTGGATGGAGATGGAGAAAAAACGCGGGATCTCCATCAGTTCCACCCTTCTTCAATTCGATTATGATTCGTGGCGGATCAACCTTCTCGATACGCCGGGCCACAAGGATTTTTCGGAAGATACTTACCGGGTGCTGATGGCGGTCGACGCGGTCGTGATGGTGATCGATTCTGGGAAAGGTATCGAGAGCCAGACGCGCAAGCTTTTTGAGATTTGCCGCCACCGAGGGATCCCGATTTTTACTTTCATGAACAAACTGGACCGTCCGGGTCTTTCCCCTCTTGCGCTAATCGACGAACTTGAGAATGTCCTTGGGATTCATGCCTATCCGGTCAACTGGCCTTTGGGGAGTGGCCGGGAATTCAGAGGCGTTTATGATCGGCTTCAAAAGGAAGTGCATCTTTTTCAGAAGGTTCCTGGGGGTGCCTACAAAGCGCCTGTGTCGATCCACGGATTTTCGGATCCTGCGGTGAAAATGATTGTGGACGAGCAGTCGTATCTCCAAGCGGCAGAAGAATTGGAACTTTTGGATATGGCGCATGTCGGTTTTTCACCGGAGTCGGTGCTTCAGGGAAAAACAACGCCGGTTTTCTTTGGGAGCGCCTCGAATAACTTTGGTGTGCAGCTTTTGCTCGATGGTTTCATCAAATATTCTGAGGGACCGGTAGAAAGAAAAGCGGGGGAGCGTTCTATTCCCGTTCTCTCAAAAGATTTTTCGGGTTTTATCTTCAAGATCCAGACCAACATGAATCCGCTGCACCGTGACCGGATCGCCTTTTTACGCATTTGCTCCGGAAAGTTTACCCGGGATATGGACGTTTACCACACGCGAACGGGCAAAAGCGTCAGAATTGCGGGGTCGCACACTCTTTTGGGGCAAAGCCGCGAAACCGTCAATGAGGCGTATCCCGGGGATATTATCGGATTTGCCGTTAAATCGGATTTTCGCGTGGGGGATACCGTGAGCGAAGATCCCGCCATCGTGTTTAACACCATTCCGCGGTTTGCTCCGGAGTGTTTTGCCTCGATCCATAATCCTTCGCCGGGGAAGTACAAGCCCTTTCGAAAAGGTCTGGAGCATTTGCTTGCTGAGGATATTGTTCAGGTTTTTAGTTGGATCAAGCCGGCCAATCCCAACATCGCGCTTCTGGGAGCCGTAGGTCCCCTGCAATACGAGGTGTTGCAGTACCGTTTGAAGGAAGAATATGGTGCGGATTCGCAGCTTGAAATGTTGCCGTGGAAGATCCTGAGATGGGCGGAGTGCTCGCTTAATGATGCCGACCTTGGGGAGATACTTTCTTATGGCGTTGCCTTGGCCCGGGATGAACAGGGGCGGCGAGTGCTTCTTTTCTTAAGCGAATGGCTTCTCAAGAACTTTCAGGAGAAAAATCCGCATATCGTTCTTCGGGATTCTCCGGCGTGAATAAAGGGGTCAGTCACCTTTTTCCTAAAATGGTGACTGACCCCTTTTTGTTACAGGGAAGGGAATTGCGGAAGGTCCTTGCCGAGAAGTGGCAGGGCGTACTTCACGAAGGCTGGTGTGATCATCCCTTTTTTCTTATCGAAAAATCCTGCGGGGAGGTACCGTTCACGGTTCGGGATCTTTTCGAGTGGCACCGGCGTGTAACGGACAGCATATTTCTCTTTCGATCGTCTCTCAAATCCAACCATGACCCGAGACATTCCCTGGGATGCCCATTTCACCGCGTGAACGCCCGCCTGATAAGCTTCCTTTTGATCGGTTTTTGAGATGTAAGCCATCGACATGCGTTGGATCGTTCCGGGTTTGTCGAAACGAACGCGGACTCCCAGGTTTTTCTCCAGGATCGCGGCAAGCCGCGCGGCCGTGCCCTCGACATATTTGTGGCCGAACGGATCGGCGGTGATTCCCTCTGTTTTGCAACCGACGCGATTCCCCTGATAATCGCGGATCGTTTCCGAAATAACAATAATGCAGTAGCCCACAGATTGAAGAATGGCCTCGGTTTTTTTAATGAAAGCCGTTTCGTCAAATGGAACTTCGGGGATAAGCAGGAGATGGGGAGCATCCTCCGGTGATTTTTTGAGAAGGGCTGAGGCCGCGACGATCCAGCCGGAATTCCTTCCCATGAGCTCGATGATCTTCACAGGATCGACATTTTTCATGGCCCGAGTGTCGAGCGCCGCTTCCTGGGTGGTGACGGCGGCGAAGCGCGCGACGGAGCCGTACCCGGGCGAGTGGTCCGTCTCGACCAAGTCGTTATCAATAGTCTTT
>MHFU01000017.1:8534-10833 GCA_001804345.1 Omnitrophica bacterium RIFOXYB12_FULL_50_7
CTTTTTGGGCGGCTTTTGCGATCTGGAGGCTGGTGTTGGCCGTATCATTCCCCCCGATCAGGAACACATAGCGGATGTGGTGTTTCCGGAGACTTGCAATGATCTTTCGGTCGTCTCCGGGTTTGAGTTTGTAACGGGAGGAACCGAGTGCTGCGGAAGGAGAATTCGCGATAGCGTGGATCAATTTTGAAGGTGTTGCCTTGAGGTCCACGAAGGAACCGTTCAAGATGCCTTCAATGCCGTTCCGTGAACCTAGGATGCCGGTGATGTGTTTGGAAGTGCGCGCGGTTGCGACGACTCCGGCGAGACTTTGGTTGATCACGGCAGTGCATCCGCCCGATTGCCCGATGATGGCTTTGCCTTGAAGTATAGTCTTTTGCATAAAGTGAAATGTTTCTCTCCGAGGGAGACAGGCACCTTTTTGAAATACAAAAAAGGTGCCTGTCTCCTTAAGCGAATCTGCGGTAGTATAACTCGAAGAAAAAATGAAGACCAGCGTAAAACCCCTTGAAAGTGAAACTCATGAAGTCAGTGATTATCCAAAAAGCAAATGCCCGGGTCTGGCGCGCGAAGCTCGTGAGACCGTTTAGCACGGCCAAGGGACAGCATGATCTTCTCGAGAACGTTCTTTTCGCAATAGAACTTTCCGGGGGCGTTCGCGGATTTGGCGAGGCGGCGGTCGCGACGCATATCACCGGCGAGACTGTTCAGGAAACGCTAAAAAATATGAAAGAAGCGGCTCGAGCCGTCGTTGGGCTGGGGCTTGCGGAATTTCCAGAGATCGCTGAAGAATTAAAAAGAAAATTCGCGAAGAATAAGTGTGCTTTGGCGGCGCTCGAAATGGCGCTTCTGGACGCGGCGACACGTGAAAAGAAGATGCCGTTTTGGAGGGCTTTCGGGATCCGGCCGCGTGTGCTCACGACCGACATGACCGTGGTGCTTGGTGATGTCGCCGAGGCCGAGACCGCAACCCGTGAGATCCTGCGGCGCGGCATACGCTCTTTTAAAGTGAAGATCGGCCGGGATTTCGACCGGGATCTCAAACGCGTCGCGGCAGTGGCTCGGTTTGCGGGAAAATGTCCGGTCTATCTTGACGCGAATCAGGGATTTACGGCCGCTCAGACGCTCAAATTCCTTAAAGAATTGGCATGGCTCAAGATCAAGCCCGCGCTTGTCGAGCAGCCGGTACCGAAAGAGGACTGGGAAGGGCTTGCGAAAGTGACGCGCGAAGGCCAAGTGCTTGTTTGCGCGGATGAAAGCGTTTCGTCGCTTCAGGATGCCACGAGGCTTATTAAGATGAAGACTTGCGGTGCGATTAATGTAAAATTCATGAAGACGGGCATCCTGGAGGCGTATGAGATCGTGTGTCTGGCGAAACGGAGCGGCATCAAGCTTATGATCGGGACGATGATGGAAACGCCTCTGGCTGTGACGGCGGCGGCTCATTTTGCCGCGGGACTTGGGGGTTTTGATTTTGTGGATCTGGACGCTCCTTTTTTTATGGTGGAAAAGATCACACGCGGTTTTAATATGACGTCAGACGGTGTTTATGATCTTCGGAAGATCAAAGTCGGTATCGGTGTTGTACCTACATAATTTTCAACGAGGAGACAAGCTATGAAAAAAACGATGCTCATTTTTGGAATGCTGTTCGCGGGTTACATAGGCTATGCGCTGGTTGACATGACCGATCGGCTTGTTTCCCTTCGGACGGTTCTTAATGCCGGGATTTTTATTGCAGTGGTTGTTTGTTTCGTGGGGCTCTGGAAGTCCAAACGCTGGGCGCTTTGGTTCAGCTGGGGGCTCGCCTTGGCGGCACTTGTATGGGGCTGTTACCTTATTCATTTTGTATGGACGTTCTGGCTTTTCGCGTCGCCGACTCTCTCGGAGCGGATCGCTAACGTGCTCCATCCTCGCGTTTCAGTCTTCGTGATCTTTCCCGTGGCATGGCTCATTTATTTTACTCGTTCGAAGGTTCGGGCATTATTTGCATAGATAGAGTCTTATGATCCAAAGCCCTGTCGGTATTGTTTGTGCGCTTCTGCTGATCGAGGGGCTTGTTCTGTTTTTTTCCGAACACCCGCGTTTTGAAAAGTTTTTCCAGTTTCCTCCGGCCATGTTCTGGATC
The DNA here is from genome assembly GCA_001804345.1 of Omnitrophica bacterium RIFOXYB12_FULL_50_7. Classification (GTDB taxonomy): domain Bacteria; phylum Omnitrophota; class Omnitrophia; order Omnitrophales; family Aquincolibacteriaceae; genus Aquincolibacterium. The sequence continues at coordinate 10,663 of MHFU01000017.1, forward strand.
TATTTCCTGCCGATGCTTGTCTCGAATTTCGGCATTCTCCCGAGGGAATCGGCACTCTATCCTGCGATTACCCTGAACCTTCTTCCGGCCGGGATCATCATGCTTCTTATTTCCTCCGACCTTCCGGCGATCGTGAAGCTCGGCAGGCCGGCGCTTATCATGATGACCGCC
>MHFU01000018.1:0-11813 GCA_001804345.1 Omnitrophica bacterium RIFOXYB12_FULL_50_7
AGCGGAGTGAAGCTGTAGAGAGAATTGGGACGGGGTTGCCTTGCGAGTGACAGAGGACAGCCTTCTTGAAAAAAGCGAGAGGGTCTTTATCCTGAAGGCGAAGCGTGTGGAGTAAACTCATCATCACCTCGTGCGCTTTTGCTCCACGGTCTGAGCGGTTTTGAAAACTTCGGTTTCGAATAATCACATGTGACCGGATCATCCGTTCCGCAAGGTTGTTATCTGCAGGGACTTCCGGCTCCTCCAGAAACGTCAGCATTTCAAGCGCGTGTCTCATGAACCGCTGCGCAAGCCGTTTCAGATTTTTGTTCTCATGCTCCCGGCATGCCCAACGAAGCAGCCGCCTTCTGATCAAACTCACTTTCTTTGAATATCGCGTAAGCGAAAACTTCTTCCGCGATGCTTTCAGTGCGCGAGCGTCTTGAACAATGAGCTTGAGAATCTTGTGATACTTCACGTACTCTTCTGATTGATCGCGCAGAAAACACCGGTGCATTTCGCGTTCCAGATGCACGAGACAGCGCTGCTTCCTCCCGCTCAGCTTGTTGTAAGCTGAGTAGAAATCCGTGACCAGGATCCCCCCGTATTCCTCGGGAAGGATTTCCTTGGGAACCTTGGCTCCGCGGCTCCGCGCGATCCGGTAGAAAGCCAAGCGTTTGTTGACAGCGGCCCACAGCCAGTGACGGATCCCGCTGACATTCCATCCTGTCTCATCCATATGAATAAGAGGGCTGGCGCGGATTGCGGCAAGAATCACGTTCGACTCCACATCAAGCCACTCGCTCATCCTCTGAAGCGAATGTGCCAGAGCGCCTTCCGAAATCGTAAGACCCGCAAGCGACTGGAAAAGCTCCGCAATCTTGTTAAAGGGAAGTCCATGGTGATATTTTAAAAGCATTGTTTGCACCAACACATTCGGTCCCACAAAACTATGCGGGATCTCTTCGGAAGCCGGAGGAGCTGTTACGATTTTTGAACAACAAGAACACCAATACCGGTGCTTCCGGAAACAAGTGGCCTCGACATGCGCGGGGATAATGTCTTCCTGGATGTGATCGATGAATCCTTGGGAATCACTGACGGAATGATGACAGTCGGGACAGCGTGTTAGCTCAAGCTCAACCACACGATCGATCGTTCGCGGTTTTGCGCGGGTCACGCCAACATGACCCATTTTCCGACCAGGCGTTTTTGGATGCTCTGATCTTCGGGATTCGTTGAGAAGCTTTAAAAGCTTTCGACGTTCCTCCATCGATTCCTTGGAACCCAAGGCTTTCTTTAATTTTTCGTTCTCTTCCAGAAGACGTTCTATCTCTTCGAGAAGTTCTTCGCGGGTTTTCTCTTCGTATTGGATCAGAGCGTCGCTTTTCACACCTCTTTTAACGGCGTCCTAAGGAATTTCTTCAGAGGGCTAAACAGACACTGGATGAGAGGTTAGCGAGTAGTTGTTTAGTGGGTTGGAGTTTACCTCGTGGTAGAGCACGTTTAAACGTGCTCTACCTTAGTGTGCTTCATAAAACTAAACAGAGACACAGGGAGAGGGGAAAAATCCGTGCGGCTACAAACTCAGACCGTAAAACTAGTACCGTTTCAAGTTTGATTTTGTAGGTGAGAACGGTACAGTACCTAAAGCAGATCGAAATTGTGGCACCCACAATTTCGATCTTGAAGCTGTACTAGGAGGGAACGCTCAGGCTGTCACAAATGACAGAGTGGCGCTTTAATTCGAAAAAACATTTCGCGCAGCAGAGTACATCGGACGCGGCGTTGTGCTGATCCTCAAAATCCACCTCGAAGAGCTTGATATGAAGCTCGGAGAGTTTCGGCCACTTGTCTCCGTACGGTCCCGGAATCTTGCAATAGGCCGTGGAGTTTTTCATGGTGCATATTTTAGGCATGGGAATCGTTCCCAGCACATCCGGCATCCCCTGACGAAGCAACTCCACCCGGACCATCTTTTCATCGAAATCCAGATTATGGGCGACAAGGCGCGTGGCGTCCAGGATCGCCCCGGAAAACTCCTTTAAAACCTCCGCAGCCGGCCGTCCTTTCTTCAGTGCCCTTGCGGTGCTGATGCCGTGGATCGCCGTCGCGCTCTCAGGGATCACAAAATCTTCCGGCTTGATAATGTAATCATGAAACGCGATACGTTTTCCGTCCTCATCAAAAATCGCCCAGGCGATCTGAACAATGTGAGGCCAGTTTCCGAGATCCGTTACAGGCGCCTTCCAGCTTTTCGGTAATCCGGTCGTCTCGGTGTCAAAAAAAAGATACATTCAATCCCCTCCCTTTATCTGCAAATCAAAATCCTTGAACCCGCGGAATGAAGATAAATTTCCAGAGGATTCTCCGACTGCAACGGCTGTTCCTTCTCGAGCCAGTTGCGCACCCTCTGCTGCTGAACCTCATTCGCCGGATCCCAGACAGGATTCACACTGAGGTCATGCACAATATAGATCGCGCGGGGTTCTTTGTCACTTTCGTTCAGGAGCTTTTTAAAGAGAAGGTCCAGCTGCCCCCCAGGCTTTTTTTTCACACCGCCGCCCATCAAAGCCGCCCGGACACTTGCTTCGCTTACATCATTTGAAAGTAAGGAGGCGGATTCCTGACTAAAAAATTCCACATGCGTTTTTACTTCGATCTTTCCCCACTCCGCCGGGGCCCGGTAATGCAAAAGCGCAAAAAGCTGCCCATAACGAATAAGCACCTTTTGGTCCGGCCCGAGATTCCTGGAATGATTGATCATGAGCCGACTCAGATCGCTCGGATTGAAATTCCGAATCCCGGATTGAATATCCACGGAAAGAACATCAAAACCAAAGAATCCGTGCATACCGTTTTGTGCAAGTGTCGCTGTGCGATCAAGAACGTCCTGGAACGATTGCCAGGCCATCTTTTCTTCCTTGGAGATAATCGAGGCCAGATATAGAGAACGCGGATCTCCCTCCGCCATAGTCACTTCAAATTTAAGAATCTTAGGGGTTACTTCTTTTTGATAAGCAATGTCCGTCCAGGAATGAAAACCGGAAAAAATGTTTGCAGCTAAAAGGTCTTTCATGGCGCTATTTCCCAGCCACGAATTCGAGCACGACATCCGCCTGCTTGGCCGCAGCGATAGCAACCCGGGGGGATAAGGCCGGTGCTTTTTCGATGTCGGACGAAAGGTCGCCGATCAAAACAAGATTCGATTTCAACTTACGGACCTTCAAATCATCGCTCGCTCCATACCCTCCGAGCCCAGAAGCAGAAACGATGAACTTCCCGGAAGAAAGTATTTGTGTCACGAGCATGTTCTTCGCCTCGGCGCGGTCCAAACACTCCACCACGACATCGCAATCGCGAAATATTTCCGGAATATTGGCCGGCTCCAATTTCACAGGCAACATTTGGATCTCCAGCTTAGGGTTGATCCTGAGGAGATTCGCCCGCAGGGCTTCAACTTTCTTCATCCCGACCTGATCTTCGAAATAGAATTGCCGGTCCAGATTGGAGGGATCGACAAGATCAAAATCCGCGATTGTGAAATTCCTGAATCCCACTCGCGCAAGGCATGCGGCACAATTAGAGCCCAGGCCGCCCACGCCTGCGATCCCGATCCGCGCCTTCTCGATTTTGGCGAGCTTCGCTTCGCCCAGTTTTTTGATAAGGTCTTGCCGGAACTCGGTCATCAGAGCTGCATCCAGTCTTTCAGCACCGGTTGATATCCTTTAGCAACGAGCATTGCCTTCATCTCCTCGACATCCCGGGAGTCCGAGATCTCGAATTGCGGGGCATTCTCCTCTTCCGCCCTGACTTTTATTTTCTTTTGATCGACGGTAGTCAGGACGGCCCCAATCTCCGCTACGCTTCGATTGATTGGTATTGGGACCGGGGATGTAATCGTATGACCTCCGACGCGTGTCGTGGACCCCGCCGACATACGCGTGATCCCGAGAGGTAAAAGATTCTCGCGCAAAGAAGCGCTTTCCCTTGTCGAAAGCGCGATCCCTAACCGGGGCAAAAAAAGTCTTAACGCCATCGTGATCTGAGCGATGTTTTTGTCGCTCACTTCCGTAATTTCCTTAAAATCGCCAGCGTGGGGCCGCAAACGCGGGAGTGAGGCCCCGATCTCCACCTCTCCGTAACGGTCCTGCAAATAACGCGCATGAAGCCCCATCAAGAAAGCCTCTTTCCGCCAGTCATTGAGCCCCAAGAGCGCTCCGACGTTCACGCTCCTCATCCCGCTTTTTGCGGCACGCTCCGGCGCGTCAAGCCGGAAACGGAAATCCTTTTTTGGCCCCGCCTTGTGCACACGATCATAGACGGTCTCATCATAAGTTTCCTGGTACAAGGTCAGTCCATCGATGCCGGAGCGTGTGAGATCCGCGTATTCTTCTTCGGTAAGCGCGTAGATCTCGACGGAGATCGAGCTGAAATATTTTTTCAGCACTCCAAGGCATTCTTTGATATAGGCTGGCGGACTTTTTTCCCTAGAATCTCCAGTCAAAATAAGAAGATGCTCGATCCCGGTCGAAGCAATAAACGCAGCTTCCTTTTCGACCTCGCCCAGAGTCAGGGTCCTGCGGGACATTTTGTTTCGGGCGTTAAACCCGCAATAAGCGCACTCATTCTCGCAGAAATTCGAAAGGTACATGGGCGTGTAGAGCTGGATCGTGCGGCCGAAATGCTGGAGAGTCAAAGCATGCGCCTTTTGCGCCATAGGTTCCAGAAGTTCCTCCGCGACCGGAGAAAGAAGCGCCAAAAGCCGCTCGGGATCCTGGATGTCAGAGTGGATCGAACGCTCAACTTCTTGGGGTGAAAACTCGCGAAAGATCCTCTCGAAAGGAAAATTCTTATATTTCAGAAGAATGTCGTAGTAGCTCATCATCCCTGTCCGAATCGCGCGCTAGTACTGCGCTCCAATTGATTTTAAGGGTTCGTAGCACCGTTAACCCCCAAAATCAAATGGAGAACGGTACTACTCGCGCAAATCCCCCAATGCAACTACAAGTTATTGGCTGCCTTCAAACGGCATAATAGCCGCCTGTTTTAGCACTTCCTTTATATCTGATCTTGCCTTCGGATTTTACTTTTTTAAGCCAGCGTTCGAGTGTTTTTAAGGGAACATTGACTGCCCCGGCAATATAAGGAGCGCGCTTCCCCGGGTTCTGTTTGATATATTTTATCATTAGATTTACACCCTCATTTACACCCTCACTTACACCCTCATTTACACCCTCACTTACACCCTCACTTACACCCAGCTCTGTATCTTTGCCCTTTGCAGGCCTCTCGAACTCGATAAAAAAGAACTCGTCGCTTGATATTTTGGGGAACGGCAGGCCTGCCGCTTCCATGCTTTCGCGAATGCGTTTAAACCCCGAACCTACGCGTTCGGATCTGTGCATACGGGCAAAGATGTCGGCGATTAGCTCATTACGCCTGACCGAAAGCGCGCCCAGCCTGTCCTGACTCATGCCTGACGGAAAACCACCGGGATTTTTAATGATCACGTGATTCTCATGAACCTCGACCATGATGCTCGTGCCGCGAACGCTGTAATCACGATGGATGAGGGCGTTTGCCACCGCCTCGCGTAATGCCTCAAGCGGAATTTCGTAAGAATCTTTCCGATCCAGTCCTTTAATTTCAGTCCTGACGCTCAAATGCCGCTTCAAAAAAATCATGGCTTCCTGATACTGAGTCCAAAGATCATCTTGCACATCCTTGCGGTCGATGATATCCACACGTTGCGTTCCCTTAAAAGAAACGAGTATGGTTTCGCACTGAGCAATATAACGCCGAAGTTCTCGTGCAAAAAAAAGCACGCCGGCGTTTTTGATACCTTTTTTCGTGGCAAGATTAAGACTCGTGAGCACATCCTTCGGATCAATTTTGTCAATAGCGATCCCGGCTTCTTTTAAAAATGTTTCGATCTTTTCTTTCGAGACATCGTTCCATGAGATATCGCCACAAATGCGCTCTTCATATGAAATCGCGCTAACATTCTTGAATAAAAGCCCGACTTCTTTTTGAGTCATCTTTTGCGTGACTGCATCGAGCCGGCGAAAATAACCCGAAGAGCAGCTATGCGGCTTTTCATCGCCTTCAGGGATTTCGATTACTACAGTCTTGTCAACTTGTGAAACTTTCGAAATTGCAATATGAGGCTCACAGTTTCTGGCAAGCGAGAGAATATCGGCTTTCATTCGATTGGTGAGTTTTTCGCCTACCATCTGTCCTTCGTCATTGACGCCGAGAAAAATAAAGCCGCCTCGAGCATTTGCCAGCGCGACAATATCCCGGTCAATCCTGGAAGTGAACTTTTCTTTAAATTCGACAGTTAGCCCTTCGCCTTCCGCAACGTGAAGTTTCAACTCCTCAAGTTTCATATTCTATTCCTTTTCGTCTCAATAATTTCTGCGGGATTTAATCCTGTTTTCCGCCACTCGTTCATTCTGTTTCATTCCGGAGAAAACAAGTTAAAGGTGAAGAGGCACTGGCCACGCTCCCTGAGGCGGCGAGCCCGGCGAGATAAGCCGTACGGCCCGCACTCACAGCTTCTTTGAAAGCCCTCGCCATGGCCACGGGGTCCCGCGCGATCGCGATCGCCGTATTCACAAGGACTGCCGCGCAGCCCATCTCCATACATTCACAAGCATCCGAAGGACTCCCCAAGCCCGCGTCCACAATTACCGGCACCTTGATCTCACGCACCAGGATCTCCACAAGCTCTCGGGTCTTCACTCCGCGGTTACTTCCAATGGGAGATCCGAGAGGCATGACCGCCGCCGCGCCTGCGTCCGCCATGCGCTTGGCCATGGAAAGATCCGGACTCATGTAAGGAAGCACGATGAATCCTTCTTTTACAAGAGTCTCAACCGCTTTGAGCGTTTCAAGATTATCCGGCAGGAGGTATTTATTATCCTGAACCACTTCGATCTTGATCCAGTTTCCCGCGCCACTCGCTTTGGCAAGTCGTGCGATCCTCACAGCCTCATCCGTATTCCTTGCCCCGGATGTATTGGCCATCAGAATGCAGGCCTTCGGGATATATTCCAGAATATTATCGGCCTGGGAACTGGCGTCAACGCGCCTGAGTGCAACCGTCACAATATCAGGCTGAGCGGCTTCCAGGGCTTTTTGCATAAGCGAATAGCTAGAGAATTTGCCGGTCCCGATCAAAAGCCGGCTCTTGATCGAACGCCCCCCGAGCCTCAAAAGGTCTTCCATCGTCATCCACCTCCGACAAAACTGATGATCTCGATCATATCTTGGTCTTTAAGCATGATCTTGGCCCAGTCTTCTTTGGAGATGATGCTGAAGTTGTGTTCGACCACAATCTTGTCATGGCACAACCCCTTGGCTGCAACGAGGGCATCGAGACTCAAAGGTCTGTCGATCAATTCTTGCTTGCCGTTAAGAGTGAGGATCATGTTCTCTTTTCCTTATTCAGGGAAACCCTGCTTGCTATCCTAAAGGAAATTGCATCTTGCTTCTATTGAAAGGTGATCGCTAGCACCGCGTTCGATAAATTCGCACCAGAATTTCCCCTCTTTCGTAAAGAGGGGTTGGGGCCTGCCGGCAGGCAGGGAGATTTCTTAAATCCCCTTCGGTCCCCCTTTGCGAAAGGGGGAAGAAAATATGGATAAATCCGATACGAACTTAACGAACAGCGTACTAGATCTTTAACTTTGCGAAGTTGACGCGCACATCCGCGGCAGAGGCATGGAGCGCCTTCCGCTCCCCATCACTCACAGGGATCTCGAGGATCTTCTTCACGCCTTGGCGCCCAAGTGCCGCCGGCACGCCGCAATACACATCACTCAATCCATACTGCCCTTTCAAATAAACGCAAGCCGGAATCACCTCTCCGGTATCTTGAAGAATCGCTCGAACCATTTTTACGGCAGAAGAAGACGGCGCGTAATAGGCGCTGCCGGTCTTAAGAAGCTTCACGATCTCTGCTCCGCCGTCGCGAGTCCTTTGGTTGATCGCCTCGATCGTTGCGCCGATCAGAAGCTTCGTGATCGGCTTTCCGCTGACCTTCGTCAGTTCCGGTACCGGAACCATTTGATCGCCGTGCCCACCAAGCACCGTCGCTTTCACATCGGACGGTTTGCAGCCAAGTTTTTCTGAGATGAAATAAGCATACCTTGAAGAATCAAGTTCACCGGCCATCCCGATCACGCGTTCGACCGGAAATTCCGACTTTTTCTGAGCAAGCCAGGTCATCACATCAAGCGGGTTTGTGACCATGACCATGATCGCATTCGGAGCATATTGAGCACACTCCGTCACGATCCCGCCGACGATCTCGGCATTCTTGAAAAGCAGGCCGTCGCGACTCATACCGGGCTTGCGCGCAAGTCCCGCCGTGATTACGATCACATCGGAACCGGCGACGTCTTGATAACTATTCGTGCCTATGATTTTCGAAGAAAATCCTTCAACGGGCGCGGATTCCATCATATCCAGGGCTTTACCTTGCGGAAGCCCCTCTACAATATCGATAAGGACAACATCCGCAAGGTCCTTTTCAACAATGCGCTGGGCTGCTGTCGCACCAACAAAACCTGCTCCTACGACGGTTACTTTGAAGTTTGCCATGACACAATCCTCCTTGAGTAATTAACCCGTTGTGCGAGTTTGAAATGATCTCCTTCTCCCTCTAGGGAGAAGGATGGGATGAGGGGCAAAATAACCCTCACCCTAACCCTCTCCCAAAGGGAGAGGGAAAAACCCGCAAACAGCTTTAGTACTGCGTTACTATTAATTTTGGGGGTTCGCAGTGCTATACCGCATACCCCTAATTTTGAATGTCATGCGGTATTAGTAATTAAAAAGATCCCGATGCGCAAATTTTTGCTCTGGAAGCGCGTTATGCAAAGCGTTCAGAATTTTGGTCTTGGCCCTGGACGTAAGACGCCTCCCCACGCGCGCCTTTTGCACCACCTTATGCGAAAGCTGCTCGGTCGAGGCCGCGACAAGCGCATGGTTCGAAAGTCCATGCTTTGTCATCAAAGCATCCAGCGGTTGCAGGCCGAGATCGTCTGTCTCCATCCTCTCGGGCGTCATTGTCTAACTTTCATTTTTTAAACGGTTGACAATGACTGCCCCAATTTCCACTGCGTGGAATTGATCGGCATTGGGACCGTCATTGTAATTTACTCACAGCAGCGAGAAGATCTTTCGTCGCAGGATATTTCTTGAGCTGTTCGATCAGCGCGCTGATCGCCTCGATAGGTTTAAGTCCGGCCAAGGCGCGACGTATCCGACGCGCGGGTTCCAGTTCCTCTGGCATAAAAAGAAGTTCCTCTTTACGCGTCCCGCTTTTTGAGATGTCCACCGCCGGATAGATGCGCTGGTTCGAGATCTCACGCGACAGAAAGATCTCCATATTCCCGGTGCCTTTGAACTCCTCAAAGATAAGCTGGTCCATACGACTTCCGGTATCGACCAAAATCGTCGCGAGGATCGTAAGCGACCCCCCGTGTTCGATCTTGCGGGCGGATCCAAAAATCCGCCGAGGTACTTCCATCGATCGAGCATCCACGCCGCCGGAAAGCGTCCGACCGCTGGAGCGTTGCTCCGCGTTATGCACGCGCGCCAAACGAGTCAAGGAATCGACCAGTACCATCACGTTCGCACCGGCCGCAACCTCGCGATACACTTGCTGCATAAGCTCCCGGGCAGTCTCGATATGGTGATCGTAAGGCTGATCGGACGAGGACCACCGGACCTCGGCCGTCACACTGCGCCGGAAATCCGTGACCTCTTCAGGTCTCTCATCGATCAAAAGGCAATAAAGCTTCATCTCCGGCCGGCTTTTTGCCACAGCCTGGCAAAGATGCTTGAGAAAGGTAGTTTTCCCCGAACCCGGAGGAGCCACGATCAATCCACGCTGCCCCATACCGATCGGACAGATCAGATCCATGACACGCATGGTCATTTCCTGAGACCCGTCTTCAAGCCGGATACGCGGCGAGGGATCGACGGCGGTGCTGGCGAAAAATTTCTGCTCGTCTTCGGCCACCATGCGTCGCGGCTCTTCATGCGAGAACCTGTAGGAAGGACGACGAGGAGCTTGACCCTGCCTGGCAGATCCCGAATGACGCTCCCGGCGGGGGCCTCGTGAATCAAAATTTCTCATGTTTGAAGTTTTTCCATTTTCTTCCCAAGAGAATTCCACTCCGCCTCGGCCTTTTCGATCTCGATTTGGCATTCTTTCAGGTGCGCGTTGCGATCTTTGGAGAAATGCAGCGGATTCTTCGCCATCTCTTCCAGCACTTTGTTCCGTTCCTCCGTAAAATGCCGCGCGCGACCCTCGGCTTTTTCCATTTGCTTCCGGAGTTTTGTAAGCTCGGCTTTATGCTCATTCTTCCTGGGTTGCTGGATCTCAACATTCACTCCGGAAGCAGCCCTTTGGGAGGATGCGGATGCGGTATCCTCGCCGGTCTCTTCTTCCTCACCTCGAGCCACCTGTTCCAGGTGATAAACATAATCTTCATAACTCCCGGGATAATGAAGAATGCGGCCTTTCTTCACTTCGAGGATGCTGGAGGCCAGAAGATTTACGAAAGTGCGGTCATGGCTGATGAAAAGAACTGTGCCGGAGAAAGATTTAAGCGCACTGCCCAAGGCTTCCACCGTTTCGAAATCCAGATGGTTCGTCGGCTCGTCGAGAAGCAGGACATGGCTCTTGGAAAGAAGGATCCCCGCTAACACAAGACGCGCCCGCTCGCCGCCACTTAGGACTTTCACCTTTTTTTCGACATCATCCCCTTTAAAAAGGAAACATCCTGCCATATTGAGCACATCCTGACGATTCACGCCATCCGCGCTCTCCCGCAGGAGGTAAGTATAAACATCATCTTCCGGGTCAAGCACCGAAAAAACATGCTGGGCATAATAAGCTACTTTGAGCCCGGTTCCCCATCGAAAGCTGCCTCCCTTGGGCGTGAGCTCTCCGGCAAGCGTCCTCAGAAACGTCGTTTTCCCCTCCCCGTTATTACCGAGTACCGCAACATGCTTCCCACGATCGATCTCGACCTGAATACCGCGCGCAATGTCCTTTTCGGGATAACCGATCACAAGATCTTCGCAGGAAACCGCAACCCCCGCCTTTGGCTCCACCGGCGGGATATAAATCTTGACCGTGCTCATCGGGTGTGCGATCTCGATCGTCTTGAGTTTCGCGAGTTGTTTCATCTTCGATTGCGCTCGCGTCGCCGTCGAAGCCTTGGCCTTGAACCGGTCAATAAAAGTCTGGAGCTGTTCGCGCTTTTTGTCGAGTCCTCGATTGTAAGCCTGCTTCTGGGCGAGCTGTTCCTCCTTGAACTCGAAATACTCCTCAATATCCCCAGGAAAAAGAACAAGCCCTCCGTGCTCGACCTCCAGGGTGTGGTCACAGGTCCGTTTCAGGAATTCCCGGTCGTGGGAAACGACCAGATACCCACCCCTGAAATTGAGAAGAAAATTCTCCAAAAGGATCAATGTGCTTAAATCCAAATAATTGCTGGGTTCGTCAAGAATCAGAAAATTAGGATCGCCCAAAAGCATTGCCGCGAGCTTCACGCGCGTCTGGAAACCTCCCGGGAGATTCCGCACAGATTCCTCGAGAATCTCGTTTTTGAGCTGGAACCGCGCGGCCATCTGACCACATTCCCAATGTTCGCTCCTCGTGGTACGCATCAAGAAATCCAGCACCCGCTCTCCGGGTTTGAATGTGTCATGCTGCTCAAGATAGGAGAGGCGCAGTGCGGTGTTACGCGTAAGGGTACCGCCATCGGCCGATTCATGCCCGGTGATGATGCGACAAAGTGTGGATTTCC
>MHFU01000018.1:11869-14102 GCA_001804345.1 Omnitrophica bacterium RIFOXYB12_FULL_50_7
GCTTCATCCAGGATCGTCACGGCGCCGTAGGCTTTGTGCAGCTCGTTCACTTGTAAAAGGACGGTCATGGTCTAAGGTTTTTTTCCATTAAGGTTGACCATGGCTGCCCCAATTTCCGCCAACTGGCGAAAATTGAATAGAATTGGGACGGTCATGGTCTGAGATTTTTTTCCATTAAGGTTGACCATGGCTGCCCCAATTTCCGCCTGCTGGCGGAAACTGAACAGAATTGGGACGGTCATGGTCTAAGGTTTTTTTCCATTAAGGTTGTCCTGCCATAATTTTTTCCTGGTCGATGGCCGCTTGGCTTATGAAATCCCAAGAAAAATGATGCTTACGGCGAAGGATTTTTTTCTGTAAATTTAATAATCTGATTCATCATCTCAACACATGGAACGGGATAAAGACCGACGGCGGATTCGGCGGAAAGCATCACATAATCCGTTCCATCGAGGATCGCATTTGCCACATCGCAAACTTCAGCGCGGGTCGGGATGGGATACTCGGTCATACTCTCAAGCATTTGAGTCGCGGTGATCACGAATTTTTTCGCCTTGTTACATTTCTTGATGATCTTCTTCTGGATGAACGGCACTTCATAGATCGGGATGGAGATCCCCATGTCTCCTCGCGCTACCATGATCCCGTCACAAACGGAAATGATCTCGTCGATATTACGGATCCCTTCCCGGCTCTCGATTTTGGCGATAACACCACAAGCATGAGAGTGGCTTTTCAGATAAGCCCGGAGATCTAGAATATCTTGTTTGTTCCGCACAAAGGACTGCGCAACATAATCCACTTTGTGTTCGATGCAAAAACGGAGATCCTCCTTGTCCTTCCGGGTCAATCCTGTGACATCCAACTGCGCCCCGGGAATATTGATCCCTTTGTGTTCCTTGATCATGCCGCCAACGATTACGCGGGTCCTGAGATTTTTCTTGTCACGGGCTTCGACCTTCAGGGCGATAAGACCGTCATCAATGTAGATAGGCTGACCGGGTTTGATCGGCCGCAAAGATCCCGCCCAGTCGAAAGGAATACGAGAACCCTCTCCGAGGATGTTTTCCGTAGTGAGCCAGAGAACCTGCCGCTTCTTGACCTCGACCGGTTGTTGTCCTTTCAATTTTCCGATTCTCATACGATAGCCTTCGAGATCCCCTAGGATGCGTATATGACGACGGTATTTTTTGTTGAGCTCACGGATAAGGCGGATCTTCTCCTCATGCTCTGCAAGTGTCCCATGGGAGAAATTAAGCCTCACCACATCCATCCCCGCAAGCATCATCTGCCGCAGGACACTGACCCGACTTGAAGCGGGACCCAGCGTACAAATAATCTTTGTTTTCGTCATAAGAATACTCTTTCGGTAAGAAGCTCAGGTGCGGGAAGCAATGATTTTCGCCACGGCATCCGGCGTAATATCGCCATGCTCACCAAACACCGAATCTCGTTCCGCGAAACGTTCGCGTACTTTGCGAGCGGCTTCCTTGGCCGAGATCTTATAGTCACCAAAACGGGTCGGCATTTTCACAGAGTGGAAAAAAGCCTCGGTCTTCACAATGGCTTCTTTCGCCGTTTTCACGCCCCAAACGCGGCGGCCATACTGCTCCAGCTTTTTCTTTTTGGCGGTCAGTTTGTATTGCCAAACTCCCGGCAAGATGATCGCCAGTGTCTCAGCGTGATCAAGCCCGTAAAAGGCGGTCAATTCATGCGCGATCATGTGCGTCGACCAATCCTGCGGCACGCCGCAACCGATCAACGTGTTCAGGGCAAGCGTTGCGCTCCACATGAATGTCGCGCGAGCCTCATAATCCTTGGGCCTTTTCAAAGCCACGGGCGCTACTTCGATCAGGGTTTGAAGAATTGATTCTGCCATCCGGTCCTGAAGCGGAACATTTGCCGGATACGTCATGTACTGCTCCATCACGTGCACGAACGCGTCCACGATCCCGTTGCGTACAAGTTTTTCAGGAAGTGAGAAAGTCGTTTCCGGATCAAGCACGGAGAACACGGGAAATACGTGCTTGGAAAAAAAGCACAATTTCTCCTTTGTGGCCTGCCGCGAGATCACGGAATTCCCGTTCGATTCCGAGCCCGTCGCGGGAAGCGTCAGGACCGCGCCGATCGGCAACGCAGCCTCAACATTTTTTCCATTCTCTTCGAGGATCGCCCAAGAATCTTTCCCTTTGAAACAGGCGGCGGCAGCGATAAATTTCGCGGCGTCCAGGAC
>MHFU01000019.1:0-4110 GCA_001804345.1 Omnitrophica bacterium RIFOXYB12_FULL_50_7
CATTTATTGTATTCCCCGTTCCAACCCTCACGACCGCGACGTGATACCAAGTATCCGCTACCGGCGACCAGTCAGCGTTTAAAACGACCTGATAACTGGACGCGCAAGATATAAACTCTAATTTATTGGTTTCCCCCATATACCCAAAATGATTCCAATGGGTATTTGACGTTTGGACCTGTGAAAAAATAGCGGCACCACTATTTACGCCGGTAGGAACAGTCGAAAATTTTATCCGAGCATCTATCGTGAATAAGCCTGTTCCGAAATTCCAGCTTTCGCTGTCGGGAATAGACACATAATCTCCATTTCCATCAAAATAAGCGCTTCCTGCACCAAACACCGGCTCATTTTTGTCGATCTGCATATCTCCGAAAGCGGACGCCGTGATGGAATTGCCGGCATCAAACAGGACCGGTTGATTTTGCGTTTCAGAAACAGAAACATACCCGGAAGTATCCTTGTTCCCATCAAAAAGATAATTGAGCCGATTGTCGCTTCGGAGTGCAATGTCATACCAGTCTTTTCCAAAAATGCTGACATCGGATTTCGTCTCGAGCAAATTGTCCCGGACTGAAATTGTTTCGGGGGCAGTGTTGCGAACATAACTCTTTTTGATATTTCCATAAGGATCCAGTTCATAGCTAAAATAGGTGGCATCCCCCGAGTCTGAAACCTGACGGGTCACCCGCCCCCAGGTATCATAATTCTCAGCCGAGAACTGGATCGTCGTATAAGGATCATCTTCCCGGCGGGTCAGCTGATACATCCCGATTTTATTCCCCAGCTCATCATACTCATAAAGATATTGCGCGATCCTTCCCTCGCGGTCCTTGGATTCGATCGTTTGCCCTTCGAGATCCAATTTGCGGCTTTCGGTATATTCTTTCACCCCCATCGGTGTTCCATAAATTTCGGCTTCGCGTATTTCAAAACGGCCGCTGGAGTTATTTTTTTCGAAGCCTCCGATCCGGACATAACGCGCCTTGACCGGACTGAAAACCGCACGCTGCCAGCTTCTGGCGTCCGTTGTGGAGTGATCAAAAACACGGCTCCAGGTGACACCCTCTTCCGAGAGGTCAATCCAATAAGCGCTCCAGCGATCATTTTCGGAATCATTCAAAAGGAGGCGGATTTCCCCGAGTTCCGTCACTTCGTTCAGTTCAAACTCAAAATAGGCGTCCGCGCCTCCGGAACGAGTAATCACCTGCTGGTTATCGCGATTTTCGTCCGTCAACTGCGTGACGGCATTCCCCTGATAATCTTTGACCGATTTGATCTTTACCTTTTGATCAGCCTGAAAATGGGTCGTGAGGATCCCTGTCACGCTCTCCAGTTTGTCCTTTTCATAAACAAAACTCTCGGCCTTGCCACCCTCCTGGACTTCGGAGAGAAGATCACCTTGAATATTAAAGGTCCTTGTCACCTTGCTGGTAATGGCCCAGGCAGCCGGAGGAAAAGCATAAACTTCTTCCAGGCTAAAGTCCGAATAATTGGATTTTTCCTTGATAGCTTTAATGCGTATGTACTGCGCCTTGACCGGACTAAAGACATCGGATTGAAGCCCTTTGTAATAAATCCCGTTGGCGTTCGTCTTGTCCACCACCTGGTACCAGTTGCTGCCATCCAGGGAAACCTCGATCTGGTATTGAATTTCCCGGTCACTGCGATTGAAATAAGTGTCCAGCCGGCCGATCACTTCGGCCTCTGCAAGTTCTAGTTCAAACCAACCGCCAATATTGGAATAGGCCAAGGCACCGAACTTCCGGTCGATCGCCCGTTCCGCGTAAGTCCGCGAAGAATTGGACGCACGAACCATGGGAAGAACCGAGGTGAGATCTTCTTGAGAAGCGGTCGCGTTTTGTTTTCCTCCAATCAGAACAGCATATTCTTTCCCGCCCATGAGCCAATGACTATCCGTCCGCAGCAAATTCCCGTGGAGATCAAAAATGTCCTCGGAAATCTTTTCTCGATAACGGGTGGGATACTGCCCGGTAGCATTGTCTTTTTCTCTCACCCGTTCTTTGAGGTAAATCACTCTACCCTCTGGATCTTTCACTTCTTCACTCACCAGTCCATTCCCATCAGAAACCTTGACGTGATCATTCCCCTTAAGATCGGTGGTATATTCCGTCCATTGTTCCTTGTATCGATGCCTGTTAAAGTGAAGGAGAAGCATGGTGTTCGCATCTTCGGCGTATTCCGTTACGGGAGGAGTGAAATTCGATGCCCATCGGGCTACATCTTTGGAAACTCTGAATTCGTCCATCTGACCCTTAAACCAGACACCAGTTCCATTTCTTGAGCCGATCTTAAACGGGGTGGCTTGATAGGAAACAACATGGCTGGAAGTGACGGACGACTCGTTTTTCCCATCGATGAACAGCTTCCATGAATTCCCGCTCCTCACAACGGCGATGTGATGCCATTCATGGAGGGAAAGAGCCGTGGTTGACCAAAGCTCGATGCTGTTAGCATCTACATAAAAATAGACTGTTCCTGTTGGTCCATATGTATAAAGTGTATAACCAGACTGCGACCCCGTGAACTTTTCGGCAATGATTTGGTAGCTACTGCCCCGTTCCTCAAGTTTCACCCACGTATCGATTGTAAAATCAGAAGATCCTAAATCAAGATCCGGATTATCCGGAACAGAAAGATAATCACCATTTCCATCGAAACTGGCCGAGAACTCCCCATTCGTGAGCGGCGACTGCTCCGTAATATGAACATCCCCTATCGGAGTTAATTCCGTACCCAGCCCTTGATTCTCAACATTTTGCCTGACGTTTTCATAAATCACACGATCTTGAGAATCCCGGGTTTCGATTTTCACAAGACCGTCTTTATCCTCAGTCGAAACGGTCGTCTCGCCGCTTACCGCATTACTCGCCGTTGTTTCTTTGCTGATAAGCGCACCCCCCAGCACGTCTCGCTTCTCCACAGTCGCAGTCGTGACATCCCCGACCACAGCGGTGGCATAGGTCGTCCGTACTTCCCGATAGAGGCCAACATCTTTATCGACATCAGCCCAAAGCTCAAGCTCCCATAGAAAATTCCAACCCCCACGAGGATTCAGATCGGGGTTTGAACCCGTTCCCCCTGTCAGCTCGATCTTGATCTCAGTAACTCCCGATCGAGCTGTAAAGTCCTCACTTATCTGCGAATTTCCATGCCCGGCGGTCAAAACAGTAACATTGTTTACTTTAAGGGTTCCATATCCTGAGCCACCGGGCTCTCTCCCGAACGTCCCCCACTTAACAAATATTTTCTTGAGATCTATTCCGGGACTTGGAAATGTTACCGTATAAGTATTGGTCACAGAAGTCCCGCTACCGGTTACTTCATTCCCCCATGTTTTGTTCGTGTTGTAATCACCGTCAAAGATGGAATCAAAACTACCCTCAGAGCGATTCCCATTTTGCGTATAGGTAATCGTTTTAGCGAACGATGGATCCCTCATGATGTTAATAGGCGCGGCATCAGTTTCACGACGTGTCTTGGTGTAGATCACACGACCCAGGGAATCTTTCTTCTCCTGACTCAGGATTCCCACGGCATCACGGACTGTCACGACTTGAAGAATGTCACCTTCGTCAGATGTCTCGGTCGTGTAATCCGCCCACTTTTCGCGGTAGCGATATTTATCAAAATGAAGAAGAAGCTTGGTTTTATCATCAGACACAAAGGGTGCCTGGAGCGGGGTAAAAGTAGAGACATAGCGAGCTGTGCTCGATACTCTTAATTCTTTAATATCTCCATTTAAAAAGTCTCCCCCGTTTAAATTTCCGATATAAATAGGGGATGCATACGTAATATTCGAAGAATTAGTGTCGGAGTCTTCTAAAACTCCGTTAAGAAATATTCTTGACGTTGTTCCGCTTCTGCTTACCGCCACGTGATACCAAGTATCCAATGCAAGGACCGTAGTCCCGACGGAAACAACAGAGCCGTTTATGACAAGCTCCAGATGACCCTCCGTATTAATCCTAAACCCGTGCTCATTTGAACCTCTGCTGTAGATATAACTGTTGGCTTGAGCATTGAGCTTCACCCATGTTTCAATCGTATAATCGCCGGTCCCAAAATCCCAGTCCGGACTGTCCGGAA
>MHFU01000019.1:4153-6797 GCA_001804345.1 Omnitrophica bacterium RIFOXYB12_FULL_50_7
CCCGAACGGCGCCATGTTACCTATCTTGGCCCCTCCCTGCGGATACACGAGCTTCCCCGTCCCATCCGTAAAAATGGAGGAGCGGTAATCTTCGGTGTACCTTATTTTACTGTCGCCCAAGACGGATATTTTTTTTGAAGAGGTTTCTGAATCCGTAAACTTGTCCGTTTGAAGTCTTAACGAATAAACCGAAACATACGCATCACCCCAAGAATGGGTGACAGTGAGTTTGTAATACCTATAAGCGGTCGTGTTTGTAAATGACTGATATTGACCGCCCTGCGCACCACCTGAAACCGTGATAAGCGTAGTCCAGCTTGAGTCATCGTTTGAACCTTCAAACGTATAATCTTTTGGGGTTTGAGTTGTCTCTCCAAAAAGATAAAATCCCTGAATCGCTTTAGCGTTTCCGCTTCCTAGATCAATCTTCGCCCATTGTGGGACGCCCGCACCAGAATACCAGCGAGTAGAATCGCTATCATCAAACATAGCAAATGCGCCATAAGTAGATTCTGGATTTTGACAAGTGCTTTGCGTTCCGACTAAAGGCGAGGGAGTAGTATTGGAAGTCATTGTAGGAACAACCGTATAACTACTTAATCCGCTCCCTGTTCCATTCCTCTCATTCCCCTTGATATAGAGCTTCGTGTTGCTATCTACGGTGAAGCCGGTTTGGGAGGGGATAAATGCGCCAGGATATCTTGCAACGTTCGAGAATCTAATTTCTCTCGCATACCCTTGAAAAAAACCAACAGCTTCCGTCGTGTCATACCCAACCCGAAAGGCTGAGGTCGTTTGGATATTTTTTGTCGAAGCCTGATCAGAGCTGAGCTGTTTTCCATCAATAAACACTTTGATGTTCCCGGCAAGACGCTCGACTGCGATGTGGTACCACTTATTTGCAACAGGTGTCCATCCTGAAAAGACTCTTGCAGTCCCCGCGTCATAGAGATAGATCGAATTGTTGTAATAAGTGACTACAACTCCATTTGAATTGGTTCCCATTGAAATGTAAGTTGGTTGAGAACCAACAACTGTGTGATAAAAGAATCCCTCAAGGGTATAATCCCCGGTCCCCACTTTGAAATCGTTCTGGTTCGCAATCTGCAAATAATCCCCTGCCCCATCAAAAGAGATCGCAGGCGCGGTGAGAGAAGTTGCGGGACTGTCGAAGTGCATCAGGAGTTTTGTGTTTCCGTCAGAAGTGTATTGCGCGGTCGGGACGGTAATCGTCCTGGCGACGTTGGAAATACGGAGTTCTTTCATCCAACCTTTGAACAATTTCGAGCCATTCTCATAGGCTCCGAGCGTAACCGAAGACGTCCCTTGGATGTCGCGGGTGCTGGAACCGGTATTCCCGACCTGCTGCCCATCAATAAATAGCCTCACGGCGGTCCCGGTCCTTGTCACTGCGATGTGGTACCAGGTGTCGGCTACAGGTACCCAGGAGTATGCCACCACCTCATCGCTTTCCAGTTCAATCTTCAGCTTGCCGTCAGCACCATATCGAAGCGCGAAATCCCCGCCGGCATTTCCCCGTGAGATCAGGACCTTGTCATTATCGGAGGTTGCAAAATTAAAGAAACCTTCGAGAGTGAAGTCGCCTTGCCCAAAGTCCCAATCCGCATGGTCAGGAGCCGCAACATAACCTGTTGTGCCGTTGAAGTACCCTGCCGAGCTATCGCCGACAGTTGGAACCTCGACAAGCTTGGTGTCGCCCACTCTTGTTAAATCAGAACCCAATCCCCCGTTTTCAACTTTTTCCCGCGTCTTTTCATAGATCACCCGGCCCAAGGAATCCCTCTTCTCCTGGCTCAGGATTCCCGCGGCATCACGAACGGTTACAACCTGAACGCTGTTGGCTTCGGTCGTGTAATCCGTCCACTCTTCGCGGTAGCGATATTTTTCGAAATGAAGGAGAAGTGAGGTGTTGGCGTCTTCAGTGTATTCGGTTGTGGGAGGAGTAAAGTTCGAGGTGTAGCGGGCGATATTTGAGATGCGAACTTCTTTTTCGTATCCGTTCAAATAGCCCGTTTCACTCTGATAACCCACAGTAACACCTGCGCTATTTGTAACATTTCCCAAAGCGGTTTCAGTTGTATTGATTTTTACTCCATTAACAAACATATAAAGGTTGTTGTTCGTATCCCTAACTAACGCCCAATGAAACCATCTGTTCGTTGCGAGGTTCGGCCAAGCAACTGAAACAACGGTTCCTGCAACATAGATATACATATTTGCGGAAGAAGTTATCGTAACTACGATCCCACTTGCCGTTGCTCCCGTCCCAAGCAAAGTCTGTTGCCCGGAAATTGAATTGAAATTTACCCATCCCTCCACTGTAAAAGCCCCTGTTCCAAAATTAAATTCTGGAGAGGCAGGAATAGAAAGGTAATCACCGGTTCCATCAAAGCTGGCCGAAAAATCTCCATCTGTGAGCGGTGATCGATCCGCCAGATGAACATCACCAACAGGAGTAACGTTTGGCCCAAAGTCGGTGCCCGGAATCCCTTCACGCGTCTTGGTGTAGATCACACGGCCCAAGGAATCCTTCTTCTCCTGGCTTAAAATCCCGGCAGCATCACGAAGGGTTACAACCTGAACACTGTTGGCCTCGGTCGTGTAATCCGTCCACTCTTCGCGA
>MHFU01000019.1:6838-10615 GCA_001804345.1 Omnitrophica bacterium RIFOXYB12_FULL_50_7
ATCTGCTGTATAAGCCGTTGTTGGCAGAGTAAATCCAGAAGTCCATCGCGCAGAATTTGAAACTCTAAATTCCTTGATCCACCCATTCAG
This sequence comes from Omnitrophica bacterium RIFOXYB12_FULL_50_7, assembly GCA_001804345.1. Classification (GTDB taxonomy): domain Bacteria; phylum Omnitrophota; class Omnitrophia; order Omnitrophales; family Aquincolibacteriaceae; genus Aquincolibacterium. The sequence continues at coordinate 6,929 of MHFU01000019.1, forward strand.
GTATTGCCCCGCACTTGGGGTATAAGAATTCCCTATCCCAACCCCACTAGAAATAGCATTAAGATTTGTTGAGTTCGATCCAGTCGATCCAACCTGTACACCGTCCTTGAAGCACAGCAAATCCGTGCCATGCCGAACAAGGGCCATGTGATACCACTTATTCGTATTTCTACCACCCATTGCGAATGTATAATGGCTTGAAGAAACATACACGTCAAAATTGGTTGCATCCCACGCCATATAAATTCCGTTGGTATAAGAACCAACGGTAAAAACTACGGGATTGGACGGAGCTTCAGATTGCCAATTTATCCAAAAATCTACAGTAAAATCCCCGGTCCCAAAGTTGAAGTCTGTACTTGGCGGAACCGTCAAATAATCCCCATTGCCATCAAAATACGCCGCGCCATTTCCGTCTGCCAAACCCGGCGCATCGACAAGGCGCACATCCCCAACGGGAGTCACATTCGGACCGAAGTCGGTGCTCGGAACCTTTTCACGCGTTTGAGTGTAGATCACACGGCCCAAGGAATCTTTCTTCTCCTGGCTCAAGGTCCCCGCGGCATCACGAAGGGTTACAACCTGAACGCTGTTGGCCTCGGTCGTGTAATCCGTCCATTCCTCTTTGTACTTAAAACCAAACACCTCGACCTCATTTAATACCACGTTGTAGGCATTCCCGGCTTTGCCGGTGGATTGAAACTCATGGACCTTGACGTAGCGGGCGGAAATCTCGGGGAAAGTAATAGTCTGAATGCCCAGGTAGGTGAGATTCGAGAGCTTTTTAATCGATGTCCAATGAACACCGTCTTCTGAAACGCTGACTCGAAAAGCCCGGACAAAAGTTTCGCCTGTGTTTGTGGCGGTATCCACCCTTACTTCGCTAATCTTTTTCGCTTCCCCAAAATCAAGCAGGACAAATTCCTTATCTTCAATCCCATCCGCTAACCCTTTCGAAAACCAGATTTCATTGGAAGCATGCTTGCCGTCAATCAACCAGTAAGAAGGATTGCCCGAGGGAGAGTTGGATTCGCTTGTGGTAAGGGTGGATAACGAAGTCAGATTGCTTCCCAAGCCATCCCGGGTCATCTCATAAATCTTTTGCCCCAGGACGTCATACCGAACTTGATGAAGGGTGCCCCGACTGTCCTTTTCGATTTCCTCATAGGCCTGGCCTTCCCCATAGATTTTTTCAATCGTCTTCTGACCATCCGAATAAAAGATCTCCCGGCCCTGAGTGTCGTATTCTTTGACGGGTTCCGGGGGCCCAAAAGTCGCGAGCTCCTGATCTTCCGTCGCCTGAAGCAGATTCCCTTTGCCGTCCCGAACATATTCATATCGGATCACGTTCCCATTCTGATCCCGCATGGCCACAAGATCGCCGTCTTTATTCAAAATCCTCTCGGTTTCACCCAGGTATTGATCGTTCGTCTCTCGCGACTCGATAACATTTCCCGAGCGGTCCTTTACATAACGATAGAAAAGACTTCGTCCGTTACGATCCGTCACGGACACCACATCGCCAAAAACCGATTGTTCCCGAAGGACTGGCCCCTCCCGGGTTCCATATTCGCGCGAGGTCGTCAATTCCGCGGCATCTTTCTCATCGATCACGCCATCTCCGGTGAGATCGAACAGCATGAGCAAAGTAATCCCCGAGAGGCCATAAGCCGCACGAAGGATCTCCAGATCTCCGTCATCCACTTTTTGGTCGCCTGAAAAATCATACCGGAGCTCGCGAACTTCATAAGTCTTGACCACATTCCCCAAAAGATCTTTATCGTAGGCATAGCTCGTCATAAAGCCGTTCCTGTCCGTCATCAGGAGAAGTTCCCCGAGAGGAGACAAACGGCGCTTGGTGACGGCCGTACTTCCCGTACTCAGCAGTTCTTTTTGTATTACCTCCACCGTATTCCCGAACGCATCCTTGACATATTCCGACCGGTACTCACGGCCGTTCTTGTCGCGATAATAAATCTGCTCTCCCTCAGCATTGAACCGATAAGTTTCTTCATAATGGACCGCCTCGCCGTTCGCGCTAAGGTAATCGATGATTTCATGAGATTCAACGGTTTGACCCTTTTCATCATAAACATATTCGGTATGCTTCTCACGACCGTTCTTATCCTTGAAATAAACCGTTTGCCCCAAAGCGTTCTGACGCTCCGTTTCTTCATAAGCCATCCCATTTCCGAAACTATCTGTAAACGCGAGATGGCGCGAAATCTCCTTCTCGCCTTTAACATTCTCCTTCGTCTCGACGGTCATGGTGACGCCGTTTTTGTCGACCACGCGGACTACCTGTCCCTGAAAATTCATCTCGCGTATTTCCGTGCTCTTCGCTTCTGAATTGTAAGGATAAAAAGTCGTCTCCTCGACAGACGTGATATTCCCCAAAGTGTTTTTGTGATAAACAAATTTCTTCTTCAAACCGTTCGAAAAATCTTGCTGAGTCACTTCTCCGGAAATATTGAAAGACTGCTCAATGATTGTTCCGTAAAGGTCTTTCGCGGAACTAAATTCCGGAACACCGAATTTCCCATAACGATAAACGAGCTCCCTTCGATTACCCGAAGGTTCGATTTCTTCGATCAATTCACCGTTGGAATTGTTTCGCCGGATCATTTGTGAATACGTCAATTCAGCTGAAGTTTGGATCTCACCCGCAGCAACCAGAAACTGGACTACCGCTTCCACTCTTTTTGTATCAGCAGCTCCCCGTTCGATCTCCGTCAACTCCCGATAATCTCGCCCCCCCGCCTTGAGAAGTTTCTCGCCCAAATCATTCCAGGTCGACCCCACAGACGGATTGAATCCTTCCAAAACAATTCTTTCATGACCTGTCGTGCTATCGGCCCGGTAAAACATCCATGTCTTTTGTGTTTTGGCCTCCAAAATATCTTTGGAATAGCTGTAGGTGATCAGTTCTCCGCGATCGCTTAAAGAAAGAATGATATCTCCTTCCTGATTGATGACCTTGCGGAGTGTTTTTTCGTAAAGCACCGTTCCAGCCGGGAACGAACCCTGCTGAAAAAGAAACTGAAAAAGAATGGGCATATCCTGGGCATTGATTTGCTTATCGTTATTGCGGTCCAAAGAGGCCATCAGCTCATTATAATTACCGGTCTGGCTCTGGTACCAGGGCGTCAACCACCCTTCAGCATCCTGCAAGAAAAATTCGCGTTCGGTGACCACTGTTCCTAGGCCGCTTGGGTGACGCCCGTTCTCAAAAAAGACTATCCGCCCGTTCCGATCCATTTCCATGGTGGGTTCCCCCGAGCTGCTCAACAGACGAAAGATCCGGCCTTGATCTTCACTACGCGTCTCAAAAATAGCGATCTTGCGGCCGGTCGTATCGGAAACATACTGGAAATAGGTTTCGCGACCATAGAAATCCTTGGTCCGCGTGATTTCACCGACGGGATTATAATAACTCGTCATGATACGGTCCGGGAAAGTCCCGTTGACTTCTTCAACGCGTTCGAGGCGGCCGGCGGAAGTATAAAAATAATTTTTGATCGCAAAAGCGTCTGTGATCTTGTCGATCCGCGGCTCGCCCTCGGCGTCTGTTTTATACGTCGTCGTCGTCACCAGGCGTTTCGGTTGACGCTCAATTTGGCTCGTACTCGCGTTGTAGAGATAATCATACTGGTAATCAACCACCTGATCGAGGCTCCAGTCAAAGTG
>MHFU01000020.1:0-5400 GCA_001804345.1 Omnitrophica bacterium RIFOXYB12_FULL_50_7
CCAGAACAAGCAGAAGTGGCATATCCAGATAAATGTAATGCGAATTCTGGACATGAAGAAAATTGAGGGCTAAAAACAACGCCGTCAATAGAGCCTGTTTTTCTGAAAAAAACTTTTGAACAAGCTTATACATAAAATATACGGTTGCTGTCCCCAAAAGCCCCCCAAGCACTATCCGCCCGATAAGATAGAAGGACGTTGGATCGTTCAAGAACAGCATCTGAAAATCGGCCACATTATGAATGCAGCCCCCAACGCGCATAACAAGAAAATAGATCCCATACAAAAAAAAGAGGACATAACTGACAAGCGGCGGTATTTTAAAATAATGCGGATTGAGATCGCCGCTTCCAAAAGCCAAGGCGTGATGGACAACAAGCTGTTCATCGGCGTGGTAAAGAGATGGGAGGCCAAAACCGATGCCCCAGAGTCGCACTGCGAGAGCCAGGGCCAGGATCCCGAACAGGAGGAACGTTTCGCGAGAGAAACGAAAGGCTTTCATCAGGAGTGGAGACTACGGATCCTTAGGACATCCCAAAACATTATCAGAGGATCCCGGAAGACCTGGACTCGACTTTGAGCGGAATTGCGCCAGATCACGGGAAGTTCTAGGAGACGATACCCAAACTTCTGAGCAAGATACACGATCTCCACGTCAAAACTAAACCCGTCAAGTTTTTGAAGGCTAAAAAGCTTTTGGGCGGCTTCCCGTCGGAAACATTTGAACCCGCACTGCGAGTCGTGAACACCTTTGAAGGCCCACTGCTGCGCCACAAGATTAAAAACTTTCCCCATGGTCTCTCGCAGGAAATTCTGATGGATCTCGACCTGAGAGCTCGAGAGCGCACGTGAGCCGATCACCAGGTCCTGATCTTTTTCGAGACGCGCTAAAAATCTCTCAACCTCCTCGATCGGTGTCGAGAGGTCCGCGTCCGTAAAAAGAACGTAGGCTCCGGTCGCCGCGAGCATCCCCTGCCTGACCGCATATCCTTTCCCGCGATTATGAGGCGTGACCAGTATCTTATGAGGGAATTCTTTCAAGAACTCTTTTGCAAGCGCGACCGTCCGGTCCTGACTGCCGTCATCTGAAACAATGATCTCGGATGCGTACGATTGCTTTTTAAGAAAATCTTGTATTGCTGCGAGCGACTGAGGTAAACGTTTTTCTTCGTTGTAGGTGGGAATCACCACCGAAAGATAGAAAGCCATTATTTCTTCCCCAGCGCCTTTTTAAAATATTCGATCGTATGTTCCAACCCCTCTTCCAGGCCGACTTTCGGGGCCCACGAAAGATACTTTTGGGCCTTGGTAATATCCGGCCGGCGCACCTTCGGGTCATCTTCCGGCAGGGCTTTGTTCACAATACGGCTGGAACTTCCGGTCATTCGAATGATCTTTTTCGCAAGATCCATCATGGAAATTTCATTCGGGTTTCCGATATTGACCGGATCATTGATCGAAGAAAGCAAAAGCTTCTCGATCCCGTCCACCAGATCGCTGATATAACAAAGACTTCGCGTCTGCCGCCCGCTGCCAAACACCGTGAGCGGCTTCCCGGTCAGCGCCTGCGAAAGAAATTCCGGAATTGCGCGGCCATCATGAAGGCGCATCCGGGGCCCATAAGTATTAAAAATACGTATAATCTTCGTATCCATCTTATGCGTCCGGTGATAGGCCATGGTCAAAGCCTCGGCGAAGCGCTTCGCTTCATCATAAACGCCGCGAGGACCCACGGGATTGACATTGCCCCAATATTCCTCGGGTTGAGGATGCACAAGGGGATCGCCATAGACTTCCGAAGTCGACGCCAAAAAAAAGACCGCTTTCTTATCTTTGGCGAGTCCCAAGGCGTTATGCGTCCCGAGCGCTCCCACTTTAAGGGTTTGGATGGGAAACTGCAGATAATCCAGCGGGCTCGCTGGCGAAGCGAAGTGAAGCACATAGTCGACTCGGCCCGGAACATGGATAGTCTTGCTGACATCGTGCCGGATAAGCTTAAACGCATGGTTCTTTTTAAGATGCGCGATGTTTTTGATGTTCCCGGTGAGAAAATTATCGATCACGATGACACGGTTTTTTCGCTCCAGAAACCGATCACAAAGATGGGACCCAAGAAACCCACCACCGCCAGTCACCACATACGTTTTCGGGATAGCCATTATGCGGTGTTCTCCTTTTCCGCGGCCTGGGCCTTCGCCTTTGCTTCCAGCAGGGCGAGCTCTTGCTTTAATTTCGGCAAGAACTCCAGGGTAGCTTCTTCCCAAGATCGCAATTTCAGCCCCAATATCTTCTCGGATTTTTCAAGCGATAGCACGGAATTCGTCGGACGCGGCGCGGGACGCTTCAGATGCGCGCTCGGAATATCCATAATTTTAACGGCCCCAAGTCCGGCACCTTTCAGGAGGAAACGCGCATAGTCCGCCCAATGGACGGTCCCTGCATTCCCGAGATGAAAGATATTCGCTCCGGATTTCAAAAGGACATCTTTTTTATTAAGGAGCAATTGCCTCATAGCCTGCGCCACGTCCCACGACCACGTGGGACGACCGATCTGGTCATCAACCACGTTCATTTTTGTCGCTTCTGCGGCTTGACGCAGGATGGCTTTAGGAAAACAACGGCCCCATATCCCGAAAAGCCAAGTGATCCGGAAAATAAGAGCCCGTTTCGAGACGCGAAGAATATATTCCTCCCCCATGCGCTTGGTCTTTCCATAGAAGCTTAGCGGGTTGGGGGTATCGGTTTCCAGATACTCCCCTTTTTTGTTGCCGTCGAATACATAATCCGTGCTGTAAAAAATGATCGAAGCATCGATTTCATTTGCGGCATCGACCACATGCTCGGTCGCTGCGACATTGCCCGCAAGAGCTTCATCATGATGTTCCTCGCAATAGTCCACGTCAGTCATCGCGGCCGTGTGAATGATCACCTCTGGCTTATGACTCAAGATGGCATCACGGGTCATCCGCGCCTGCGTCAGATCGCAAATATCGTAGGGAACCGTCAGATGCGTGACAGGACGCCGATCAAGCCCCACAATCTCGAACTCCTGACTTAGGACATTTCCAAGATCCGTTCCGAGCATACCTCCTGCACCGGTGATCAGGATCTTCATGGGCGCCGGGGCTGTCATGATTTCACCGTATACTTGTCCTGCTTAAGCGGCTGCCACCACTCTGGGTTTTCCCGGTACCACTTCGCGGTTTCAGCTAAACCCTTCGCGAAGCTCCAACGGGGTTTAAAGCCCAGTCGCTTCAGCTTATTGAAATTAACGGCATAACGCAGGTCATGCCCCAAACGATCCTTCACATAGCGGATCATCTCCGTGCCTTTTTTAAAATGTCGGAGGATTGCACGGGTCAGATCAAGATTACTCATTTCGTGATGCGCTCCCGCATTATAGATCTCACCCGCCTTGCCTTTTTCAAGGACCAGGAGGAGCGCGCGGCATGCATCCTCAACATAGATCCAATCCCGACGGTTCTTGCCATTCCCGTAAAGAGGAACGGTCTTATTTTCCAGCAAATTCGTTACGAAAAGCGGGATGGCCTTCTCCGGAAATTGATAGGGCCCGAAATTGTTCGTACACCGTACAATCATGGCAGGATGTTTGAAGGTTTCCTGAAAAGAACGCACCAGAAGGTCCCCGCCAGCCTTGGAAGCAGAATAGGGACTATTTGGCAAAAGAGCCGCGTGCTCATCGGCATAGCCTTTTACGATCGATCCATAGACTTCATCCGTGGACATGTGGACAAACCGTTTGATTCCGCACGCGAGCGACGCCTCGAGTAAGGCTGCCGTCCCAAGAATGTTGGTCTTGAGAAAATCATCCGCGCTTTCAATGGAGCGATCCACGTGGGTCTCGGCAGCGAAGTGCAGCACCGCGGAAGCTTTTTTCATAAGCTTGAGGACAATCCTCTTATCCGTAATGTCTCCTTTCACGAATTCGTAACGCGACGAACCTTTCAGGTCGCAAAGATTGGCGGGATTGCCGGAATAGCTTAACTTGTCGAGATTGATGACGCCCCATCCCGGACGTTCCCCGAGAAAATAGCGAATAAAATTGGAGCCGATAAACCCGCAGCCCCCCGTCACAAGAAGACGCTTCATGATGCCCTCCCTTCTTGACGCGCCACCAGCATGTTGGCGCGATACAAGGATTCAAATTGTCCGGCATCGGTCCAAAAACCCTTCAGGAGATCATATTCCAGCACGCCACGTTTGAGATACCAGTTATTCACGTCCGTGATCTCCAATTCGCCTCGCCGTGATGGCTTCAGCGTCTTGATAAAACCAAAGACGTTCTCATCGTACATATAGACTCCGATGACTGCATAGGGACTTTTTGTTTTTTTCGGCTTTTCAACGATCCCGGTGATCTTGCCATTCCTGAAAGTGGCCACACCAAAACGCTCTGGATCCGGCACCTTCTTAAGAAGTACTCGTGCGCCCTCCGGTTGCATATCAAACCGCCGGACATGAGGAGTAATGTCTTCCTGAACGATGTTGTCTCCCAGAATCACCACCATCTTCTCATCGCCTACGAAATGTTCAGCCAGGCTCAAAGCATGAGCAATACCCCCCTCGCCTTCTTGATAGGTGTAATTAATATGCTTCAAGCCGAACTGTTTTCCATTCCCAAGAAGTTTCAGAAAATCCCCGGAGGAGTTGCCTCCGGTTACAATCAGAATGTCGCGTACTCCCGCGCGCACAAGCGTTTCTATGGGGTAATAGATCATGGGCTTGTTGTAGACCGGGAGAAGATGCTTATTGGTGACCTTGGTAAGTGGAAAAAGCCGGCTCCCGAGACCCCCCGCAAGAATGACACCTTTCATGGTTCCTCCGTCAGAGACAAACAGCGCTTTTGCAAAGCACTGCCGTACGTTGGCTAAAATCAATCGTCATGGATTGATCATTTTTCTTGAGTGCCCGGATCTTGGCTTTGTTCCGATCCGCGCAGGTGACCGTATGTCCCAAATACGACAAACAAACCCCGGGAAAAAAATCGACATAACCAGAGCCAATGATCCCTATTTTCATAAACCCCGCCCCTTGAAATGAATTGGCACTGTCATGGATGAAATACTACTGAGAGGAAAGAAGCGGACTTTGGCCCGCCATCGTTGCGGTTCCGAATCTTCCGGCCCCCTCATTGGCACCGGCCACAGTTTCACCAATGCGCGGCTCGGAAAAAGTGGCACGTCCACCCCCGGCGCCCACCTGGAGCGAGGGCATCCCCTTCATCCGGAAATTAAAGAAAAGCTCATTGTTGTTTTCGTTGATCCACGAATTGCGGACGTTATAACCAAATTCCAGAATAAAATCGTGAAGATCACGCGCCGCGGAAACCTGGTATTCCTGGACACCACTCGAGGAAGTATCCCAACGAATGTAGCCGCC
>MHFU01000020.1:5419-10511 GCA_001804345.1 Omnitrophica bacterium RIFOXYB12_FULL_50_7
ATTTGATACCGCGCATCAGCAACAAGCTCTTGACTGCGCCCGATACTCATCGCGTCATACCAGTCGTAGTGCGGATGCATGTAACGGTACCCCAAAACCAATTTCCAAGGCCCTTTCCGGATCAACACATCGTTACTCGAGAATTTGAGAAAGCTCTTTGCGAAATCGTACTCAATGCGTGACTGGAACTGGAGCCATTCATAAGGACGCAGGACCAGCTCATTGTCAATCGCTGTGAATTTACTTCCATCGACTGAAGAATCTTTAGGCGAAGCCTCGAAATGAACAAATGTGTTAAGACTGACCAAATCCACACGTTGCGTCTTTCCGTTGACAACGCGCTTGGTTTGAAGGCGATTCTCCAGTCCCAAGACTACCTCATCCGCATCATCAAGCACATCGACGGTGTCAAAATGGATCAGCTTTTCATTACTGACCGTCGAACTGGTCCCCTTGAAAACAACGCTCGGTTCAAAAACATGCCTCAACTGGTTGACCTCAATGCCCATTTTGTCGAACGAAACATCGAAGGTTTTGTAAAAATGCGTCCGGAGATCGGCGCCATATTCGATGACATTCCGGTATCGAGAGGCGCTTGAATTTAGCTGATGGCTGTACTCCGTTCCGCGATATCCCGCGAAGGGCATGAAGCTGAAATCCTTCCATTTGAGGGGTATGTACCAGCGGCTGTAAACATCCGTACGGATTGCTTTTTTTTCCGTCGGGCCATGGCTTTGAGTAATCGCCAGATTATCGAACTGGGCGCGACTTTCGTTAAAGACAAGCTCTTTATAAAAAGGCTGATTCTTCCAATCAAGCCGGCCCTCCGGCAAACGCTCCGCCATAGATTCATAGCTGTTCATCTTTTTTTCAAAATGGATCATGGCGCCGTAGCGCTCCGTGTTGTGCGTGCCCGTTACAAACGACTTCGGCTGCATATCGGAACGGAATTCGTCCTCGAAGAAATCCTGGAGAAAATATTGATCGGCCACTCGATGATAACGAAGGATCACATGCGTGTCCTCGTTAATATCCGTCCGATGGCGCCAGGTGATGCGTCCGCGCTCCCTGTCTTCACGCTTCGCATAGGGATTCAAGTCCCCTGAGATAGGATCCACATAACCCGGCGTCGGAGCTTCCTTGTCCTGCGTCAAATACGCCTTTACATTCCCGTGCGCATATTTCCCAAAATTATAATATTGGTCCCATCCCGCACCAAACCCGCGCTTGGAACGCCAATCGATATGGGCTTTCCCCGCAAGATATTTGTTGAACGTGACACCCTTGGACAATTCGATGTAGGCACCATATTGCGTGCTGTGTCCCGCCTTGACCTGGAGTGGCACCTGCCAATTCAGAGGGATCTCCATCCACGGAAGCCAGAAAACAGGTTTTCCGAGCACGTAGATCGTGGCGCTATGCATGATGAGCTTTTCGTTGACATAAAGCGTCGCTTTTTTGCAGCGGATCTCGTAATGCGGTTTTTCAAGATTACACGTGGTGACACTTCCCTTTCGGATTACGTCCACCCCTTCACGGATCTGCTGGACATCCTCACCCCGGGCATACCAAGGAGCGTTCATTGCGCGGGCATTTGGAAAACTTCCCGTATGGTTACCAAAATCATAATAGATCTCTTCGCCTTGAAGGCGCGGTTCATCCCCTTTAAAGATCATAACATGGCCTTTGGCATAAGCTTTCTGGGTGTCGGTCTCAACTTCCGCATAATCCGCGAGAATACGAGTTCCCTGGTAAGTGATGACCGCATTCCCACGGGCAATCACTTTCCCGGAATCCTTCGAATATTCCAGGCTGTCTGCCACGGCTTCAACTTTAGCGCTGTTGGTATCAAAAATGTTCTTGACTGGAAGATCCCGTTTTGAGGTTTTAGCAGAGTCTTTGACAGAAGGGGATGCCTGAGAGTCCTCCGCAGAAAAAGAAACAGGGATTGCCATGAGAACGAGGAGAACGAGCACAAGCATGACGGTTTTTTGCTTTAAGGGAATCATGATTTGGAACGTTTTTTTCACGGTCTCTTGATATCCTTATGCAGACAAACGCGATTGCGGCCTTCTTCCTTGGCGCGGTACATAGCTTCGTCGGCTTTTCGTATTAATTCTGCCGCAACAACCTTGACATCAACGCTTTCAGTTTGCGCAGCAATGGCTCCATCAAACACTGTAATGCCCTGACTGACGGTTACCTTGGTCTTGACATTGTAGACCTGGAAATCATGCCGGGCGATGCTGGAACGAATACGCTCGGCCACCTCAGAAGCATTGGCGACCCGGGTCTCCGGCATAGCCACGACAAACTCTTCTCCGCCATACCGGCCCACGAGATCCACCCGTCGCAAATTTCGCTTCAACAGATCCGACACTTCTTTCAGCGTCGCGTCTCCGACAAGATGTCCGAAGTCGTCATTATATCTTTTGAAATGATCGATGTCTAACATTAATACCGTCATAGGCAGCTTAAAACGTATACTACGGCGAAGTTCTTCCTCCAAACGTTCATAAAAGTGATGACGCACGAAAACCTGCGTCAGTTCATCCACAATGGCCAATTCCCGTACGGTTTCGTAGAGTTTAATCTTCTTGATCAGCAACACAAGATAAGCGCTCAAGACCTCCACGCGCGCCAAGTCCTCTTCCTTGATCCCGTGAATCGCAAAAACCGAGCCAATTTCATTTCCCTCCATGATCGGGAAATACCAACGCTCCTCACGACGGACCATGGTCTTGGCGTGAGCCAAAGCGTCAAAATCCTCCCGCTCCGGATCTGTAAGAACACGCTCCTCCTCCTGAACGCCCTCTTGTAGCATCGAGTAGACCTTCATGGGGACGGGTTCTTTTCCAGGGACCCGTGGCATTAGAAATATCTGCATTCTCTCGAACGCGAGCTCGGAACGCAATTTCTTCAGCAAAAATTCTGCCAAGGTATTAAAATCCATACATTCGCTGAAATCGCGAGCGATTTCAAAAAGATTCATCAGGCTGCTTACCTGTACTTCTAAATGGCGAAGACTGCCAAGACGCGTCTGGTATTTCGCCTGGAATGATTCCAGACTCTTGCGGACATTCTCTTTCGACTCCTGCGCGCGGTCCTGGAAACGCTTTAGCTCCCAATGGTAATAACAAAATCCGGCAAAAAGAAGCGCCTGCACAGCCCATAGCACGATCATCCGCGGATTCGGATCGATCCGGAAAAACCAGCCGTGAAGAAAGAAAATTCCGATCGTGGAGACCGCGAACAGTCCGTAGACCTTCTCCCTGAAGAAATAATAGAGAGGAAGCAGCCAGATCGTCGAAAGAAGATAATAGGCCAGAATGATCTCCTGGGATTGCCACACGACAAAGAACGCCGCCGCTACGAGAGCAAGGAAAATCAAGAGGTGGCGACGCATACTCGGTTCCTCCCTTCCCTTTTTGCTCGGTAAAGCGCCTGATCGGCTTTTTGCACGAGAGTCGCGACGTCCAGCGTATCGTCCGGAAGATTGGCCACTCCAATCGAAACGGTCATACTCACCGCTTCGCGACGAATATTAAAAGAGGACTTCTCGACGGCCTTCCGTATCTGCTCTGCGACCTTTGTTGCGTCCACCTTGGTCGTTTCAGGCAATAGAATAGCAAATTCCTCGCCTCCATAACGCGCCAAAAGCGATCCCTTGAGACACTGCCGGAGGATCTCCGCAAACTGAACCAGCATCAGGTCACCGCCTTGATGGCCAAATTGGTCGTTACATTCCTTGAAATGGTCCAGGTCACACATCAAAAAAGACAGATTTTTCTGATTGAGCAGCGCGCGACGATGCTCTTCCTTGAGACGATCAAAAAAATAGCGCCTCACGAAAAGTCCCGTCAGCGAATCCTTGATCGCGAGCTCCTCGGTCTTCTCGTAAAGCATCGCGTTCGAGATGGCGGAGGACGCCAGCGTCGCGATCGCGTCTAGAAGCCGAAGATCGTCATGACTGAAAACATTCGGGCGAGTGGCGTGGATGGCGAGTGTTCCGGCAACACGGCCCTCATGAAAAAGCGGCGCAACGATCAAGCTGCGGACATTATCTTTCTTTTCAACATCGCTCAGAACAAAACGGAAGTCCTCCTGTGTGTCCATGACGATCAACCGTTTGCGATTCTTGATACACCAGAAATCAAACAGGTCCCCCTGCTTGGCGCTCCAGCTACCCACGGGACGCAAGCGGCGCCTTGCCACGATCGGAAGCTTCCGTTCCTCACCATGAGCCAAAGCGACCTTTGCAAAATCTCCGCGTGGAATAAAATCCATTGCGCGATCAACGGTCTTCTGCGCAAGATCGGCCCAAGAGAGGCTGACCGTCAACTCCTCGGCAAGTTTGCGCAGATTGTAATAAGTCGAATATTTCTCAAAAAAAGTACTGATCCCTTCGCCCTTCGCCTTGAATGCGATCGCAAGATTGTTGGCTTCATCTTCGTACTTTTCCTGCTCGATCCCGACCATCGCAATATGGTTCTCAAAATGCTGTTCCGTGCGGTAAAGGGCCACCATGATGGATGCGTAGACTAAAAAAACCCAGAGAAACACCGGAACCTTGGTGATCGATACGACAAAAAAAACGAGAGGCACAAGAAATATCACCGCCAATAAATTCACGCCAGTCCATTTGAAACGCCACCAGGTCGTAAAAAGTGGCAGGGAGAAAGCGGTCAGGAGCAGCGCGATGCGCTGGAGGTGGGTCTCGGGAACTTCGGTGCTTCTAAGTTGGACCAGCGAATAGATGAGAAGATAAGTGAGAAGAATTACCGTTCCCAAGCCAAACACGAAAGCAATCTGACGCCGGGTCCGTGAGCCCATGGATTAAGTCTTCGTCACTAGGAGATTGCAACGCCCGTTTGAGGATCAAAGAAAAGAGCCTTACTCATATCGAACACCACTTGCAGGTCCTGGTTCATCGCGGCCGTGTCCTGATTGGAAACACGCACCACGAAATTGTTGGTGCCGCAGGTCAAATAAAGATAGATCTCTGAACCCATCGGCTCCACCACATCCACCGTCGCGGTGATCGTGAACTCTGGACGCGCGTCCTGGGCAAAAATTTTATCGTAAATATCCT
>MHFU01000021.1 GCA_001804345.1 Omnitrophica bacterium RIFOXYB12_FULL_50_7
GGATGTGCGTCCGTGGTGGATCGGGACCTTTCTAATCTCACGCCTCAAGGTAAACCCCAAACAGAAGAACAGAAGACGGGTGAGGCGATCCATCGCCAGATCCTCGCGTCCTTTTATCCCTATACGGATCCGAAAGTCGTGCGGTATGTGGATGACCTGGGACATTCGCTGGCCGCTCAGGCTAAACGTCAGGATCTCGAATACCGGTTCACAATCCTTTATAGCGAAAAGATCTACGCGACCTCTGCGCCGGGAGGTTATGTTTATGTGACGACCGGGATGCTGAATTTTCTTGAGAATGAGGCGGAGCTTGCCGCGGTACTCGCGCATGAGATCGGAGAACAGCAGACCGTGGACCGGCGTTTTACGAAACGGGATGACGCGATCAATGCCGCGACACAGGTCGGTTCGGCGGTCGGGCCGATGTTCGGTCCCTTAGGGTCTTTGGCGAGTTTGGGGCTTGTGCTTTTACAGGCCTACAATGAGAGCTCTTATAAAACGCCCGGGGAACGGCTCCTGGAAAGTGACGCCCTCGCCATGAAGTATCTGATGAATGCCGGGTACGACCCACAGGCTCTGATGGATGTGCAGGAGCATTTTCTGAAAGCCGGGGAGAAGATGACGCCTTACTTTTTTGATTATTACCAGTCCCGTCCGATTACGGAGGAGCGCGTCCTGGCCATTCGAAAGGAATTCCAGAAATTGTCACTCAGTGGGAAATCCTTGATCACCGATCCTGTGGAATATCAGCAGGTGACCCGCGGAGTGCGGGAGATCTACAAAACTGTCCGTTGAAAATCGTTCCCTGGGACTCGGGATTCGTAGGAACCAGAACTGGAACGAGAGTCCCTAGGTACGAGTTCCCAGTTCCTATGCTATTTCTTCTGCCAATCGCCCGAGGAGGATTGGACCATGTCTCCGGGGCCGGCTTTCTCGCGCTGAACTTCAGCGAATGCCCTTTGGATTTCCAGGAGTCCCGTGCTGCCGAGAGCGTTCTGTTCCGCGAGAGCTTCATAAAGAACCCGGCGATCCCGGTTCTCGTCAGTGGCCAATGTGGCGGCCGCGGCGTTATTTTTCAGATCCGTCACGTAACCCCTGTTGTCCTCTCCGATCACACCTTCCTGCTTGAGGCTCTGGAGTTGATGATACCGTGCCTGACGGTTTTTCAGGGCTTGTTCAATCTCCGGTGTCATTGTTTTGTAATCATAATTAGCGGCGAAGCAGATCGACGTCGCGGTCAAAATAACCAGACTTACGGCCAGCCCCAAAGCATAAATTTTTTTCATGATGAGATCCTCCTTGGAATTTAAAGTAGCGCAATGGTTCATTTCACAGCTCCTTGGGCGACCATGTCTTCGATGTTCGTGGCGGTCTGTTTGAGGCCCCGGATATCCACGACGACATTTGCATTGATCGTAATGGGACGGTTGGGGTCTCCCACAGCCTTGACCGTGCAGCCGGCAACCGCGATTGCGGCCAGGAATGTTGCTACCATTTTCGTAACAGGTTTCATTATTTCACCTCAATGAGTCCCATGAGCCGGGCGATTTGTGAGAATGCGGTTTTTTCATCCGTTCGAATCATTGCGTTCAGTGTCAATTTGAGATTATATGCCGGAATGAAGATTTGGAGGAGGATTTTTATGTTGTCGCTTCGGACCAGGTTCACCCTTAAAGCGGCCCGGCCGTACCGGACCAGCTGTTGGTTTTTGGAGATTTTTTGAACTCGCTCTTTCTGGACTGAGGTTGGGAGATAGGGAAGAAAGAGATCAAAGAACCGCGCCTGGATATTGCCGCCGGGTTCAGGGGCCTCAAGGTCCATACTAAACTCGGGCTCCTGTCCCAAGATCTGGCGGAACGTCAAGCTGCCGTTCATGGCTCCGGTCGCACCGCCGAGATTCTGAGGATCAAGCCATTGCCAGTCCTCCAGGCCCGTCTTCCCGAGATCTGCGGTCAATTCAAAGCGCGAAACAGGTCCTGTCTGGATCATGAAGTTCCCTGAGATTCCCATGCGCGAAGATATTTGCGGTCGAATCCCTTCAAAGATGAAGCGAACAGGTTTCTGAGAGATGAAGAGGAAGAGAGAATCCTGGGATTCCATGGATTTTACCTCCAGAGGTACAGGTCCATGGCGGGTTTGAAGTTTGCCGGTGACCCCGGTAAGATGGATCTTGAAATGGCGGTCCAAATAGACTTTTTTGATTTGTATGGAATCGGCGAAATATTCCTTGGCGGAACGGTTTGCCAGCCGCTGAAGAAGATCCCGTTCCAGCCCGGGAAGGCGGGGAAGGATCCAGAGAATGAGTCCCAGGAGTGCTGCTGCCAGGAGCAAGGTGAAAAAGATTCTTCTCTTCATGATTATTCCGCCTCGGGTTTTCGGGGAGCGTGATTTTGAGAAAAAATGCGACGCCGTAGGCAGTTGTCCATATACTGCCACGGCGCCGTACTTGTTCAATAGGAACAAGTGCGGCCGGAGGGACTTGAACCCCCAACCCTTTCGGGACAAGATCCTAAGTCTTGCGCGTCTGCACTGACTCCCATTAAAGGCGATCTCTCGAGTTGATTGCGGTCGGAGGGACTTGAACCCCCACACCTTGCGGTACAGGATCCTAAGTCCTGCGCGTCTGCCAGTTCCGCCACGACCGCAATCAACTCGAGAGATCGAAAAATCAAAGAAGTCAGTACTGTCCTGATTACCTTTGTTTTCAAATAAGAATCAGGGCTGCCAATTTCGCCACGGCCGCAGATTCGAAAAATCGATACGCCAAATACTTTTTGGAGGAAAAAATGCGGTTGTCGTAGAGGATTTCAGTGAGTCCTCACGGCACCGCCTGATCTTTTTAAGTTTCCAACAGAGATCAGTGCTGTCCTAGCTTTTTTAAAACTCTTTATCGAAAGCTAGGACGTACTTTTTCATTAAGAAAAAGTGCGCCCTGAAGGACTTGAACCTTCGACCCAGTGATTAAGAGTCACTTGCTCTACCAACTGAGCTAAGGGCGCATAACTTTTTTTGTCGCGTGTGAACGGCTTGCTCACCAATCTCTGTTGAGCTTCCGCCTAAAATCCTGAGGATTTTAGGACGGATCCGTCCTCGCCCTCCGGCGAGGCGGAAAGGGCACATATAAGGGACGATGACGATGGGTTCTGGAAAAACGGGGGCTATTCTACTGAAGGACGGAACACTTTACAAGAAGTTCGCGTTTTTTTTCAAAAATGCCGCCTGAAAAAAAATGGTTTGGGTGTGTTTGACAAAGCGGAGTTTCTTCCCTAGAATACAGCGCCTCATCGCGGGCACTCCGTGATTATTAATTTTAAGGGTTCGTAGTGCCGTACCGTTTACCCCTAAAATTGAATGTCAAACGGTACTGGAAGTTCTTCCCTTTTTAACAAGCGAGTGTAGCATAGTGGTAATGCTCTGCCTTGCCAAGGCAGCTACGAGGGTTCGATTCCCTCCACTCGCTCCATAAGTAAGGCGGTTATTGTGTTGCTAAAAAAGAAGAAAGAAGAAAAGCAAGAAGACCTTCCTTATGCCGCAACTGCGCAGCCTGAAAGCTCTTCGCTCAAGATCAAATTGCAGGACGGCAAGGCTTGCGAAAAGATCCTGACTATTGAGGTGGCTCAGGACCGTATCAGCGAAGAGTTCGAGTCTTTTTACAAGTCGATTGCTCCTCGCGCCAAAGTTCCTGGATTCCGTCCCGGAAAAATTCCTCGTGACGTGTTGGTCATGCATTATGAGAAGAACGCCAATGACTCGGTCCTGGAAGCGCTGCTTTCGGAATCCCTCCCCAAGGCGCTTCGCGAAAAAGATCTGAATCCACTCACGACGCCTGAGATCAAGGATATCCAGTTCGCCAAGGAAAAACTCATCTACAAAGCGCACATCGAGATCCGTCCTAAGGTCAAGCTTTCCCGTGTGACCGGATTAAGTGTTAAGAAGGAAAAGCCCGGGGTGAAGGACGAGGATATTGAGAAGGTGCTCAAACAGACCCAGGAGATGCACGCCCAATATAAGGCGGTCGAAGGCCGCACGGCAAAGCTTGGAGATTTTGTCATCACAGATTATGTTTGTACCGTCGATGGCAAAGAGATGGAAAAGCGTAATGATGATTGGATCGAACTCAAAGAGGAAGAATACCTGAAAGGGTTTTCCGCACAGCTCGTGGGCGCCAATGTCGGCGAAGAAAAGAACGTACAGATCTCTTTTCCTCAGGACATGGCGGATAAAAGGGCGGCCGGGAAAACAGCCTTCTTTAAAATGAAGGTCAAGGAGATCAAAGAAAAAACACTTCCCGCACTCGACGATGAACTTGCCAAGTTGGCCGGGGAGTACAAGGACCTGAGCGATCTCAAGAAAAAACTCACAGACGATCTTGAGAAGCGGGACGCCGATGAAAAAGAGGCCGCTTTTGAACGAGAGCTCCTAAACGAACTGGTTAAACATAACAAGATCGATCTGCCGAACGGGCTTTTGCAACGGCGAGCGGAATACCTGATGGACCAGGCGCGTCAGCGGTTCCTTCAGCAGGGTGGTACGGACGAGATTTTCGACAAGGAAAAAGAAAAGATGCAAAAGGGATTTGAGTCCGAAGCGCGTCGCCAGATTCACGTCGCTTTCCTTTTGGATGAGATCGCGGAGACGCAGGCGATCAAGGCGGAAGAGTCAGATCTCGGGAAGAAATATGAGGCGTTGAGCCCGCAGTATCGCCAGCCGAAAGAAACGGTCGAGAAATATTATAAAGAACATAAGGAAGCCCGGGAAGCCTTGTTGGATCAGATCCGGAACGAGAAGGTCATTGAATTTTTGAAGCAGCACGCGAAAAGCAAATAACGACTAACGACTGATGACCAACGACCACTAACCCCCAAGCAGCCGGGTTTTTAGTCGAGGGTCGATAGCCGGGGGTCTCTAGTCTGGGGAGGTGTTTATGAGCTATCTAGTTCCGATGGTTATTGAAACAACCGGAAAAGGGGAGCGAGCGTATGACATTTACTCCCGCCTTCTCAAAGAGCGTATCGTTTTTATCGGAACGCCAATCGATGACGTGATCGCCAACCTCATTATCGCCCAGATCCTCTTCCTTAATATGGAAGAGCCGGGCAAGGATATCAATGTCTATATCAATTCCCCGGGCGGGTCTGTGACTGCGGGTTTGGCGATCTATGACACCATGCGTTTTGTGAAATGCGATGTCGCGACCTATTGTCTGGGACAGGCGGCCAGCATGGGCTCCCTGCTTCTTGCGGCCGGTACCAAGGGAAAGCGGTACTCTTTACCGAATGCTCGCGTGATGATCCATCAGCCTTGGGGCGGTACTCAAGGGACGGCCTCCGACATCCACATTCAGGCCAAAGAAATCCTTAAACTCAAAGAACAGCTGAACCAGATCCTTGTCCATCATACCGGACAAACGATCGAACGTATCGAAAAAGATACGGACCGCGATTATTTTATGTCCGCTGAAGAAGCCAAGAACTATGGTATTGTCGACCAAGTAATCACAACCCGCATGGAGGTTCAAAAAACATGAGTCAACCCACAATTCTCTTAACTCCCGGTCCCACTCCCGTTCCTGAAGTCACCCGCAAGCTGATGGCGGAGCCTATTTTTCACCATCGTACGCCGCGGTACCGCAAGATCTTCGGAGATGTTTCCGAGCGCTTGAAGAAAGTATTTCTGACGAAGAATCCCGTTTACACCTTTGCCGGTTCCGGCAGTTTGGCTATGGAAGCGGCCTTGGTGAATTTTCACTCTGCGGGGGACAAGATTCTTGTGGTGGAGAACGGGAAATTCGCCGAGCGTTTTACGCTGATCGCAAAGGCTTTCGGGCTTAACCCGATTAGTCTTAAAGTTCCGTACGGAGAGGCGCCGGCCCCGAGGCAGATCGAAGAAGCGCTTCAAAAGGATCCGGATATCAAGGCCGTTTGCGTCCAGCTTTGCGAAACATCGACCGCGGTTTTGAGTGATGTCAAAGCAATCGGTGAGATCGTTGCGAAGACGAACGCGCTTTTGATCGTGGACGCCATCTCGGGTCTTGGTGCCGATCGTCTTGAGACCGATCTTTGGCATGTGGACCTTGTGATCAGCGGTTCGCAAAAAGCCCTGATGTTGCCTCCGGGACTTGCGTTCCTGAGCGTAAGCGAGAAGGCGAAGAGCCGCATGGCGACGGCCAAGCTGCCGCGTTTCTATTATGACCTCAAGTATTATGAAAAATCCCTGAAGGACAGTGACACGCCGTGGACGCCGGCGCTGACACTGGTGATCGGGCTTCAGAAGTCGCTTGATCTGATCGAACAGGAAGGGATCGAGAACGTTTTTAAACGTTGCGCTGTGAACGCTGCTTTTACGCGCGAATCACTCCAGAAAATGGGCCTGAAGCTTTTTTCAAAAGCAGCCTCGTCGACCGTGACGGCCGCGTGGCTTCCCGAAGGGATCGATGGCGAGAAGCTTTGTCAAGTGATGCGCGATGAAAAAGGGATCGCGATGGCGGGCGGGCAGGGCGATCAGATGAAAGGAAAGGTCGTTCGCATCTGTCACATGGGTGCGATTGCGAAGCAGGATATTGAAGCCGGACTCAAAATTCTCGGCGAGACTCTCAAAGAGATGAAAGCCTCTTCTGGTTCCTGTTGCTCTTGTAGTCATTGATCCCGAATGAGGGGACAGGCATTCATTAGATTGCCTGTCCCCGTCATAACGTCATAATTTCATAAGAGGAGATTCCAAAATGAAAGTTTTAGTTTCGGATTTGTTAGGCCAAGGCGGGATGGACATCCTCCGCAAAGAGAAGAACCTTCAGGTCGATGAAAAGGTGGGCTTGAAACCCGAAGAGCTCAAGAAGATCATTGGGGATTATGACGCGATCCTTATTCGTAGCGCCACGAAATTGACGGCGGACATCATTGAGGCAGGCAAGAAGCTTCGTGTAATCGGTCGCGCCGGTGTGGGCGTGGACAATGTGGATCTGGCTGCCGCCACCAAGCGCGGCATCATTGTCATGAATACCCCCGAAGGGAATACCATTTCGACGGCAGAACTCAGTTTCTCGATGTTGATGGCCTTGGCGCGCAATATCCCGCAAGCCGACGCTCACGTGAAAAAAGGCGAATGGAAGCGCAACAAGTTCCAGGGCTCGGAATTGAACGGCAAGACGCTCGGGATCGTGGGGTTTGGCCGCATCGGCCGCGAGGTCGCTAAGCGCGCAAGTGCTTTTAATATGAAGGTCATGGTGTTTGATCCCTTCATCTCCAAAGAAAGTGTGAAGCAATATCCCGTGGAATTTGTGGATGTGCCGACGCTCCTCAAGAACGCGGATTTTATCACGTTCCACACGCCTCTGACTAAAGAGACCCAAAATCTTCTTAACCGCGAAACGTTCAAACTCTGCAAAAAGGGTGTCAGGATCGTGAACTGTGCCCGAGGCGGAATCGTGGACGAACTTGCGCTAGCCGAGGCGATCCAGAGTGGACAAGTTGCTGGCGCAGCCTTTGACGTATTTGTAACGGAACCTCCGGCGGCGGACCACCCGCTTTTAAAACTCCCTCAATTTATCTGCACGCCTCACCTGGGGGCTGTTACGCAGGAGGCTCAGGAAAATGTGGCGCTTGAAGTGGCGAAACAAACGATCGATGCGTTGAATGATCGTGCGATCCGTAATGCCGTGAATCTTCCGAATCTCGATCCGGACACGCTCAAAGGTCTCAAACCGTGGCTCGTGCTTGCGGAAAAGATTGGTATGCTTTACGCGCAGCTTTTCAGCGGCAGTTTTAAAAAGGTGGAGATCCGCTACGGTGGGGATCCGACGCGTTTTAACGTGGCGCCGCTTACGATGGCGGTGGTGAAGGGGTTGCTGAAACCCATTTGCGGAGATTCCGTGAATTTCATTAACGCTCTGGCAGTTGCCAAAGAGCGAGGAATCTCGGTTGCGGAAATCCGCAGTGACGAAAATGAGGGTTTCGTGAGCTCCATTGATGTCGAAGTGGTCCAGGGCAAGGAAACGCACCGGATCATGGGAACGCTTTTCAGCAACGAGCCGCGTATTGTCCGTATCAATGAGTTCATGATTGATGTGGTGCCGGAAGGTTGGGTTCTTTTCGTGAAAAATGATGATCTTCCCGGCGTGGTCGGAACCATCGGGACTGTGCTTGGCAAGAATGGGGTCAATATCGCGGAGATGTCGCTCGGGCGTGTCGGCAAAGGCAAGAAGGCTTATGCCATGACCGCGATCAATACGGACAGTGAAGTTCCCGCCAAAGTGGTGGCGCTCATCAAGAAGAACAAACTCGTGTTGGACGTTAAAGTCGTAAAGCTGTAATCGAACAAAGAAAAGCACTTCTTTGTTCGCGAGCAACGCTCAACGGGCAACGCACAACGTTAAAGCGCGTTGCTCAGGTTATTTCCCCCTTTGGCAAAGGGAGACTGAGGGGGATTTTTAAATCTCCCTGCCTGCCGGCAGGCAGGCCCCGGCCCCTCTCTGGGAAAGAGGGGGAATGGCCCTATTGAAAAACTGGAGCAATGCACTTAAAGTTTAAAGCGAATTCGTTGTGCGTTGCCTGCCGGCGAGGCAGGTCGTACGTTGTGCAAAGACGTTGCTGTTTTTCTCAATGTTGTTGAAGATTAGAAAGCGAATAAAATGAACAGGATACTGATCGGTGCCCAATGGGGCGATGAAGGAAAAGGGAAAGTCATTGATCTCCTCGCGCAGAAAAGTGATGTGATCGTTCGCTATCAGGGTGGCAATAACGCGGGCCACACCATCAAATTCAACGATCAGAAGTTCGTCCTGCATCTCATCCCCTCCGGTATTCTTCATCCCGGGAAGATATGCGTGATCGGGAACGGGGTTGTGATCGATCCCCAAGCGCTTTTTGACGAGGTCGCGCTCCTCGAAAAGGCAGGCATCAAGGTTCGTGGGAGGCTTCTTGTTTCGGATCAAGCCCATCTGATTCTTCCGTATCACGGACTGATGGATCAGCTGAAAGAAGAATCCTCCAAAAAGGGCAAGGCGATCGGTACGACGAAGAGAGGGATCGGGCCCTGCTATGCCGACAAAATGGCGCGCGTCGGGATACGCGTGGGGGACCTGAAGTCTCTTCCTTATTTCAGGGACCGGCTGGCCTATGTTCTCAAAGAGCGGAACGACTTTCTCGTCAAGATCCATCATGCCAAGCCTCTTTCTTTCCAAAAGATCTTCGCCCATTTCATGAAATACCGCGCACGTCTCCTCGATTTCACATGCGATACGCCTAAGTATCTTTATGATGCAACGAAGGCCAAAAAAGATATTCTTTTTGAGGGCGCCCAAGGCACGCTTCTCGACGTGGATCATGGGACCTATCCTTTTGTGACCTCCTCGAATGCCACAGTTGGGGGCGCGATCACGGGATCCGGCATCAGTCCTACTTTTATCGATCGTGTGATCGGCGTGACAAAGGCTTATACCACGCGTGTGGGGGAAGGACCTTTCCCGACGCAATTTCCGCCGAAGCTTATGAAATTGATCCAAACCAAGGGCGAGGAGTTCGGTGCCACGACAGGCCGTCCCCGTCGTTGTGGATGGTTCGATGCGGTGATCGGGCGTCACGCGGTTCGCATCAATGGACTCGACGAGCTGGCGATCATGAAGCTCGACATCTTGTCCGGACTTTCGGAGCTGAAGATCGCGACGGCTTATCGGGTGGGCGGCAAGATCACGAAAGATTATCCGCACGCCATTTTTGAATTCTCCAAGGCCCAGCCGGTCTATGAAACATGGAAAGGCTGGCAAGAAGATATTACTCACGTGCGGCGCTGGAGCCAGCTGCCTCAAAATGCCCGTCGTTATCTTAAACGGATCGAAGAATTGATGGAAACTCCGATCAAGATTGTCTCGGTCGGCAGTAAACGCAATCAAACGATCTTCCTCTAGGACTTTTCATGCCCAATCCTCCATTACCAAAAAATTTAAAGGTTGATTGCCTGCCTGCCGGACAGGCAGGGACTAGTCCTGGCAGCCTTTCCTTAAAAAAATATTGAGGCCAGGACATGCCCAACGCGATCCCTCAGCATGTTGCGGTCATCATGGATGGCAACGGACGCTGGGCCAAGAAGCAGGGTCTTCTGCGCATTCAGGGACATGAAGTGGGTGTTCAGCGCGTTGAAGAGATCATCAAGGCCGCGCAGGAAAAGGGAGTTCGCTATTTAACCCTCTACGCTTTTTCCAAAGAGAATTGGCGTCGCCCCAAAGAAGAAGTCGAGTTTCTCATGGGGCTTTTGTCCGTTTATCTGGATAAAAAAATCAAAGAGCTGATCAAGAATAACTGTGTTTTCAATGTGATCGGTGAAATGGGGGACCTCGGCGCGACGCTGCAAAAAAAACTCACGGAGGCCATGGAAGCCTCCAGGAATAACACCGGTCTGGTCGTGACCCTTGCCCTGAGCTATTCCAGCCGCCGTGAGATTTTACGGGCCTGTCAAAAGATCGCGGACGAGGTTTCGCGGGGAGAGATCAAGTCTTCCGAGATTACCGAAGAGATTTTTTCCAGGAGCCTTTATACCGCAGACATGCCGGACCCGGAGCTTCTGATCCGCACGAGTGGAGAAATGAGAATCAGCAATTTTCTTTTGTGGCAGATCTCTTATGCCGAGCTTTATATCACTCCCAAATTTTGGCCGGAATTCACCCGGGACGAATTCGAAAAGGCGCTCGAAGATTACAAAGGACGGGAAAGACGTTTCGGGGATACGTGCCCCGTTAAAGTTTCGAACAGCTCGAACGGGACACGTGCTGCGAACGGAGGAAGAACATGAACCAGCTCGTGAAACGGTTTTTGACTTCGGCGGTTTTTATTTCGGTGGCGATTGCGGTGATCTTTTATCTGCCGCACTGGTGCTTTTTTCTCGTAGTGGAGGCGTTTATCCTTGTGGGGCTCTACGAATTTTTTTCCCTCGCGGAGCAGAAGGGCCTGCTTGTTCACCGGGGGTTTGGCCTCGTGTTTGGCGCGCTTCTGCCGGCTTCCGCCTATTTTTCGTTGCAGCCCACGAACCTCCTCATGGTCTGCGTGGCGCTTTTTATTTTTCTTTTTAATCGTCGTTCCCCGGACAAGACCATCACCAGTGTTTCGGTGAGCGTTTTTGGGATCATCTATGTAGCGTGGTTCTTTTCCTATCTTATCAAGATCAAGCTTTTGCCTGACGGGGCGGCTTGGGTGGCTTATACGATCCTGATTGTGAAGGGCGGGGATATGGCCGCGTATTTCGTCGGTAAGAAATTCGGGAAGACCAAGCTCCTCGAGCACGTCAGTCCCAAGAAATCCATAGAAGGTGCCATCGGCCAGATGGTTGCGACGATCGCTCTCTCGGTCGGATCCGTTTTCTATCTGCATGTCGCCCCGATCCATCTGCTTGTTCTTGGTACCGCGGTCGGGTTCCTGGCGCTTTTGGGCGATCTCGCGGAAAGCCTGATCAAGCGCGACGCGGGGGTCAAGGATTCCGGGAATATCCCGGGTTTGGGCGGTATGCTCGATGTGATGGACAGTCTTCTTTTTACCATTCCTGTTGTTTATTTTTATCTGACCATGGTCCTGGGACTTGCAAGATTATGAAGTGTCTTTCGATCCTCGGTTCCACGGGTTCAGTGGGCGAGAACACCCTGCGTGTTGTCCGCATCCATCCTGAGCGATTTTCGGTAAAAGCCCTCGCTGTTAAAAAAAATACCGAGAAGCTTTACGAACAAGCCGTGGAATTCCGCCCCAAAGTGGTTTGCATCTATGATGCTCAAACCGCCCACAAGGCCGCTTTCAAATTCAAGCGTCTCGGGATCCGCGTGGTTACGGGGGATGAAGGGATCGAGGAAGTCTCGACGCTTGCGGCTGTCCAGGAAGTGATCTGCGCGATGGTGGGCGCCGTGGGGCTCAAACCCATCTTCGCGGCTGTGCGCGCGAAAAAGACCGTCGCGATCGCGAATAAAGAGCCGCTTGTGATGGCGGGTAAACTTCTTCTGGAAGCGGCCGAAAAATCCGGAGTTCGGATCCTTCCGATCGATAGCGAACACTCTGCGCTCTGGCAATGCCTTGAAAAACAGGATCCGGCTTTTGTCAAAAAACTCATCATCACTTCTTCCGGCGGGCCTTTCCGGGCGAGAAGGGGATCGCTTTCGAAGATTACGCCGGCGCAGGCGCTCAATCATCCGAAATGGAAAATGGGTCCCAAGATTACGATCGATTCCGCGACGATGATGAATAAAGGTCTGGAGGTGATCGAAGCTGCGAACCTTTTCCGCGTGCCCGCCGAGAAGATCGATGTTCTGGTCCATCCTGAGGCGATTGTGCACGCGCTTGTGGAGTTCGTGGACGGCTCGCATTTTGCGCATCTCGGAGTGACAGATATGCGGCTTCCGATCCAATACGCCTTGAGCTATCCCGATCGACTTCCCGACCCTCTGCCCCGTCTTGACCTGACGCATCTTGCGGCGCTCCATTTCGAAAAACCGGACCGGAAACGTTTCCCGTGTCTGGATCTTGGTTATACCGCGAGCAAGATCGGCGGGACCCTTCCAGCCGTATTGAATGCCGCGAATGAAATTGCCGTGGAGGCATTCCTGAACGGTCGTGTCGGATTTCTCGGGATTCCGAAGATCATCGAAAAGACCATGCGCTTGCACAGGCTGGTTTACAAACCGGTCCTGGCCGATATCTTCGCGGCGGATGCCTGGGCTCGAGAGACCGCAGAGGAACTTTCATAATGCCACTACTCCATTCCTTCACCTCGCTTTTACCGGCGCTCGTCGTTTTCGGTGTGCTTATTATTGTTCACGAGTTTGGGCATTTTATCGCGTGCCGTTTGTCCAAAGTGAGGGTCGAGAAATTCTCGATCGGGTTTGGGCCAGAACTGCTCCATTGGCAAGCCAAAGAAACCCGGTTTTCGATCTCGCTTTTTCCGCTCGGTGGTTTTGTGAGCCCTGCAGGAGAAGAAGCATCGAAAGTCGGACCGGAAGGACCGAAGCCGGGGGATTTTCTCGCGGCGTCCGTACTCTCACGGATATTCATTGTCGTATCCGGAGTTGCGATGAATTATGTGTTGGCGTTTGTGGTCTTTTGGGCCGTTTTTATGATCGGTCGTCCTATGCCTGGAAATGTGGTCGGTGGTTTTGTAAAAGGATATCCCGCCGAGGCTAGTCTTCTCAAAGTGAATGATAAAATCCTTAAAGTGGATGATAAAGCCGTCGCGAATTGGAAAGACATTCTTGACGGGTTTGACAAAGCGCCGGGTGAGATAATCCAACTGAATGTCGAACGGCCGCGTACGGGAGCACAGCCGGAATTTTTGAGCGTTCAAATCAAACCCAAGGTTGAAGATGTGAGGGACCTGTTCGGTAAGACCATGCGGATGCGGCGCGTCGGGATCACACCGGATCCATCATCGTTTGTGTCGGAGCGTTACGCCGTTTTGCCGGCGCTTGCGAGGGCGTGGGAACTCGAGGTCTTTTATACAGTGCTGACGCATA
>MHFU01000022.1:0-4376 GCA_001804345.1 Omnitrophica bacterium RIFOXYB12_FULL_50_7
GCCGATCTCGTGGGGCACGAACATTTTTGCCACTTCGCAGGACAATAAAAATACCATGTTTGGTGAGAGGAGAATGGGAGCTTCGACGACTTTGTCGCGCCTTTTTAAGGACGTTCTCCGTGCGGGTGGCGGGTATACGTTGGAGCGTGTAGAGCTTCGGGATGTCGCGGACAATGCGCCTGTTTCTGTGACAGAGTTTGACGGGCCCGACTGGCTTTCCAGGCTCCGCGCATTCACGACTTTTGACAATCGTGACAATGTGTTCAGTCCTACCAAGGGGCGCGTGATCAATCTCGCAGGGGAGTTGATCGGAAGTTTTCTTGGTGGCGACCAGGAGTATTATATTTTGAGGTCCGGGTACACGGAATATCTCACGTTCCATAAAAAGCATCAGATCGAATTTCAGGCCCGTTTAGCCACGTCGCAGGCATTCGGAAAAACGTCTACGACTCCGGCCTATGACAGATTCTTTGCCGGCGGTCTTGGCACGGTGCGCGGGTTTAATTACCGGCGCGTGGGTCCTCAGGAGAACGGCGAAGCTGTGGGCGGTCAGACCATGGCGATCGTGAACCTCGACTACACTTTTCCTCTGCCGTATCTTGAGGCATTCCGTGGAGTGGTGTTTATTGACGTGGGGAATGTCAGCTCCGATTCTTATAATATCGATTTCGGGAAATTCGCCGCAAGCATAGGTCCCGGGATCAAGGTCAAGACACCGATCGGGCCCTTGGCTTTTTATTATGGTCTCCCCATTGCAAACCGGGATACCAAGGACAAAAACGGCCGTTTTGAATTCAGTTTGAGCCGTAGCTTCTAATACCGGCGGAAAATTAATAGTAACGCAATATCAGATCTTTAGGGACGGTTCTCCTTTTAGAGCGTCCCTGTGTGATATCAGGATAGGTCCTAAAGTATTTTAAACACGTTCCATTTCAACAAAGGAGAAACACTATGAATCGTAAAATGACAGCGGGTTTTCTGGCAATATTGATGATGTTGGGCTTGAGCCTTCCGGCCTTCGCGGTAGAGATGAAAGTGGCGTATGTCGATGTGGGCGAGGTTTTTGACAATTACCAAAAGACCAAGGACCAGGATTTGGTCCTTAAGACGGCGGGAGAAGCCAAGGAAAAAGAACGTAATGACATGATGGCCAAGATCCGTTCGATGGAAGATGAATTAGCCCTCCTTGCGGCGGATGCCCGTGCCACCAAACAGGAGCAGTTGATCGAAAAGAAGCGCCAGCTTGAGGATTTTGATCGTACGGTTCGCCAGCAGCTCGCGGAACAGCGCGATAAGGTGGTTCGGGAGATCTTCCAGGAGATCGATGTTATCGTCCAGGGCCTTTCGGCCAAAGGCGGTTATGACATGATCTTTAATAAGCGTGTACTTCTTGCCCAGAAAAAGTCTTTTGACATCACGGCCCAGGTCTCCGCGGAACTCGCGAAAAAGTATAAGCAGGCCTGAAACCCTGAGAACGATGAAACAAAGGACTCTCAAAAATCAGGCCACTTTTGAAGGAACGGGGTTGCATGCTGGTCGCAAGGTGACGGTGTGCGTACGCCCGGCTTCGGAGAATGCCGGGATACTTTTTTGCCGTGTCGATCTGGCTTCGGAACTCAAGGTCAAGGCCTCGATCGAGAATGTCTGTTCCGATGAGATGCGCCAGACCGCGATTACGGTGGGGCAGGGTCGTGTGCGTACGATCGAACATCTCATGGCTGCTTTTCACGGGCTCGGGATCGATAATGCTTTGGTGGAGATCGACGGAGAAGAAGTTCCCGGGATGGACGGAAGTGCTCTGGAATTTACGGAGGCTCTGATCGCCGCCGGGATTGAGGAGCAGGGCGCGGAGCGGCAGTTCCTGGTGGTTAAGGCGCCTGTCTACATCGACCAGGGCGATCAGTCGATCGTGATTTTACCCGCCGATTCTTTCTCGATTTCCTACATGCTCAACTACCGGGATGCTGATCTTCTAGACCAGTACCTGTCGCTCCCGATCATGCCGGAGATCTTTGAGCGGGAGCTGGCGCCGGCTCGTACCTTTTGTCTAAAAAAGGAAGCGGAGCTCTTGCTTTCCCAAGGATTTGGAAAGGGTGCGAATCCTTCCAATACGCTCATTTTTGAAAAGAACAGACCCCTTCAGAACACTTTGCGGTTTGAGAACGAAGCCTGTCGCCACAAGATGATGGATATCCTGGGAGATCTGTTTTTGTGCGGAAAATTCATCCGCGGACATGTAATCGCTTCTCGGAGCGGCCACGCCCTTAACGTCGAACTCGTGAGGAAATTGATGATGAATACTGAACCGAAACCATTTTCTAAAACACTGAATGTGGAAGAGATCCAGAAAATCATTCCGCATCGGTATCCCTTTCTTTTTGTGGATAGGATTGAAAATTTTGAACCGGGGATACGCGCCACGGGTTTTAAGCAAGTTACCATGAACGATTATTTTTTTCAGGGGCATTTTCCGGGTCATCCTGTGATGCCAGGGGTGCTGATTGTGGAAGCGATGGCGCAGGTCGGCGGGGTGATCATGCTGGGGGAGCCCGAGAACCGTGGCAAGATCGCCTACTTTATGAGCGTGGATGCTGTCAAATGGCGCAGTCCGGTCCTTCCGGGGGATACGCTCCGGATGGAGGTCGAGGTCCTGAAGAAACGTGCCAAGTTCGGTCAATGTTCCGGCAAAGCCTACGTAGGAGAAAAGCTTGTATGCGAAGCGGATGTGAAATTCGCCGTGGTGGATGCGTGAAGATCCATTCGACGGCGATCGTCCATCCGGACGCCGTCCTTGGCGAAGGAGTTGAAGTCGGGCCATGGGCTATCATCGAAGGGACTGTGAAGATCGGAGCGCGTACGAAAGTCGGGTCGCGTGTGACGATCGAAGGGCACACCACGATCGGAGAAGATAATCAGATCTTCACCGGCGCGGTGATTGGCAGTCTTACGCAGGACAAAAAAGCCGATGGCGGGGTGAGTTTTCTCAAGATCGGCGACCGCAACACGATCCGCGAATACGCGACCTTGAATCCCGGCACTTTGAACGGCACCGAGACCGTGATCGGGAACGACAATCTTCTTATGGCCTACGCGCATGTGGCGCATGACTGCATCATTCATAATGGCACGACGCTTGCCAATAACGCGACACTTGCGGGACATGTGATCGTGGAAGACAGGGCGATCATCGGGGGTTTGAGCGGGGTCCATCAATTTATCCGGATCGGAGAACTTTCGATCACGGGGGGGCACTCCAAAGTGGTCCAGGACATTCCGCCCTTCATGATGGTGGATGGTCATCCGGCGCACGCCTTCGGGATCAATGCCGTGGGTCTGGATCGCGCGGGATTTTCCAAAGAGGAAAAGTCTTCCATCAAAAAAGCCTTTAAGATCATCTTTAAATCCGGCTTGGCTTTAAAGAGCATCATTAAACAGATCCAGTTGGAAATTCCCTCAAGTCCTTCCATTCAGACGATCGTTCATTTTTTAGAAAAGGCCGAACGGGGCATTTGCGGATAGTCCCAATACCCATCAATTTCAGCGAAGATGAAATTGGGGCAATCCTGGCTGCCGTTGATGAAAAGAAAATGAAAGCCAGGATAGGTTCCGGTATTCCAACCTGAGAACATTGCCATGAAAACCATGGGGATCATTGCGGGGAACGGGCGTTTTCCTATCCTGGTGGCTGAAGAGGCCAAAAGGGCAGGATATCGGGTCGTGACCTGCGCCATTGAGCAGGAAGCCGAACCCGCTCTAGAGAAACTTTCGGATGCTTTTTCCTGGGTGAAGGTCGGCGAGCTTAAAAAACTTTCGAAATTTCTGCAAGGCGAAGGTGCTCACGAAGCCATCATGGCCGGCAAGGTCGAGAAGGTTCGTTTTTTTAAAGAGAACGTGCGGCTCGATCTCGATATGATGGCGGTCTTGATGAAGCTGAAGGACCACAAAGACGATTCTCTTCTCGGGGGTATCGCGGATTACCTCTTTAAAAAAGGCATCGTACTCCAGGACTCGACCTGTCTTCTCAAGGATATGATGCCGGGCCCCGGACTGCTCGGCAAAAGGAAACCCTCCAAGTCCGTCATGGATAATATCGACTTCGGTTTTGAGATGGCGCAGAAGGTCTCCGGCGCGGATATCGGACAAACGGTGGTGGTAAAAAACAAAACCGTCCTGGCGGTTGAGGCGATCGAAGGGACAGACGAAGCGATACGACGTGGAGGGGCGCTCGGTCGAGGAAAGATCATTGTGATCAAAGTGGCGAAGCCCAATCAGGACATGCGTTTTGATGTGCCGGCTGTGGGCTTGAAGACCTTGGAGGGTCTCATTGCGGCACATGCCGAAGCGTTTGCCTTCGAGGCGTACAAGACCCTTTTCAT
>MHFU01000022.1:4392-8589 GCA_001804345.1 Omnitrophica bacterium RIFOXYB12_FULL_50_7
CCAGGGCGAGGGGGGGAGCGTTAGAATTATTTCTTCTCTCATCCCAGCCTTCTTCCCGAGGGAGAAGGGGATCGAGTGAAATTCGTATACGACGTTCGAGGGAAAAAATATGACTAGCGAAAAAGCAAAACCTTCCGTGGGACTTCAGCGTGAGATTCAGGAGCTCAGTGTGCTCTATGAGATCACCCGGCACATGACGGCCCCATTCCCGATCGAAGAGCG
The DNA here is from genome assembly GCA_001804345.1 of Omnitrophica bacterium RIFOXYB12_FULL_50_7. GTDB lineage: Bacteria > Omnitrophota > Omnitrophia > Omnitrophales > Aquincolibacteriaceae > Aquincolibacterium. The sequence goes on from MHFU01000022.1 coordinate 4,615, forward strand.
GATGAGGAAGGCGTTGGACGTGCTTCACGAGAAAATGGGGATGCATCGCGGGACGCTGACGCTTCTGGACGCTGACGGAGAATGCCTCACGATCGAGATTGCCCATGGCATGGATGATCAGGCTAAAAAGAAAGGCCGCTATAAGCTTGGGGAAGGGATCACCGGCAGGGTCGTGGAGGCAGGAGAGCCGATTGCCGTGCCGAACATCGGGGAAGAGCCGCTTTTCCTTAACCGCACCGGCGCAAGGAAAGATTTCCGACGCAATCGCATCGCTTTTATCTGCGTTCCCATCAAGATCGACCAGGAGACCATCGGCGCGCTGAGTGTGGACCGTCTTTTCGAGGGGAATGTTTCACTCGATGAGGACCTGAGGCTTCTCACCATCATCAGTTCCATCCTTGCACAGACTGTCGCGAATTACCGCATGCGCGAAAAGGAAAAAGCGAAACTTCAGTTCGAGAACGTGGAATTGAAACGCGAGCTTGCCAAAAAGTTCCACCCCTCCCATATCATCGGTGAAAGCAAGCGCATGGAAGAAGTCTATGAGGCCATCGATATGGTGAGCCGGACGCGCTCGACCGTGCTTCTTCGGGGTGAAACGGGGACCGGGAAAGAACTGGTGGCGCATGCGATCCATTATGGAAGTCATCGCGCCAAGGGTCCGTTCGTGAAAGTATCCTGTGCGGCATTGCCGGAAACGCTTCTGGAAAGCGAGCTTTTCGGGTATGAAAAGGGCGCCTTCACCGGTGCGGCCGCCAAGAAGTTGGGACGTTTTGAGATGGCGGACGGCGGGACTTTGTTCCTTGATGAGATCGGGGATATTTCGGCTTCCTTGCAAGTCAAGCTTTTGCGGGCGCTCCAGGAGCGAGAGTTCGAACGGGTAGGGGGAACCCAAACGATTCACGTTGATGTGCGGGTCATTGCGGCTACGAATCGCGATCTTGAGAAAGCGATCCAGGAAAAGCAGTTCCGGGAAGACCTCTATTACCGGCTCAATGTGGTGCCGATTCTTCTGCCTTCTTTACGCGAGAGGCGGGAAGATATTCCGCTCCTCGTCGCGCATTTTTTGAAGAAAGCGGCTCTTGGGAACGGCAAAAAAGTTAAGTATGTTTCCGACGAGGCCATGGAATATCTGATGGGCTATGCCTGGCCCGGCAATATTCGGGAGCTCGAGAACGCGATTGAGAGGGCCGTGATCCATTGCAAATCCGATACGCTCAAGACCGATCTCTTTCCGATCCCGGGGCCCAAAGGTCATCCGGTCACGATACAACTTAAGACCCACGAGTCTCCTGCTGAAGCGGGGGAAAGCGAAGATGTCTCCGGGGATCTTACCAGCGCTGTCGAGAAACTCGAAAAGAAGTTGATCCAGGAAGCCTTCCAAAAAACAGGCGGAAACCAGCGAAAGGCGGCCAAGATCCTAGGGGTCACGGAGCGGATCCTGGGGTACAAGGCCAAGATTTACGGCCTGTCCTGCCATCGTTAAAAAATCAAAGGTTGGCAGGACTGGTCCTGATTACCTTTGATTCTTTAATTAATGAGAATCAGGGCCTGAAATAAACTACAAATTTGTAGCCCATAAAACCGAAGCATACAATTTTGTATACCAGCAATGCTTGTCAGGGTATAATTCCCAGGTGTTCTTAAGTTGGAAGTTGGCATGGAACTTGCATCTCATTTATTATAAAAAAGGGGAGGTTAATATGCACAAACAGATCGATGTAACGGAAATTTTTGGAAGCAATGTTTTTAACGACCGGGTGATGAAGGAAAGGCTTCCGAAAGACACCTACAAGGCCCTGAAGAAGACGATTCAGGAAGGGTTGCCTCTTTCTCTCGATGTTGCCAATGTCGTCGCGAGTGCGATGAAAGATTGGGCGATCGAGAAGGGCGCGACGCATTACACGCATTGGTTCCAGCCTTTGACCGGCCGGACCGCGGAAAAACACGATTCCTTTATCGCCCCCACAGAAGACGGCACTGTGATCATGGAATTTTCCGGCAAGCAGCTGACGCAGGGTGAGCCGGATGCGTCATCTTTCCCGAGCGGGGGCCTGCGCTCCACGTTCGAAGCGCGCGGCTATACGGCCTGGGACTGTACGTCTCCGGCATTCCTCAAGACCGATGCTTCAGAAAATGTGACGCTTTGCATCCCAACGGCCTTCTGTTCCTATACGAGCGAAGCGCTGGATAAGAAAACCCCGCTCCTTCGTTCCATGGAAGCGGTTTCCAAACAGGCGGTCCGTGTTCTGAAGGTGCTTGGCAATAAAACCGTTAGGCGCGTGACTTCGACGGTCGGTCCGGAGCAGGAATACTTTTTGATCGATAAAGCATGCTATGAAAAGCGCCTCGATCTGATCGTTTCCGGGCGGGCGCTTTTTGGCGCGCCCGCCCCGAAAGGGCAGGAGCTCGAGGACCAGTATTTTGGCGCGATCAAAGACCGCATTGCCGACTTTATGAGGGACCTGGATATCGAGCTCTGGAAGATGGGGATCTCTTCCAAGACCAAGCATAATGAGGTCGCGCCCTCGCAATACGAAATGGCGCCGATCTTTTCCACGACCAACATCGCGGCAGACCACAATCAGCTTGTGATGGAGACGATGCAGAAAGTGGCTCTCCGCCATAATCTCGTGTGCCTCCTTCATGAAAAACCGTTCGCGGGTGTGAACGGTTCCGGCAAGCACAACAATTGGTCGCTTTCGACCGATGATGGGCAGAACCTTCTTGAGCCGGGGAGAACGCCCGCCGAGAATGAACAATTCCTGATCTTTGTGAGCGCGATGATCATGGCTGTCGATCGTCATGCTGACAAATTACGGGCGAGCTGCGGGAATCCAGGGAACGATCTCCGTCTCGGCGCGAACGAGGCCCCACCGGCCATTATTTCGATCTTTATGGGTGATGAGTTTACGGAGATCCTGGAAGGGATCGCTAAGGGGAAAAAGGTCGAAAATCGCGGGCAGCATTTTGTGCAGGTCGGTGTTGATTCCTTGCCCCAGCTTCCGAAGGATAATACGGACCGGAACCGCACGTCGCCTTTTGCGTTTACTGGAAACAAGTTCGAGTTCCGCATGGTGGGGTCTTCCGCTTCCATTTCAGGGCCCAACATTGTGATCAATGTGATCGCGGCGGAAGCGCTGGATGAGATCGCAACGCGTCTTGAAAAGGCCGGAAAAAGCGGTCTCCACAAAGAAGCGACCGCGATCATCCGCGATACCATGAAAAAACATGGGAGGGTTATTTTTAACGGGAACAACTATTCGGACGAGTGGGTCGTCGAGGCCAAGAGACGCGGTCTTCCGAACATCAAAACAGGCGTCGAGGCACTCGCCTCGATGGCGACGCCGGAAGCCGTGAAGCTTTTCGAAAAGTACAAAGTGCTTTCCAAGGGAGAGCTGCATGCCCGGCATGAGATCTACCTGGAACATTATGTGAAACATGTCAACATTGAAGCCAGGGCATCGGTCCATATGGTGAAGCGTCAGTATCTTCCTACGGTCATCGGGTTTACGAGGGATCTTGCCAGGACGGTTTCGAAGCTCAAATCGGTCGCAGTTTCTTCCAAGGTTCAGAAGGAACTGCTCGGGGAGGTCACTGAGCTTTTGGAATCGGCCAGCGAGAAACTTACAGTACTCGAAGAAGCGATCGAGAAAGCTCATGCTGTCAAGGATCTCGTGAAGCGCTCTGAAGCTTTTCGCGACAAAGTGGTTGTTGCAGCGGGTGAGCTTCGCAAGGATATCGATGCGCTGGAAGGGCTAATGCCGGCAAGCCTCTGGCCGGTTCCGACCTACGCGGAGATGCTCTTCAAGCTTTAAAGTTCTAGAGAGGGGACAGGCATTCATTGATTGCCTGTCCCCTAGGGAGTAATAGTTAGGGCAAGGCAGGTGGGCTTCCTCATCCCCTGAGGGGCCCGCCTTTTTCGCCTCACCCGATGTTTGGGTGGGGACGAACCCGCCGTGCTGTGTGGCGGGT
>MHFU01000022.1:8595-25977 GCA_001804345.1 Omnitrophica bacterium RIFOXYB12_FULL_50_7
CAGGCCTCATGGTTTACTTCATTCTTCTTCGCTTAGAAAATTCCCCATTTTTCCTATCTGCAACTAATTCTCAGTAATCCTCCGCTTTGCCTCCAACTTGGCACGCTTTTTGCTCATCCTATAGGTGTTCATACGTGCGAAGGGTTTTTAGGGTCTCAAAAATACAAAAATGTCGGAAAATTCCTGGGCCTGGGATGACTTTTAAAAAGGAGGATTAAGCGATGAGAAAATTTAACCGGTGGTTTTTGGGGGTGAGCGGATTTCTTGTCCTCATGGGGATCTCAAAATTGGCGTTGGCCGCGGACGCGGTCGCGCCGGTCATTAACACAGGCGACACGGCTTGGGTGCTGCTCTCCGCCGCACTCGTGTTTCTGATGACGCCGGGCCTGGCGTTTTTCTACGGCGGCTTGGTTCGCAAAAAGAACATGCTCTCGGTCCTCATGCAATGTTTTATGCTGATGTGCATCATCACGCTTCAATGGGTGATCTTTGGCTACAGCCTTTCGTTCGGGCCGGACATCAAGGGAATGATCGGGAGCTTAAGCTGGGCGGGCCTGCACGGTGTCGGCCTTGAGCCTTTCGCGGATTACTCGGCGACGGTCCCGCATCAAGCCTTCATGATCTATCAAGCGATGTTTGCGATCATTACCCCGGGTTTGATCTTGGGGGCTTTCGCGGAGCGCATGAAATTCTCCGCATTCGTTGTCTTCTCACTCCTTTGGGCCACATTCGTTTATGACCCTGTTTGCCACTGGGTATGGGGCGTGGGCGGTTTCTTGAGAAACATGGGAGCTCTTGATTTTGCCGGCGGTACCGTGGTGCATATTAACGCTGGTGTTGCGGCCCTGGCTTGCGCACTCGTGCTGGGTAAGAGAAAGGGTTATCCCAGCCATATGCCGCCTCCGCACAACCTTCCGTTCGCCGTACTTGGCGCGGGACTTTTGTGGTTCGGTTGGTTCGGATTTAATGGCGGAAGTGCCCTGGGCGCCAACGGTCTTGCCACGAGCGCGCTTGTGGTGACGCATGTGGCCGCCGCAGCCGCGGGTCTGACCTGGGCGCTGTTGGAGTGGAAGTTAAACTCTAAGCCTACCATGCTTGGAATGATCACCGGGGCTGTCGCAGGCCTTGTCGCTATTACACCGGCCGCGGGATTCGTGGGGCCCATCGACGCCATATGGATCGGTATCGGGGTGTCTGTGATCTGCTACTTTTTTGTGGCGGTCATAAAGAGCAAATTGGGTTATGACGATTCGCTGGATGCTTTCGGCGTTCACGGTATCGGAGGGATCTGGGGCGCGCTTGCCACAGGTCTTTGGGCTACAAAGGCTGTCAATCCCGCCGGGAATAACGGCCTTTTTTACGGGAATCCGGGGCTTCTTCTGATTCAGCTGAAAGCCGTGGTCATCACCATCGTCTATTCATTTATCGTTTCTTTTGTTCTTCTGAAGATCGTGGATGCTCTGTTGGGTCTGCGAGTTTCCGAGGATGAAGAACGCATCGGGCTTGATCTCACGCAACATCGTGAATCTGGCTACACCATTTTAGACTAACACCGTTTCATATTAAATTTTACGGGTAAACGGTATAAGCACTGCGAACCCCTAAAATTAATAGTAACGCAGTGCTGAGGACGGAAACAATGACCAATAAACAAGATCCAATGACCAAACAAAAACCAATAACGAATATCCAATCACCAAACCTGGAATTTGTGGATTGGGTATTGAAATTTGCTTGGAACTTGTCTCTTGGTGTTTGGTTATTTTTACCTAAGCAAGTGCGAATCAAATAAAAAATTTACAATACTTAAGGAGGGTACACGCTATGAAGTATGTTATCGCAGTGATCCAACCGGATCGGTTGGACGAAGTCTTGAAGATTCTTGAAGAAAAAGAGATCCACCTCGTGACGGTCACCAGCGTTTTGGGTCGCGGGCGCCAGAAGGGTATCTCAGAAGTCTACCGGGGTCATAAAGAGGCGGGAAGGCTTTTGAGAAAAGTGAAACTCGAGATCGCGGTAAATGAAGCCTTCGTGAAAGCGACGATTGATGCGATCAAGGAAGGTTCGCGTACGGGGCATATCGGGGATGGAAAGATCTTTGTCCTCGATCTTAAGGAATGTTTTCGTATCCGCACCGGTGAGGTCGGCGAAGTGGCGATTGGGTAACAAACAGGGGACAGGCAATCAAAAAATGCCTGTCCCCTGGCTTTGAAAACAAATCTTTATCTACAAAAGGAGCGGCTCATGGGAAAAATGTTACGAGGGTTTTTAGGCGTTTTTTTGATAGGGATGTGTCTTGTCCCCGGAACTGTCCTCGCCGAGACGACAAGCGAAGTCGCGGCGCTCAAGGCCCAGATCGACGCGCTGAGCCGCAAGATCGAAGCCATGGACAGCAAGATGATGACTATGGAAAAGCCCGCGCCGGGAGCACAAACAACTTATATCCCGCCGACGCCGGAGGCTAAAGGTGGATTTCTCCGGGCGATGGAAGATATCCATATGGGAGGGTATGTGGAGACCCAATTCCAGAACAAAGTCGGAGCGCCTCGCGGAAATGGGAATACGGGCCGTTCGCTGACTGATAAGGCTGCCGACACGTTCTCCATGAATGCGGCCCAGCTCTGGTTCGAGAAGCTCGCGAATCCTGAAGGGGGCGCCGGCTTTCGCATCGATATGATGATGGGAAGCGATGTTCCTTACTATTTCAACAACATGAACGGAACCACCGCGCCTGCAGCTTTTGCTTTCGAGCAGGCTTATGTTCAGTACATCGCGCCTTTAGGCTTCTGGTCCGATAGCAAGATCCTGCCGCATACGGTTGATATCAAGGCCGGACGGATGATCACGTTGGCGGGCAATGAAGTGATCGTCGGGTATCAGAACTGGAATATCAGCCGGTCGGTCTCGTTCGGTTATGCCATTCCTTTCACGCATACGGGAGTGCGTGCAACCTATTCGTTGTTTAATGATTACCTGACCGTCTATCAGGGGATCAACAACGGTTGGGATAACGATATCGACAACAACTCGTACAAGACGTTCGAGAATGCTTTCAGCTTTAGTCCGCTGAAGGACGTCAAGTGGATGACAGCGACCTATTTCGGGCCTGAGAACAACAACGCAAGCGGCGGGAAGCGTTTTCTGGCCACCAACGTGCTGAGCTGGAATGCAAGCAAGAAGCTTTCGTTTGCCGGAGAATTCGATATCGGCAATCAGCCTCGGGTGGATACGGCCATGGACGATGTTTTTCACACCGCCCAATGGTTTGATTATGCGGCGTATGCCAGGTATCAAATAACGGACAAGCTGGCCGCGGCCTACCGCTTCGAATATTTTGATGACAGCCGTCGCTATCGTAACTGGACCGGCGCTGGAAATGCGGGCGCTGCCAGGGATCTTGCCAACACGTTGACGCTGGAATACAAACCCTATGAAAACATGATCGCTCGAGCGGAATACCGGATCGATTATGCTAATGCAGGTGACGGGCATGTATTCAACGGAACCGACAATCAGAACACGTTAGGAGGGCAGTTGACCTATCTGTTCTAAAAAGCATGTCGTACCTCAGGGGCGCGCGTAATCCGTCAGGGACAGGTCTGGAAAGCGAAGCAGACCTGTCCCTTGAGATGCTTCAGGTTTCTCCACCCCGGCCCCAAAATCGCCTCCCCTGGTGATGATGTTTCAACCAACCTGGTTCTTTTAGGGAAGGTTGAGGCAGGGCCGGGACTTTTTTTCGGCATTTTTCGATGCAGGCCTTCCGGATTTTACGATTACGCCAGCATGCGCCCGCCGTTCTGATCGGAGAAAGGTCCTCCACCGCCGCATGAGACTTTCCCAGAAAATTTCCATAGATAGAAACATTCTTGACGCAGGCGAGTATATATTCTATTATTCGAATATAATAAGATTGAAAGAATGCAAATCCTCTAAAATACCGATAAATGAGGTCAACCATGATCGTCGCTCCGCTTCTTGCCAATAAAAAATACGATCAGCTCTCAATATTTGACCCGGCCAATCTTCTTCGCGAAGCACGGCGGCAGAAGGGTTTACCTGCAGGTGAGGTTCCCCAAGTCTGCGTCCTGGACCCTGACGGCGATTTATTCCGTTACCTGCGTGATTCGGGCACAGGGACGCTCAATCCGCATTGGGCATGCTACCATACTGAACTTTATGACTTTCACAAGGACGGTTTGCATATGGGTGTTTTGGGTTGTGCGGTAGGCGCATCGTTTGCCGTTCTCGTAGCCGAAGAGTTGTTCGCATCCGGCTGTTGTTTGCTCATCAGCATAACATCTGCGGGTCAAATCATCCGGGTGAGAAAACCGCCCTATTTCATTTTGATTGACCGCGCCTTGCGGGATGAGGGAACAAGTTACCATTATTTACCACCTGCACAATATTCGTACATTCAACCGGATTTGCTCGCTAGGTTAACCGCTGCTTTTACAGATGAACTCGTGGTGGAACAGGGCGGGGTTTGGACTACAGATGCTCCTTTCCGGGAGACGGCGGAAGCCATTACTTTCGCTCGTACTGAAAATCTATTAGCCGTTGAAATGGAAGCGGCAGCACTCTATGCGTTTGCTGAAGCGCGTGACAAACCGATAGTGTGTTTCGCTCATGTTACAAATCAAATGGGTACCATTCAGAACGATTTTGAGAAAGGCGAATCCGATGGTAATGCGGCTGTCCTTCAGCTCATTTCGGCGGTTGCCCGCAAGTGGAAGGACACCCACTGTGAAAAATAAGGAAAACCTTATGGAACATAAACTCTATGAACTTCACGCAACAATGTGTCGGGTTTTTACATCTCCGAAGCGTCTGGAAATATTGAACCGATTGAGAGACAAGGAACTCTCAGTGGGGCAACTGGCCAAGATCGCCAAAATCCGCCAAGCCAACATTTCGCAGCATCTGAGTATTTTAAGGGAAAAAGGGATCGTTAAAACGCGCCGGGACGGTGTAACGGTTTATTATTCATTGGCCAATCCAAAAATTCTTAAGGCCTTCGATATTATCAGAGAAATGTTGCTTGAAAAATTGGCCGAAGGTGGAAGATTCATGGAGCAGGTTAATCGGGGAGGAAGATAGAAGATGGATCAGAAAACGATTCTCATCTTGGGTGGAGGCATCGGCGGCCAAGTGGCAGCTAATAGCCTAGTCCCCCTTTTAAAAGGCAAACATCGTATCATTCTTGTGGATAAGGGGCAGAATTTTGAATTTCCTCCGTCCTTTCCATGGGTCGCTATAGGTCAAAGAAATCCCACGGATATTCAAAAATCTCTACCCGCACTTCTTAAGAAAGGTGTGACGTTTATCCGGGCGGAAATTTTTGGAATCGATCCTGTGGCGAAAAAAGTGGAGACTTCTACGGGCTCACTTTCTTTTGATTATCTTCTAATCAGTTTGGGAGCTGATCTTGCCCCAGGAAAGATACCGGGCTTTCAGGAAGGGGCACTCAACCTTTACACATTGGAAGGCTCTACCCAAATCCACAAATCTCTTCAATCTTTTGATCAGGGGAAAATAGCGGTTTTGATTACTTCGACTCCTTTCAAGTGCCCTGCGGCTCCCTATGAGGCAGCTTTTTTAATGCAGGATTTTTTAAAAAAGAAAGGCCGAAAAGGGGAGGTTGTTGTTTTTACACCCGAACCTTTTCCGATGCCGACAGCCGGGTCCAAGGTCGGTGAGGCGCTGAGAGGGATGTTGGAATCGAAAGGCATCCGGTTCTTTCCCGGGCATAAGATTACAAAAATTGACCCTCAAGGGAAAGTGCTCATTTTTGAAAATGGGAAGAATGAAAACTACGATCTTTTAGTCGGGGTTCCTCCGCACGAGGCGCCAAAACCAGTGAAAGAATCCGGCCTCACAAACGAAACCGGCTGGATACCCGTTGACCGCGCGACGCTGGAAACAAAATATCCTGGGATCTATGCCATCGGAGATGTCACCATGATCCCCATTGCTCAAGGCAAAACCTTGCCTAAAGCCGGAATTTTTGCTCATTATCAAGCGGAAATCGTAGCTGCCAATATCCTGAGTCGCCTTAATCATCAGCCGGAAAAAGGGAAGTTTGACGGAGCGGGTTGGTGTGCGATCGAGATGGGATCGGGCGTGGCGGCTTTTGGAAACGGTGAGTTCTACGCACCAAACGGTGCCGAGGTCCGGCTCTACAGACCCGACCGTTTCTGGCATTTGGGTAGGGTTCTTTTTGAAAAGTGGTGGTTGTCTCCCTTTAGTATAAAGCGCAAAATTTTACGTTTGATGCTGAAGCTGGGAGCCCGGATGCGCGGCATTTCAGTTTCATTATAGTTTTGCTTGAATAGGAGAACTGCGAAAAATGAAGCTTAATCGTTTGTTCCAACTCATATTGGATTACCCTAAGGTTGTTTTAGGTGTGACCCTTGCCTTGACCGTGTTCTTTTTGGCGCAATTTCCCAAAATTGCCATTGATACGGACCCCAAACATATGCTGCCTGAGACGTCTCCGGTTCGTCAATATAATGATCAGGTCGAAAGAGACTTTGCCCTTCATCCGGATGTCATTGTGCTGGGTATCGTCAATCCCGAAGGTATTTTCAATGTCCGCACACTGACCAGGGTCAAGGAGCTTACCCGTGCCATCCAGGAGCTTCCGGGAGTGATCTCGCGCGATGTGGATAGTTTGACGACCGTGGATAACATAACCTCAACAGAGGGTGAGCTCGTTGTCAAGCCCGCCTTGGGTACTGTTCCGCAATCCGTGGCCGAACTTTCAGTCCTTAGAAAGTCGCTTCTAGGCAATCCCTTATTTGTAAACCGCTTTGTTTCGCGTGATGCGACCACACTCGCCCTCTTTATTCCTATTGAACCGTCGGTGAACGGCAAGGAAATCGCGGACAAAATTCGATCACTTCTTCCTAAAAACTCCGGAGGGGACAAGTTTTATCTTGCCGGAGATCCTGTCGCCCGTGACACGTTTGGCACAGAAATGTTCCGCCAAATGGCTCTTTTTTCACCGATAGCGGGAATGATCATGTGCGTCGCGCTTTGGTTTATGTTTCGTAACGCTACCGTGATCATTGCCAACATGACCGTCGCCATGATCAGCATTATCTGGAGTATGGGCGGCTTGATCGCTTTGGGTTATCCGGTTCATATCATGAGTTCGATGAGCCCTGTCTTTTTAATGGCGATCGCGACGGACGCCGTCCATATTTTTAATGAATTTGCCTTTCGATTGAGGGAGGGCAAAGATAAACGAACGGCTATTTCTGAAACCATGAAAGTTGTCGGGCCGCCGGTTTTCTATTCCGACGTTACTACCGCGGTGGGATTCGCTGCGCTTGCCACAGGAGCGATTGTTCCCTTGAAGATCTTTGGATTGGTCATTGGGTTCGGGACCTTGGTCGTTCTTGTCATGAGCTACACACTTGTGCCCGCCGTTTTGATGCTTATTCCTGAAACGCATATCTTAAAAATGGCGCAAACGCATGGGAAAGGATCGAACGAAGGCCCTTCGTGGCTTTCTCATTTGGGAAAATTTTGTGTGACCAGGACAAAACCCATTCTCCTCGCGGGGTTTGTCCTGTTTGTGGTGGCAGTAGCAGGCCTTGGCCAGATTCGGGTGAACAACAACATGGTCCATTGGTTTAAACGGGGGAGCGTTGTCAGAACTGCCGATCGAGTTATGAATGAGCATCTCGGCGGAACCTCAACGGCCTACCTGGTGATTCAAGCCAAAGATGAGGGCGCTATTGGAAAGCCCGCCCTATTGCGAGAAATAGAAGGTCTGCAGCGCGAACTGGAAAAAGATCCGCTTGTGGGAAAGACGGTTTCCGTGGCGGATTATATCAAACGGGTAAATCAGGTTTTGCACGATGATAACCCGGCCTTTGACCGGGTCCCTGATTCAGAACGCGAGGTAGGACAATATCTTTTTCTCCTGCAATCGGCTGCAAAGCCAAGACATCTTGATAACGTTGTCGATTTCTCAGCGAAAACGGCCAACATCATTCTTCAATTAAAAAGCTGGGATGCCGGGGTGATGAAGAAAGTCATTGCGCGAGCCAATGCTTTCTTGAAAGAACATCCATTGCCTGAGGGTGCCCAGGTCAAACCTGCCGGAATTGCCTATTTCAATATGGTGTGGAATCACGAGGTGCTTTGGGGGATGCTGACGAGTTTTCTTTGGGGCCTGGTCTTGGTTCTGGCGCTACTCGTTTTCGAGACTCGGTCATTCCTTTGGGGGTGTGTGAGTTTCCTGCCGCTTTTATTTACGATCGCATTGATTTATGGAGTGGTAGGGCTTATCGGAAAAGATTTCGATATGCCCGTTGCGGTCCTATCGACGCTTGCTTTAGGGATGGCCGTCGATTTTGCCATTCACTTTGTCAGCCGGTTCCAACAAAGATACCGTGAATATCCCGATCTGAAAGAGGCGCTCATCTGGACTGTGGCTCGTCCCGGGAAGGGGATCTTTCTCAACGCGATCCTTTTTGCCTTAGGATTTGCCGTGATGGGTTTTTCAGCCCTGACGGCCTATATCACTGTCGGAATTTTGATGGCAGCGATTATGATTCTGTCTTCTGTAATGAGCGTCATCTATCTGCCTAGCTTGATTGTTGTCTTCCGGCGCCGGTTATGTGGAGCAGAACATCTATCACAGGAAAGAGAGCCGAGATGAGAAAAGAACAACCCAAAATGCTGGGGGCTAGTCTCGTTGCCGCATGTCTGTTTATGTTTGGAGCACTTTGCGCCGGGCCCATGGTGAATGCTCGGGCGAACGAAAAGATCGCTGTCCCAAAGATGGGTGATCGAGCGCCGGATTTTACTCTGCAGGATTTCAATGGAGAGTCATTCACGCTTTCCGAACTGATGAAGACAAAAAGCGTCCTCCTCTGGTTCACGAATCTGTGCGGGGGCTGCCAACCGGAAATCCCCAAACTCCTTAGACTGAGATCACAGTATGAGACAAAGGACATCGAAATCGTGGCCGTAAGTTTACTTGGTGAGAATCGGGAAACGGTTGAAGCCGTCATACGAAAGAACAAGGTCACTTTTCCCTTTCTTTACGATCCCAAGGGTGCGGTGACGGAACTCTACAGCGGAAAATATGTTCCCGCAACCTGCCCCCTGAAAAACATCTACCTCGTCCGGAAGGGCGGCAAGATAGTATGGGCAAGCCATCTTCCCGGAGCTGATGAAAAAGAACTCTCAAGTCAGTTGGACAAATTAACGAAGGAGGCTGGAAAATGAAGATGAAACGTGTTTGTTTCCTCACGTTTATTATTATGCTGGCATTGTCCGGGAAGGGCATGTCCTATCCGCCGGCTGTTGGCATCCTTGGCAAGGCAGCCTCGTGTATGAGTTGTCACGCCAACAACGGTCCATGGACGGATGAGCGCCAGACCATCATTGATGTCCTGGACAAGGACACCATGAAGTCGCTCGGCCAGGCTGACGGCACGTTTCTCGTGACCGTGAAACGCGGCCAGCCCAAGACGCTGCTTACGGTCATCGGACGGACGAAGGGCGACACGGCAGGGGCGCCGTATCGCAACGCATGGCTCTACCTTGATGCCAGCACCATCGGCGGCAGCTCGCTATCCAAATTCGCTCCAGGATGGGACGTGAACTTGCCAATGTCCTGCCGCATTGTGGGCGACAAGCTTGACCAATATGAAGGCGCGGCGCTGACGGCGTTGCCCATGACCATTCGTCCGACCGACGCCGCCCGCGACGCTGAATTGATGTTGCAAGTGATGCTGACCCAGGGCGAGTCGGTCAAAGGCAAGCCGAAGGAAGGAATGCTCGGCAGCTATTTTGAACGAAAGGTGAAGCTGAAGGTCATCGATGAGTAACTGTGGCTGCAAAAGCGATAAAATGAACCAAAAGATAAAATGCAGGGAGGGTGTTCAATGAAATACCTTGGGTTTGGTTTGGTGTTTGCTTCACTCTTGTCCGTGAGTGGCATGGAACTTGGGTCTGCCTATGCGGCGGATACAGTCGGTGGAAGCACGGTGATGAAAGAAATGCTGTTGGCTTATTACTATCCCCAGAAGGATGCCAAAAGCGAGGTGTTTATGCGGATCGTGAACCGCCAAGGCCAACGCCGCGAGCGGCGCTTGACCAGGCTTCGCCTGGATAAAACAGATGGAGGCGAACAGTTTTATTACATTTATTTCCATGAACCCGCGGATGTCCAGGGGATGAGCTTTTTGGTCTTAAAGCGTCCGGGCCGTGATGACGACCGCTGGTTATACATTCCGTCGATCGATCTGGTGAAACGGATTGCAACAAGTGATAAACGTACGAGTTTCGCGGGCTCGGACTTCACCTATGAAGATGTGTCCGGCCGCGATCTTGATGAGGATGAGCATGAGCTCCTGGGTGAAGAGGTCCTTGGCGAATATTCCACTTTTCTGGTGAAAAGCACTCCGAAACGATCGGCGGATGTGGAATTCAGTTACCGAAAACTTTGGATCGATAAAACGACCCATCTTCCGATCAAGGTGGAGCATTACGACCTTAAGGGGGCGCTTTACAAGGTTTATGAAACACAGGAAATCAAAACGATTCAAGGCGTCCCTACGATTACGAAGGCGGTGATGAAAGATCTTGGGAGCGGACATGAGACAGAGATAACCATAAAGGCGATATCCTACGATGTGGGGCTCGCTCCGGATCTCTTTCAGGAAAGGTTGTTGCGCCGGCCTCCCTCACAATGGATTCGGAGATAATTCCTTGGGGTTGGTTCGCAGGCTTATTCTCATAGCTTTTATTCTGGCTGCCGTTTCTAACGGCAAGATCCTGTTTGCCGAACCCGCATCTCTTGATTTCGAAAAAACAGGAAATATCTCGCAAGACGAAAAAAAACCGACAGATCCGTGGGCCAAAATCTTTGATTCAGTCCATGGATTTATAGAGGCCGCTTACGGTCCTAAGTTCTCGGGAAAAAAACTGACGCAAAAAAATGACTATAACCTTTTAGAACAACGCCTCCAGCTTAAGGTGGCCTACCGGCCGCAGAAACCCGCATGGCTTGCGTCGTGGAATCCAGAGTTTTTCTACAAAGGAGATCTTCTGTCGGATGAATATAAGGAAACCGTGCGGTATCAGATTCGCGAAGTATATGGACTTGTTAGTCCTCTCTCATGGATGGATGTTAAACTAGGAAGGCAGATTCTTACTTGGGGAACGGGAGATTACCTTTTTATCAATGACGTCTTCCCGAAGGATTACGAGTCATTCTTTATCGGCAGGGATGATGAATACCTCAAAGCACCGTCCGATGCTGGAAAGTTCTCAGTATTTAGCCGCTTACTTTCAATGGATGTAGTCGTTATTCCTTCTTTTACACCCGATGTCTCAATTAGCCGAGGAGACCGTTTGAGTTTTTATGATATTTTTCTTGGCAGGATTGCAGGTAAAGAATCAAGCTTGATATTCACAGAACCCGCATTTCAGCCTAAGAATACAGAAATAGCTACTCGTCTCTATCGTAATTTCGGGGAATACGAGACAGCTCTTTACGCATTCAAAGGATTCTTTAATCAGCCAAGGGGTATCAAGAATGAGAGCACACAAGACGTCTTTTATCCAAAGCGTGCGGTTTTTGGTGCGAGTATTCGCGGGCCTGCGCCGTCCGTTGGAGGGATTGCTTCCGGTGAAGTCGGTTATTCTGATTCTTTGCAGGACCGTAGCGGTAAGAATCGGCTTATTGAAAATTCAGCAATGGAGTACCTTCTTGGTTATGAGCGGGATTTTCAAAAGGATTGGCGCATGGGAATGCAGTATCTCGTAGAACAGATGCTGAATTTTGATGAATTCAAGGCAAATAGCCAGCCGGGGGATATTCCCAGGGATGAATTTCGGCAACTTTTGACTTTTCGTATCACAAAACTCTTCTGGCGTCAGACTTTAGAGGCATCACTTTTTACTTTTTATAGCCCTACGGATAGCGATGCGTACCTACGGCCGTGGTTTACCTGGCAGGCAAGTGACCACTGGAAATTGACAGCGGGGGGAAATATTTTTTTTGGCAAATATGATTGGACCGAATTTGGGCAACTCAAAGACAACGATAACCTGTACCTGAGGGTACGTTATGCTTTTTAACGGCTTGACAGTATCAGAAAGATGATTGGAATTGAGTTATGAAAATAAGAGAAAGCGGCATGCCGGATCGGGATGTGTGGGAAAAGTTTTTTGATCTCCGGGAAATTCTGACGCGGATGGGACTCGACGCAAAAGTCTGTGATGTTGTTGAGGTCGGATGCGGCTATGGCACTTTCACTATTCCTGTTGCTAAGGTGATCAGCGGCCAGATTCATGCTTATGATATTGATGAGGAAATGATCCGCATCACCAAATGCGAAGCTGGAAAAGCCAAGCTGAATAATGTGAATGCCATTTTGCGGGATATTACCGCTGAGGGCACCGGGCTTCCTGATGAAAGCGTGGATTATGTGATGCTTTTTAATATTCTGCATCTTGAGACCCCGGAGTTATTGCTTAAGGAGGCTATCAGGATATTGAAAAAAGGGGGCAAAGTTGGGATCATCCATTGGAATTACGATCCGTCAACGCCACGAGGGCCTTCGATGGAGATACGTCCCAAGTCGGAAGATTGTTTGAAGTGGGCGGAAAACGCCGGATTCAGCGGAGGTGTCCGATGCGACTTAAAGCCGTATCATTATGGGATTGTCTTAATTAAAGGGGAGGTCGTAGGATGAAGATAAGAGTACATATTTTACAGCATGTTCCATTTGAGGGTATTGGTAGCATGGCCTCGTGGTTAAAGAATTCCGGAGCTGATGTGAACTATACCCGTTTTTTAGAAAATCCGGTGCTCCCACGGCCGAACGGTCTTGATCTGGTCATCGTTATGGGTGGGCCGATGAGCGTTCATGATGAATCGGCCCTGCCGTGGCTCCGCGCTGAAAAGAAATTTATTTTTGATGCGGTGGGAGCAGGGGTTTCGGTTCTTGGTGTTTGCCTTGGGGCGCAGCTCATTGCCAGTGCGCTTGGCGCGCGTGTCTACCGGAATCCTCAAAAGGAGATCGGATGGTTTCCCATTGAGGCGTCGTCTCGTGTTGCGAATACATTTAGATTCCCGGAGAAATGCACGGTTTTCCACTGGCATGGAGAAACCTTCGACCTTCCCGCTGGGGCAGTCCGTTTGGCAAAAAGCAAGGCATGCGAAAATCAAGCATTTCAAATCGGGCGGAATGTCATCGGCTTACAGTTTCATCTTGAAGCAACCCCGGAGAGTGTCGGAGCCATTTTAAATAACTGTGGTGACGAGTTAGCGCCTGGTCCGTATGTCCAAACTGAATCAGAATTGCGAGGAGTTGGCGGCGAGGCATACGCTAAGATTAACGGTCTTATGGATGATATGCTCTCTTATATCACAAGCACCTCGGGCATGTCGCGATCCGACTGAGGGGGCGATATTTTTCGAAGAGGTATGGCCTGAAGCCCTATCACTACGGCATTGTTTTAACAAAATGAGGGGAGATTTTTTATGAGAATCGGAGTCATCATTTCAAGTAACGATGCGGAGACTTCCTGGAATGCTTTCCGGTATGCAAACTTTTGTCTCGGGCAAAAGGACGAAGTGAAGGTATTTCTGACGGGGAAGGGCGTTGAGTATCAGAAGATAAGCAATGAGAAATTCAACACGGTTGAACAGGCCGAGAAATTTCTCAAGTTCGAAGGAAAAATACTCGCCTGCGGGACTTGCATCAAGTCCCGCGATCAGGAAGGCACTGAAATGTGTCCGGTCAACACGATGAAGGACATGTATGAGATCGTCAAAGAAAGCGACAAGGTCGTTACCTTTTAACAGTTCGCCGCAATTCTTCTGTGTGGGCCTTCCGGAATCAGGATTGTCTCCGCGCGGAGACAATTGGCCCGGCCGTGCCCGGAGATTCCGTCCGTGCGGACGGAATTGCTCCTGACCGTCTCTTTTGACGATTCAGGCATCCCGGATTCACGTTCATCCGCCACTGGACAGTCATCGGACCCTGAAGTATCCTACGCTCCAAAAAGAGAGGGTTCTTAAATGAAAAAATCCAGTTTTGGAGTCGTATTTTCTTTGTTGTTGGTGGCGGTAGTCCTTTTTTCGAAGGCTTGTTGGGCGGCGGATTTCTTGAATCCAGTGGAAGATGTTCAGAAATGCGACCGAGCTCTCCATGTCATGGCGATGCTTTTGGTGGGTTTTGGTTTTTTGATGGTTTTTGTCAAAAAATATGGGCGTTCCGCGTTGACAGCGACTTTTCTCTTGGTTAGTGTCGCCATTCCTCTCTACATTTGTCTCAATAGTTCAGGTTTGTTCGGAGGTTTCAAGCCGGGTGTCGAAGGGCTCATTTTGGCAGAGTTTGCGGCCGCGGGACTTTTGATCTGCGCGGGTGCGGTGCTTGGCAGATTGAAGATGTCCCAGTATATTCTTCTGGGCTTGCTTTTTGTCCCCTGCTACATGTTGAATGAATGGATTCTTCTCTCAGGAGGTTTGGGACTGTTATCGAAGGGCGGTTTTGCGGATACGGGGGGTTCTATTGTTATCCACGCTTTCGGAGCGCTCTTCGGATTGGGACTCATCATGACCATGACCACCCAAAAAGAATTTGAAACGCCTATTGAGACCGACGCGGTGAGTGATCGATTTTCAATGTTGGGGAGTATGGTGCTCTGGATCTTTTGGCCAAGTTTTTGCGCGGCGCTTGTACCGGTGGCTCGGGTGCCACAAACCGTCGTGAATGTTGTGATTGCTCTTTGCGGTGCAACCTTAGCGACTTATATTACTTCTTGTGTTTTAAGACGCAAGATCTCAATCGCGGATATTGCGAATGCATCGTTGGCGGGAGGTGTGGCCATCGGTTCTACTTGTGATCATGCCAACCCTGGGAGCTCGATCATAATCGGGTTGTGTGCTGGAGTTTTGTCGGTGTTCGGTTTCGCGGTGATCCAATCGTGGCTGCAGAAGAAGATCGCGAAGGTGGATACTTGCGGCGTTATGTATTTGCACGGGCTTCCTGGTTTAATGGGAGGGATAGCGGCTGTGTTCGTTGTCAGCGGGCTAAACAATAGAATTCAGCTTACAGGCATTGTGTTTGCTGTGAGCCTTGCGTTTTTGAGCGGTTATGTTTCAGGGAGGGTTTTGGAACTTTTCGGTCGAAGAGTGACGGCCTATGAGGATGCTGAAGAATTTCTTGATGCTTAGGGCAGCGCTAGGATTTTCTTCTATTTTGGAGGTTTGAGTTTTTTGGATTTTACGATTATCCGCTGCTGGACAGTTATCAAGACCTGAAGTATTCTATGCGCTGAAATGAAGGCATTCTGACAGTCCCAATACTTATCAATTTCCTCGAAGAGGAAATTGGGGCTGCCCAATCAACCCTTGAAATTAATGGGAGGATTGGGACAGTACGGAAGCCCGCTGATTCACTCACCCCAGGTAAAACCATGAAAAAAGCAATACTAGCGATCGAGGATGGTGTGTGGTTTGCAGGCGAAGGTTTTGGCGCCGAGGGTGAAACTTTTGGGGAAGTTGTTTTCAATACGGGTCTTACGGGCTACCAGGAAATTCTGACCGATCCTTCCTATAAAGGTCAGATGGTCTGCATGACCTATCCGCATATCGGTAATTATGGCATCAACGCCGAGGATGGGGAATCCTCAAGGCCCTGGGTCGAAGGGTTTATCATCAAGGAACTGAGTCCAGTGGTGAGTAATTACCGCTCCGAGATGACGCTCGATCAATACCTGAAGAAATACAATATCCTCGGTATTCAGGGGATTGATACCCGCAAGCTTGTGAAGCATTTACGGACCGTGGGTGCGAAGAAAGCGGTCATTTCCACCCAGGAACTGGACCCCAAAAAACTTATTCAAAAAGCCAAAAAATCCCAAGGCATCGAAGGCGTCGATCTCGTTAAAGAAGTGATGTGCCAAAAACCCTTTACGTTCGACGAGGTTATGCCCACGGAATTCGCGTGGGGCGATCAGAAAAAGAAAAGATTCAAGGTTGTGGCTGTCGATAGCGGGACCAAATGGAATATTCTCCGGAAACTCAACCAACACGGTTTTAATGTTCAGGTTGTTCCCGCGACTGCGACGGCCGATGAGATTCTGGCCTACCAGCCGGATGGGATTTTCCTTTCGAACGGTCCCGGAGATCCTTCCGCGGTGAAGTATTTGGTTGAGACCGTTCGCAAACTTATAGGGAAAAAGCCCATGTTCGGGATCTGCCTCGGGCATCAAATGATCGGACAGGCGCTCGGCGGAAAGACCTCGAAACTCAAATTCGGGCATCATGGCAATAACCAGCCGGTTATGGACCTCAAGACCCGGAAAATCGAGATCACCTCCCAGAATCATAACTTCGTGGTGAATATCGATACGCTTCCTAAAGGGGAGATCGAGATCACCCATATCAATTTGAATGACAAGACTCTGGAGGGGTTGCAACACAAGAAGCATCCGTTTTTCAGCGTGCAATATCACCCCGAGAATGCTCCGGGACCGCACGACAGCGACTATCTCTTCACCCGTTTTTATGAAATGATTGAGAGAAATGCTTAAAACAGTCACCCTGTCCACACCGGGTGTGGCCACCAGTGGCCACACCCGGTGTGGACAGGGTCGCGGATGGGTTTATTATGCCTAAACGAACCGACATCAAAAAAATTCTCATTATCGGGTCCGGGCCCATCATTATTGGGCAGGCCTGCGAATTCGATTATTCGGGCGCGCAGGCCGTGAAGGCCTTGAAGGAAGAAGGCTACAAGGTGACGCTCATCAATTCAAATCCCGCGACCATCATGACCGATCCCGATCTCGCAGACGCAACCTATATCGAGCCGCTGACCGTAGAATTTCTTGAGAAAGTCATCATCAAAGAGAAGCCCGACGCGGTGTTGCCGACCATGGGCGGACAGACGGGGCTGAATCTTGCGGTCGAGGCCTATGAAGCGGGAGTATTCCAACGCCATAATGTCGAGATGATCGGCGCGAAATACGAGGCAATCAAGAAGGCCGAAAATCGCGAGGAGTTCAAGCGCGCCATGCAAAAGATCGGCCTGGATCTTCCGAAGAGTGATTTTGCATACTCCCTGGAAGAAGCCGAGAAGGTTGCCGAAAAGATCGGATATCCGGTGATCGTGCGCGCGAGTTTCACGTTGGGAGGATCCGGAAGCGGTGTTTGTCATAACATCGAAGAACTCCGGACCACGGCACGCACGGGGCTTGATTACAGCCGGGTTCATGAGATTCTGATCGAGGAATCGATCGTCGGATGGAAAGAATATGAATTGGAAGTGATGCGCGATATCCACGATAACTTCGTGGTCATTTGTTCGATTGAGAATCTTGACCCGATGGGGGTTCATACCG
>MHFU01000022.1:26146-26923 GCA_001804345.1 Omnitrophica bacterium RIFOXYB12_FULL_50_7
TCCGCGTGTGTCGCGTTCCTCGGCGCTGGCGTCCAAGGCCACCGGCTTCCCCATCGCCAAGGTCGCGGCCAAACTGGCCGTGGGTTACACGCTGGATGAACTCAAGAACGACATCACCGGCGGTGCGACCCCGGCTTCGTTCGAACCGACCATCGACTACGTGGTGACGAAGATACCGCGTTTTGCGTTCGAAAAATTCCCGCAAGCCAACGACCGCCTGACCACGCAGATGAAGTCCGTGGGCGAGGTGATGGCCATCGGCCGCACTTTCCAGGAATCGTTCCAGAAAGCCCTGCGCGGTCTGGAAGTCGGCGTGCATGGTCTGGACAGCAAATACGACGACCGCGACGAGATCTGCGCCGAGCTCGGCAATCCAGGGCCGGATCGCATCTGGGCGGTGGGCGATGCCTTCCGTCTGGGCATGAGCGTGGAAGAAGTGTTCAACGTCAGCAAGATCGACCCGTGGTTCCTGGTGCAGATCGAAGACATCATCAGGCAGGAGAAAAGCTTGGCCGGCCGCACGCTGGAGAGCCTCTCGGCCGACGACCTGCGCGTGATGAAGCGCAGCGGTTTCGCCGATGCGCGCATGGCAGCCCTGCTGGGTATCGATGACGAATCGGTGCGCGCCTACCGGCATGCATTGAACGTGCGCCCGGTGTTCAAGCGCGTGGACACCTGCGCCGCCGAGTTCTCCACCAACACCGCCTACATGTACTCGACCTACGAGGAAGAGTGCGAATCGCAGCCGACCAACAACAAGAAGATCATGGTGCTGGG
>MHFU01000023.1:0-5180 GCA_001804345.1 Omnitrophica bacterium RIFOXYB12_FULL_50_7
TCAGGTAAGCATCGATAAATTCCGGAAAGGCATACTCGGTTTGAGACAAATTTAAAGTGACAGCTCGAAAACGGTCCCAATTGGTGTCCGGAAAGAAACTGCCGTCTGGTAAAAGCAAACTCGGCCATTTTTTTTGTAAGACTCCCCAGAATTTTTTTTGATCCTCGAAATCCAATGTCGATTCGGTGCCAAAGGCCATTTCCCACAAAAACCCGACATTGTATTGATCGAGACCCCAAAATAAAATTTCATAAAGAAAAGCGTTTTTACTGGGAATTTCTTCCGCTCCTCGACGTTTGAGTTCAAATTTAAAGTAAAAATTGAACTGCCTGGATATGTCTTTCTCTTTCAAGGAGGGGTCTTTGTTCCACCGGGAATGCAGAATTTCCAGTATTTTTTCCCACAGCTTTTCGGCATCAACGTTTTTAGGTAACCAAGTGTCTTCATTCAAAAGGTTCCCAAGATCCCCCTCTTCGGCAAATTTTTCGATGGCCTTGATATACTCCAATTCGAGACGGCGATGGACCCTTTTATATTGGGGCAAATATTCGTCATTCAATATTTCCCTTAAGGTCTCCCTTGAACCATATCCCGGGGTCGCCGTCGACCAATGAAGCAGATCGCCTTCCATAACACTGTCATCCTGCCAACGCTGTTCAAGAGCCGCTAACATGATTTTATTAAACGGATAATGATGATGAAAATAACCGTCAAAGGTATATGCGATTGATCCGCGTTGGATAGGCTCTGCAACGGTGAAGATTTGCCCAAATCCAGCCACGGTGACCATTCTCTCAAACCCATCCGTGCGACCTCCGGAAAACTTTGCAAGTTCTCTTTTTAATAAATCATAATCCGGAGCATCGGAAAAAAGTTCATCTGCAATTCTTGCCACCCACGCTTCAATATCACCTTTATCTTCTTCACCCGGGGCCCTTATTCCCTCATCCAGCCCCCTCTTAAGAAATGTTAACCGCCCGTGCGCTTTCCTGATAAGCCCGCCTTGTTTTTCTTTGCTCATTTTCGATAAACCTTCTAAAGACGGGACCGTATCATTTCTTGGAATATGGCGTTCATCATCAATGACTGTTGGGTCACCCGGAAAAACGGCCTTCCCTTCCGCTTCATCCAGCGAGAAAAACCCGTTTGCGCTAAACCGATTATTACTTTCATTGAAGAGTGCGAGTTCAGTTTGGACATCAGAATCAGACGCCTTTAAACCTTCCAGCTCTTTTAAAACAGGGCTCGTCGCTCGCCTTAAGTCGGGACCGAACATAAAAACATTTAACGGAACAAGCATTCGATCGCCGACATTAACGACCTCGTACGTGCGAATATCACCATTCGAATCAGGGATGCCTATCAAAAGCAAAGACACCGGCGTGTTTTCACCTGCCAGCCCCTTTTGTTGCAAAAGCCTGTAATAATCACTTGCGGTAATATCAAATCCAAGAGCTGTTTTCATTTGGCCAGCAGTTAGCACGTGATACTTCCCCTTTCTGGCCTTCACGTCTTCACCCAGTGCGTCATTCGGGACATGCCGCCCCCAATAAAATCGATTTAAAACATCCACGGCGGCCCTTTGATAAAAATACTGCTCAGCGTAATTAGGATAAGGGACCCCTCCTCGAATAATTTCTAGCATATGTTCCAGAATCAGGCGCCATTCGCCGGGTGAAAATACCGGATATACATCCTGAGCTTTCGTCTCGTACTGCTCGAACCAATGGTAAAAAAGATAACTATTTCCATAAACAGCCGGATTTCTTTCCTGAAGGGCCCTGAGAATGTTTGCTTTGTTTTTTTCTATTCCTTCCGGTACGATCAGAGCTCCGGATCGGGGATCAACAACGTCTTCGAGACCGTTGCGTGCGGACAATGATAATCCATAACGTGTTTTAAAAAATTCAGCCACCCTTTTGCCGAATTCATCTCCTTCACCACCCCTTACATGCTCTTTTGCTTTTTCCAATGCTTCTCCGGGAATTCCCTGGGCGCCGGTTTTTGAAAATTCCTCCGCCGCTTCCTGAACTTTATCGTTCATCGCTTTTGAAAGTTCGGCATTGCTCATACTTAATGCGCGATGGACACGAAGACGAAATAAATAAATCTTTCCTTCCTTGTTGGCATGAACCATCCCGGACCCCGTATAATTCGCACGATAAAGTTTATTGATCGCTCCCGGAACAATCACGGCTGCAAAAAAAAGACCCCCAGACAAGGCAAGGGCGACCGGTTTTCTCAAATTGCGTCCTTTTAATTCTGTGATTTTCGTGGCGATCAGATTCGAGAACGACCAAAAAAGAGCATACGGTAATCCGACCGTCACCACGGTACCCATGACAAAAATCCACGGATGGAAAGGAATGCCGGATCCCTGCAGGATCCTTGTAACCGTGCCAATATCCATGACGGGAAAGGCAATGGTCACCAGGACAAAAAGGTGTGCAATAACACCGAGCGTCATTACAGCAAAATATAAAGCATTGGCAACCGGAGGCACCAAGATACGAAACATTTGAAGCGCCGAATGAACGCGCGGTTGAACCACCGAACTCCAGACTTTGTCCAAAATATCATGGCCCAGCCATTCTGAAATGAGTTCGACCCAACGGAAAAAGGCCTGATAAAGGAAAAGATCCACCCCCAGGATCCATCGATCAAAAACAAACAGGCCCGCTTTGACCATTTTGGCCCTGATCTGCCAGACATGCACAAGATAACCATAGATCAAACCCAAAAAATAAAAAGTCGCGGGAATGACGAACAGGTAGAAAACCGGAATAAGCACCTGATCGATAAAGGCCCGCACAGGGTCCAATCCGCGATTCAAAATACGGAGAAGCTGGCGCACCCAGGCTAAATCGATATGGAATAAATGCAGGATTTCATTGAGCGTATTCTGGAGTCCCTGATAAACAAACTGCGAAAAATGCCATGCTTGAGCAATCACGGGACCAAGGAATTTTATTTGTTCAAGCACCTGGAGGAAGGCCTTCCACCAGTTCATCAGAAAATCGAGATCAATGTGAAAAGCAAAGCTCCCCAAAAGCGCCAAAGCCAGTGTGAAAGATCCCGCGAAAGACAGCACGCTGGAAATGACCGGCCAAAAAGGTTTCAGGAAGCCCATCCACGCGGTTAAACGATTCGGTTTTGCCTCAAGGCCAACCGGATAAGGACCTTGATCGGTTTGTGGTATGAATCGAGGAGCCAATAACTGGTTCAGTCCGATTAAAAAATTTTCCTTGGCCCTGATAAAAGGAGCCGTAATGGGACCGGGCCGGTCTGCAGATAAAACCCCTGGCTTATTGTTTGAAGAATAAATACGTCCAAACAAAAGGTGCCCTAGCATTCGAAAGAAAAGCGCAAAATTATTAACCGTCTCCAGCCGCGTATCCCCTTTGAAAGATTCCGCTCCATTGGTCAAAATATCTTTGACTAATTTCCAAACAACTTTTCTTTGGATTGCAACAATGTTAGCGTCCGGAATATGAATATTCTTTTTTTCACCCAAAATAATTTGATGACGAAATCCGCATCCCACCAACTTGAGAACAATCAGGGCATTAAGAAAAAGCGGCATTTCCGTGCTAAGCAAAATGGTTCCGCTTTGAACATCGTACTGATAGCGTCCGGAGGGGATAAAAATATCTTTTCCTTTCCGACTCATAATCAATTTCATACCCGTGGGCAGCCACGCAGGATCTTCGAATTTTGCAAATTTGAATTGAACCTTGTTTTGCAGATATTGAATAAAAGGTTCTAATTCACTGCCCCCAAGACTTCGCAGATACGCAATAATTTGATCCTGACGGTCTTGGGCGCCGCGCCCTTCAAAAAAAGGACTCACTTGCGTGTCTTTCCGCGAATCATACGTCCTCTTGTCCGGCGATACGACTCCCCAAAAACCATAATGTTGAAGGAGCCTGTTTTGCCAGTGAGTGATTTTAAGGAATGCGGCCTTTAGGCGAAATGCGCGGGCAAATATTTTAACGGGGAAAATGAGAAAAATGGAAATAAGGCTGACAACCACGAAACTTGGGATTTTGGGGATGCCCGCAGCGATGTTGCCCCTCATCTCCCTGAAAGAACGCAGAGAGCCGTCATGCATTCGTTTGGCAAAGGCCCGAAAACCGGCACCTTGGGCCGTTACCGCCGGCGGGGGCTGGCGCGGACGGTTCTTTGAAAGTTTTAACAAACGTACAAGAACCAAAACGCCTTCCTGGGTCTTTTGAAGACCTGCGGCGTTGATTTCATCCCCAACCATGTCCCAAAGTTCGGTTGGAGACACGGGTGTTCCGCTCTCCAAAATCCGGCTCAGAATTCTATCGACAACCTGGAGGATCTGCCTTTGCTCAACTGCCAGGGGCCGCCCGGCGTCGCCTTTTTTCGAAACGGAATCCAGAATTTCCCGGAATAAATAAAGTTTAATTTCGGGCGTGACGGTTTTTGGATCAAGCCCCAGCGAAACCATTTCATCATAGACGTTCCATAGATCCACCCATGTTGAAGTTTCATTTAAACGTGATAAACCGAATGGGAGATTTTGATAGGAAATGACGGATTGCCTTCTTTGAAGATAGTTCTCAATGTGCAAAAGAAAAGTTTGATACGGTTGCGAAACATATCGAGCAATGAAGCCAAAAACAGCGGCGGGAGTAATACCGCCAATAAGCGCTCCCAAGAGAGCCCAAAAACTCGTGGAAAAGAAAGCCCGGACAACATCCGAAGAAGCCATATTGTAAAATCGAGACACCCTTTGCGAAGGCAGTGAAGGCGTGGCTTCTTCCTCGGGCGTTTGCAATGTCACGCCAAGATTTTTGGAATTCAAGTATTGCTTTTGAAAATACTCACGATTCCTTCGCAAAAGTCGTTCCAGGATATTCCCCAAAACCGGCTCCAAACCGCTCACCCCTATCGCTGCCTCCATTTCGCGTATCATCCCGGCCTTAACCTGAGACAAAGCTGAATCCCCCCGAATCAGATACGTCGAGACCCAAAATCCGAGTTTCTGCGGAAGCTCTGTTTTGAATGTGGGATCCTTAGTGTCAGGAACCTTATCTAGGGCTCCCCCGGTCTGTTGGATTTTAAACCACTCGGAAAGCAGAAAGATAAAATCCATAAAATCTTCCCGGGTTTGGAAAGAATTTTGCTGAAGACGTTCCTGGATCTTTTGAAGG
>MHFU01000023.1:5212-10203 GCA_001804345.1 Omnitrophica bacterium RIFOXYB12_FULL_50_7
TTCCTCATAGTACCGGGACACGAAAGCGCCATTGAATTCCGCGCCATCAAATTGGTAGGGCTTCCGTTCATAGACAAAAGGCAGCCATGAAAAAACCGACATCAGGTTTTCAACTCTGGCAGGAACATCCCTGTCCGTTGTAACTTCCGCCTGAGAACCTTTGTCTTCCTCCACCCGCACTTCGGAGCGAGGAGGTTGTTGTTGACGAATTTTTTCTCTATCCTGATCCCGATTTTTGAATTCTCCGAATTTATTCAAAACTTTGGCCATGCCATAGGTCGTTACCGTTTGGGATAACCACGCGCCCGACGAAGAGCCATCGGTCTCTGCCCAGGAAGAATCGATTTCGCTTGCAATAATCTGGGCATTTCCGAATAACGCTTGATCCCGAGAGCCATTATCCGCCGCATTCCATCCCGCAATGCCCTCACGAGCACTGTAAAATTCAAAGAGTTCCAACGCCCTTCCGGCATTTTCTTCTCCGCTCAGGTAGATATCCCCCGTGGTATAAATTTCTTCACGACGTCCCTCAGCAACATTAAAAGCGCGAACTTGAATATAAAAACCCGTACCCCATTCCAAGGTCTTATGCTGCATGGTCACTTCAAACTCTGTCTCTCCGAGACTGATGACTTTTTTTTGTGCTTCTTTAAACCTTTCCACCGCCGGCAGATTCTCATCATAAGAAACTTTCTCGGAAACATCCGCCAAATCCGTCTTTGTTGCATCTTGATCACGATTAAGTCCGCCAATACCTTCCACAACGTCCGTTACGGTTTTTTGTGCCGGCGCTACAGATAACCTGTCGCCTTTTAACTGATTTGGCAAGTCGGTTGATACTTTTTCCACAGATGGAAGAGGGGTTCGAACGGGCACCTGCTCTACAGACGCTGAGGGTACGGAACGGACGGTTCTATCGGATAATGGTGTCTGTTGTGGAATAGAAACAGATCGCCTGCTGGACGGAAGAGTCAGCGGATGCACAGATATTTCGCGTAAAACATGAGGTTGATTCGACGCAGAAACGACTGTAGGTCTTAGCCCCTCGCCTCCTGTCTCACCGGGTCGCTGCGGTCTACTGGTAACCGCCGTTGACCTTCTTGGCACTTGTCCGCTCAAAAGAAGTTCCACGCGTCTGTGGCGGGATAATTCTGCCTCTAAGCGTCCCAAGAAAGTTCGTGCCTGATCTAAAAAACCACCGGGATGATCAATCGAAAGATTATGCGTAGGATTTTCAGCTTCTCTCCGCAACTCAGGCAAAACATCCTCTGTTAATTCTCTGATAGCACTTTGAATATTCGTCGCTGTTAAATCGAGCCGCAGAGGATACAAACCCAAAGAATCTGTCCCCTGATCTCGCCGCGCCACACGATCTACCATTCTCTGAAAATGAATAATTTCAGACAATAACGGGCTCAATTGTCTCGAGGAAACCGGCCCTTCTTCTCCTGCAATTCTGCTTCCGGGATTTGAAATCCGGTTTTGCAGCCAGCGCACAAAATCTTCAACCGCAAAATTAATATCTCCATCCTCATCACGCTGTCCCAGGGATGTGATGACAAGATTTTGGGAAGATCTCCAATTTCTACTATCGCCCCTAAACATTCTCTTGATCAAACGATTAAGCCACGACAGTAAAGGAATGTTCCCGAAAAATTCAGAACATGCGCTTATAAATCTCGAGAAAAGGTTTCTGTCTCTTGTCGGAAGCCTTAAGTCCCGAGAACCACCTGAAACCACCGGGAGGATTCTTCCTGCGCCCGGTCGAATCCCTCTGGCTTGATCTCTGGTTCTAATCGATCCCGTTGTTGAAACGCGAAGTTGTTCGCGATTAAAATCGGGGGGCACCGCACGCGCTGCTGCCGTTCGGGCAGGTGTGTATCGAATACTTTCGAGGTGCCTTACAGGATCGCTTACTGCCTCCGGCGTTAACGCGGCCGGCGCCATTTCCCGTGTGTAATCAATTAAAATATCTGCGGCAACCTCAGGATCTTCAATATCCTCCATCAAGGATTGAATAAGGGGTATTGACATTACCAGGCCTACTGAAACCGGTTGTCTGATCAAACTCTCCCTTTCTGCTAAAACTCTTTCCAGCTCAAAAAAAGTTTCCTCTGCCGCCTCTTGAATTTCTCTGAACACCCCTCCTCGTTTAAGGCTGATCAAGCGTTTGAGCGACGAATCGCTTCTTTGAAACCAATCCGATTCCAAAAGTGTTCCAACTTTTCTGTTTTGTTTTAATCTTTCAATCCTTTCCGTAAATTTGTCGAATGCAAGAATGAGCCGATATTCAAATGCATTCACGGAAGCTGTTTTATCCAATCGCAACTTCAAGGCTGTGACAATCGCTTGCAACATAAGACCATGCATCACATGAATAAAATGCGGAGTTCCCCTGCCCGAGGAATCCGTGAGACGATATTCAATTCGATTTTTGGCGCCTTTATCTTTTTCCACTTTAAATCGAGAATCACCCCTATCTCTCATCTCTTTTATTGCATCTCCTTTGCGATCGATCGGTATCCATTTATTGGCAAAATACCGGATTCGACCCGGGTGAGTATAAAGAATGGCATTGGCAAAAGCGATCATAGGAGCAACCTTTCGAATCCTTTTGAGTTTCTCCATACTATCCGTATAAAGGGTGTTCACATGCATGCTGTGCCACTCGGAGCCTACGTGCGGAATGAAAAGAGCATACAACTCACCTATCACGATCGGAACCCGGCTGCGATTCTCCCAAACTTCTCTTGCAAAATGCCTGAGCTCCCGCCAAGGAACTGCCAATTGCTGAATCTGTGGTTCTACTTCCGCAGGAGGTTCCGCGCGAGTTAATCTTGCAAAAACAGCAGCGGCAACATCGAAAGGAAAAACCACGTAAGGAAACCAAGCCCTCGGGCGAGGAAGAAAACCAAGATCCGCCAATAACATTTTAATTTCATTCGCAACGCCCCCTGAAAAGGAGGGATCCAGAGCATACTCGATCAACGGATCAGCCCCCATCGTGCATCCCAGAAAATCATGGTATATCCTTTTCGCTACTTGATGCCGGAAGTGAATGGGCGCTGTTTCAGGTAAAACTTCGAATTCCGTACCCACAGATCCAAGAAAACCATATCGATTTTCGTGCTCATCGAGTGCTTGCGCATATTCCAAAAGCTTGGACTCCAAGTCTTCCGAAAAAGCCCTTCGCCCTAAATCCCGGCTCAATTGCAAGGCCTTCAATAGGGTGGCTTGTTTCACACCCATGGAATACCGTGACCCATCCGAAAGAACAGATCTCATGGCATCCGATTGAAGGGCCTCACGAAATCTTATTAGCGTTTTTTCTCCTTTTTCTTTTGCCATAAAGGAAGGAAATGTTGTTTGGCCAATAAAATCTTGAATCTCTCCATCATGAAGGAATTCCGCCCACACATTGTCATCTTCCAAATGACTAATTGCAAAACCGGGAGCATTTCTCAATTCGGATCTTACGATGCCACCTTCAGTCCCGAAGAACTGCGGGGTAGGTTTCAGGAATGGCGCTGAAGTGACTGATTGAGAATCCACCCGCACCTCGGCGCGGCCAGCCGAAGGATTCTTTAGCAGATTCTCAAGACCGGCCTCTTTGATCCAGTGTAAAAGAATGACCGGCCTGACCTGAAAATCCTCTACCACCGAGCTCAGTCTTCCCTCATGTTTTCTAAGCGAGGCCTCCAATGCTTCCTTACCAGGAGAAGCGCTCTGAAGTTCTGGTGAAACGCGAACTCTCTGAGACCGTAATTGCTCTGCCAACTCTTTAAAGCCATGCCGCTGGATCCAGTCAGAAACCGTCCTTTCCGAAACACCATATTCTGTTGCCATAGAACTCAGCTTTGCTTCGTGTTTTCGAAGCATGGGCTCAAATAACTCCGGCCCAGGATAAGCACTCTGCGGTCCCGGCGGCACAACGCGAACTCTCTGAGCCCGGAGCTGACTTGCCAACTCTTCAAAACCATTCTCTTGAATCCATCTTGTGAGAGTCGACAGATACGGAATTTCAAGCTCCTCCGCCATAGAACTTAACTTCGCCTGGTGCCTTTGAATCAAGTCCTTAAATACCGCATTTCCAGGATAAATTGGGCTTGATCGAACAACCCGAGCTTGCTTAGCCAGCTCAGCTTGCTTGGCTTGCTCAGCTTGCTTGGCTTGCTCAGCCTGCTTGGCTTGTTCAGCTTGCTTGGCTTGCTCGGCTTGCCTGGCTTGCTCGGCTTGCCTGGCTTGCTCGGCTTGCTTGATTTCTTCAATTCGATCCTTGGAGCGAATTTTTGCAGAGGATGGCGCAACACCTTTTAACCAACGGCTGGCATGCCAATCTTCGGAGTCTTTTTGCGCTCTAAACTTTCCTCGAGCCTGGCGATAGATATCGTAATACTGTTGATACAGTTCCTGATAATCCGCCGCCGTCCGGATGGTCTCCGTCGAATCCTGTCCCCTCGTAGCGATTAATTCTTCCAGATATTTTGAGGCCATCCGGCTCATTTTGTCATGGAGCTGGGCTAGCACGCGTTGCATAGCCTTGGAAATAAACGGAGATTCGAAGTGATATCGTATCTCCGCATGAAAACGGGCAAAATCAGCAATGACCTCACTCGCCGGTTTTTTCATCTCCTGAATATAATCGAGATAGACCGTCAGCAATGCCCGGTGCGACAAAATCGCCCGCTCAGCCGGATTCAATTCCGGCTTGGTGGCACCCGCCGCACGTTCGAACGATTCAGCAGCTGTTTCAAAAGCAATACGGTCGATGACCACTTCCTTGGCCCTGCTTTCACATACTTCACCGGGAGGTGCTGAAAATCTTTTTAATTTAAGTTTAAGTTTCGCGCGATTGGGCGCTCGATAGAATGCCGGGGTCCTTTTTAAGATCGCATGCCCGATCTCATGCGAGACAAGAAAATCCAGAGCCCGGATCCACGTTTCCCCATGCTTAAGTGCCAAACGCCGGTCTAATGTTATAAGACCTTCAA
>MHFU01000023.1:10242-18783 GCA_001804345.1 Omnitrophica bacterium RIFOXYB12_FULL_50_7
TAGGGATTGCCCCAGGCCTTGCCCCAAACCAACCGCCGCGGCCACAGAGGACGACCTTCCTATCCTGATGGAGCCAATGCCCTGCTCTTCTTCATAAACAATTCGAAAGCGGAACCCTTTTCCTATAACTTTTTCCAGACGGACCATGACTATTTCCGCCTGCCGGACCGCGTTCTTCTGCCAGGCCCTGTACTTCTTATCCGCTTCTCTTTGATGCCTCTTGGTATATTGACTCTCTAGCTTCGCTTGCTTTTTCTGTTCTAATTCTTTTTGCTGGATTCTTTGCTGCTTGATCTTCTCGCCAAGAGTGCTCTTGGTCTCAGCGATCGCTTTATCACACGCCGTCTTAACATAATTTGCAAATTCCCGTATCCAGGGATTGGGCTGATCAGGAGATTTTTTAAGTTCTTTCTTTATATTGTTAAGCGCGGTGATGCGTTGCTCTAACTTCCTCCGCTCCCAATCAGCAGAGGGGGTAGCCGACTCAATATCTTCTGAAAGCAAGTCGTCCAGCCTATGGATTATTTGAATATTTTCAGGACGCGGCAACTCACTTAAACTCGCACGCAAATTCTGTCTTTCCTTCTCGGTGTCCACGACGGCGTATAACTTTCCGGCGGTAACATCGTACAGAGGGAGCATATCGAAATCATGTTCACTATAGAATTTGCTTATAAAGGCATAGTCTTCCAGCAGCCGGTCCCAATTCCGTTTAAGCCAATCCGACCCTGAAGTTTTGAGCTGCATTTTGAGAAAATCGAAAAAAACCTGATCGTACTTGATATCGGTTTTCGCCTCTTCCGTTAGTTCAAAAACCTTGTGGAGCTGCACGGCAAGAAAATCCCTGGAATTGCGGTATGGAGAATTCCCTGGAATGGCTCGGGCAAGTGCCATCAAAAAGGGACCATCGTTTTTTTCATTCGCAAGTAACCCTTGAAACCACTGCTCAAACTCAGCTTCAAAAACAGGATGAGGCATCACCAGCGGAATATATTGAAAAGAATCCACCCGTACCTCCGAGCGGACAATGGGGAACTCGGTAAGAGCGGTTTTTCCGCTAAAAATCGCTTTCAAAAACTCGCGCTGATCCGATTCGATCTCCTTTTCGAAAACATCCGGGACCCGTTTCGGCCCCATTCGATATTCCTTTTTGCCATAGGCCAATTCCTGATAATTTTCTTTAACAAAAAAATCCTGTATCTTCCGGTCCAGAGATGTCGCATCTTTAAATGGAACGACATCGTCCCGATAGGGCAAAAAATACGGATCCGCCACAGAAAATTGATCCGCGTCAAACCCCACCATGGTACCTGTTTTTGTCATTCCATAATTTCTACTAATGTTGAAAGCATCCATATCGACAACGCCCCTTGCCATCATACGCCTCAAAAGATCAATCAACTGATCTTCCAGATGTTCCTTCTCACGGACCAGACGTTCTCTTTCTTCCCCCGTTGCCGCATCGATCTGTTTTTCGTAATCTTCTACTGTATCCCCAAACACTTGCACTTTTTCCTGCACAATGGCTTCCGAAATGTTGGCCATTAGACCATTAATTTTCATCGCCACATCCGTTAAAATCATAGTGACGAAAAGATCTCCCAGCATATCCTTTGCGATCACATATCCGGGGCGAATTCTCTTTTCATAATCTGTATAAGCTTTCGGGACATACTGATCCTTTTGAATGGTCCCTTTCGGAACTTTGATAATAATGCCGGGAAGATCTAACGACTCGTAAACATCCAGCATGGATCCTTCACTTGTCAAAATGTGAAATTGATGCCGTTCTATTTCTTGCCTCACGGTGTTATTGGCAATTTCCTCCAATTTCTTTTGGAGCCCTTTGGGATCCGCTATTTCTTTAAAACTCGAAATGTCGGGAAAGAGCTCGAGAAGATCACTCATCACACTTTCCAGGCGGCCTTCCTGATATCCCCGGATGATCGAGGGAAGAATGACATTTTCCATGGCTTGCACACGGATCTCGGAACGGACAATGGGGATCCCTGATTTCTCGGCGAATTCGGGGGTGAGCTCTGCGCTGGGAGGAATGAGAGCCGTTTCATTCTTCCCCGTTCCAGAATTCCAATGCTCAATCTTCAGGCCACCGTCTTCTTTCGGTTCCATGCTGATTAAATTCTCAACCCATAATTTATAGAGAGCGCCCGGCAGAGTGGAGTGAATCTCGATAGCTTGAGGCACAACGGAAACATTCTCCGTCGCCAAAGTCACTTCTAATCCCTGAATCCCGGCGTTGATCCCATCGATCATCCCCTGCGAGACAACCATAGCTCCGAGACCGCTTCGCATCTCCGAGCGAGGAGCTTGGGAGATTGGCGTTCCGGAAGGCGTTTCGCGGGAAGGCGCGGTCGCTTTCATAAACAATCGCTGAAAGACAGCGTTGTTGAAGATGTAAAGAATATTGAAAGTTTCGTAAATGACAAGAAGCGGCATGAGGAGAAACGCATCGCGAAACAATTGAACCCTTATCTCTTCATCCGCAGGGGTGGCCCGGCCCCAAAATTTCGTCATCATGAATACTGCCTGCCGGATCAGCCAACTCGTCCCAGCATAAATACCAAGTACCAGCGCGAGTCCTGCAAAAACAGGTAGATTCAATAATATGAAAGCATCAAACAAGATCAAGCCGGATGCAAAGGCTGCAAAAAACAATTTGGGAGAACCTTCCAGCTGACCAAGCGCCCACCGCTTCTGTTGCGTGAAAAAATCTCCCCAACTTTCAAAAACGCGCGTTTGAACGCTCACCGACGATAACGGCACATCAATCCGCCCCATCGAACTGATAATATTGCTTAATTCAGTATCCCCCGCCTCAAAACCCGTTTTTTTCTGGGGCATTCCATCCAGGAAGGTCTGCGTTTTAAAGATAACACCCGCACCGATCAACCCCGGAGACATGCGCAGGATATGGGAGTTAAATGAACGGATTTTTACTATCAAATA
The DNA here is from genome assembly GCA_001804345.1 of Omnitrophica bacterium RIFOXYB12_FULL_50_7. GTDB lineage: Bacteria > Omnitrophota > Omnitrophia > Omnitrophales > Aquincolibacteriaceae > Aquincolibacterium. The sequence continues at coordinate 13,210 of MHFU01000023.1, forward strand.
CCACTTAAGAGCCTGAAGCCATTCCAGGATCCCGGATCGTGGTGTCAACGGTACGGCAATATCAATGGGACGGGCAACAAAACCGCTTTCCCGCATATGCCGAATACCTTCGGTAAGGTTTTCCTCGACCGAAGTCCCGGTCACTTCTGGAGCCAAATACGAATCACCGTCAAGAGTCACAAGATATTCCGGCAGAGATCCATACCTGGCCTTCAACAGCTGAAGTGCGTTATATACAGAACCTTCCTTCCTGGCATTTTCCGTAAATGAGATAAAATAAGCTCCGGACTGTTGAAGCGCTTGAGCGGTGTTATCTTTCTTCGAACCATCATCCACAAAAATAACATTCTTGCGATAGTTCAGGGCCTCGGCTTTTCCGGTCACCTTCGGTACAAGCTTCTCTTCATTAAAAATCGGCGATAGAATCAAAAAATCCTTTGATAATTGTTCCGGCAATCTAGACGCCCCAACGCCAAACTCAGGCATCGCTCCCCCTGCCACTACGGCGCCAGGCAAGCGCACCTCCGAACGCGGAGCACGCATCTCGGGACGAGACGGTGCCTGTTCCGTCGGCTGCACGAGTTTCGGCACTTCTGCCTGGTTGATCAAAGCGCGAAGATTTTTCAGATCCCTCACCCCAAACTTTTCCCGAGGATTCGGATTACCGATCAAGGCGTTATAAAGAGGAAGAAATTGGGTATTCTGATTCAACTGTTCCAATATCGAGCTGGTTTGCGTGGTCGAAAAGATCAAGCCCCATCTCAACTTGTTCGACGGATCTTTTAAATAGTCATACAAATCATCCCCCAGCGCTTCGCGGATCCCGGCAAGCGCGCTCTTCAATTGTTCGGGAGTCAAGACAGGGACACGGTCCATCCCGGATGCCGCTATCAAAGGAGCCAAGGACGGATTCCTTTTTCCGATCGCAGCTTGCGCGGTGGCACTCAAATTTCTGCTGATCCACGCCGCCATATCCATTTGCCCGGCCGAAGACGGTTCGCTTGAGGTGCCTTCCGGTAAAAAAACATTTTCCGCGAAAGAATCTTCGATCCTGGTTTTGTCTTCGGGAGAAGCGCCTTTCGACGCCGCCGCAAACGCCGCCGTTCGCTCACTCCAAGAAAGCCTGGCCCAATCAAATGCGATCGCATTCCACCATTCCTCAGAAAGATCCGTCCGCCCTAGCGCCAAAAGCATATCCTGAGAGGTCAGCACAGGACCGCCTACCATGCTTTTCAATATCCGGACCCGCAAAGGGTCCTTGGGATCTTCCGGCAAACCCTTGACGGCAGTCGTAACTTCCGGAGAAAGATGATCAGTCCCGAGCTGCGTCACAACCTCCCACAGCACATCGGCATTCGGCTGAAGCGGGTCCTTGTCCTTGAGACTGGGAAAAAGAAGATCATACGCGGCCGCAGCTTGTTTTCCCGTATCCGGATCTTTCAGGACTTGTGCCAATCCTCCTTTTTGAGTCGCATCATTTTTTAATTGTTCTGCCACGAGAGCACGATCCGGCTCTTTAAAAGCGGGCTGTTTTCCGGAAACCCTTTGAAGATTCCGCAGCAATTCGGCGTTTTCCAAAGTAAGGGTCGGTTGCGCCAAAGCATCCGGCGAAGAAACCCAAAGGCTCAAGATATATTCGCGCATAATCGATTCTTCGGGTTCGGAATTCCAAAGATCGCCGATCTTTTCTCCCGTGATCGATTTCAGTTTCTCTTTCAGCCCACGAGACCATTGCTCTGGCGGCAAGGAAGCGGCGGTAACGACCAGGATCTTTTCTTTCAACAAAGGATCTTCCGGCTTATAAAGCGAGGCCGGAAAGGGCAAGAATTCCTCGAAATGCCTGTTCAGAACGTCTGCGGCTTTGGGGACCATGCCCGGCTCTGTGGAACCGAGTAACACCTTCACGTACTCTGAGAACCCGATATTTTCCGGTTTTGTTAAAGTCGACTTTTCCAGAACTTGCGCTGCCTTGAAAGGCCGTTGCTCACGGACTTTCCATCCCTGTTCCTTCGTGATTTTTTTAAGACCAGCGGTCAAGTCAACGTTGATCATTTTTCCAGTAAAACGATCGCGAACGTAAAAAGAAGCATGCCTGTCGTTTTTATCACCTTTTGTTTCCAGAGTTTCCTCGCCCGACGCGTGACCAAACCCGCGAGCCGCAACAACCTCTCCCTGTCCTGAGGAATATCCCAAATAACGGAACATCGTCATTCCCAAATTGGTAAATTCGTCGCAATTTGCGCCCAGCTTCGTCTCACCACTCGCCAATACTGTTCCCCAATAATTCATCAAGGTCTGATCCGGATTCAGCCGTACCATTTGATGGTCAAAATAATATACCAGGTAATCCTTGGCGATCCTGTTTATGCCCTCGATCTGATCTGAAAGCGGAAACCTTCTTATTTGGTCTAACCGGTCACGAATTGCGGGCGGGATATCAAGCACCTCACTCTGCATTCGCCCTGCATTTGAGATGTCTGAAAACGAGTACGCTGGATCGACTTCCCAGGCATCCGGATCGCTCCACATCGCGAAGTCATAGACCACTTCTACCGGCCGGTCCGTATCAGGTTTTCCTGTGATCACTCCGTTGGGCTGAACCTGCAAACCATGCAACGCCTGGCCACTTTTAACAAAATCGGATTTGCCAACACGGAACTGCAGAACCGTAGAACCGGGCGGCTTTGGCAACGACATAAAGAATCCTTCCGGATAGCTTCCGGGATCTAGTCTGACCGTAACCCGGATTTGATTAGCGGAATCAAGTCCCGGATTCGGGGTCGTGGACTTTACCGCAGAAAGCCCTGCGGTTGCCAAAGTACCATCCGCCGTAACTCCATTGTCAATAATCATCGGCCATGTGAAGGGTGTTGTATCTTTTCTGGCTGGGAAGATTTTGGCAACTGTGCCTTCTCCCGAATCGGGCACAAGCCCCAGCGGACTCGGAGCCAAAATATACGGCTGATGCGAACCAGGACCATGCAAAGGATCCAGGAGTCTGTCACCATAAACAAACCAGGGAGATACGATGAAGTATACGCTGTAACCAGACAGGGTCCCGGAAACCGGGCCATGCCCCCCTCGCCCCGAAACCATTTCTGTGTAGGGCGAAACATTGTCGCCACCCAGAAGGAATTTCACAACCTTGTCTTCAGGGAAAAACAAAGCAAGCGCAAGCAAAAAGCCAAAGATCGTTCCGAGCAATAAAGGCCGGTAGGGTCTTGCAATTTGTTGGATCGTTGGAACCACCTCAGCTCTTGGCACGATCGGTCTTCCATACGCATCAAAAAGAACCGGCCCACGGCTAAAAGCGGGAAAATAAATTGGCGCGGATGACGCCGATGCGACCTGATCCTGACGGGAGGGCAAAAGGAATGTGAAGCCGTCTCCTACCCGACGGCTTGGCCTCTTAACAGGCTCCCTTATGTTTGTTCTCTCCACTGCGAGTTGCATGTCCCGCACTCCTAAATTAGCCTCTGCCGAAAAAGGGGCGGGATAGAAAAACCATTTCCCCAAAACCTCCGGGTGGAAAAATCTGCTTTCGTCGATATCAAACGGGCGCCAGACCTCCCAGAATTTCCGAGTCCCGTGAGGAACTCCGCCATACACATGTTGCCGATTGAAATAGTGCAGCCAGAACGGGATACTTCGCTTCGGACCTTTTCCATAGAATTCTTTGGAAGGAATAAAAGTGTCGATGGCACCGGGAACATTTCTTAAAATACGACTCACGAGAAAGGCCTTTTCGGTGGCCGTCATTTTGGCTGCACCCGACACCGACAAAACCACCTCGCCGTTACGTGTTATTTCCAATTCCTGCTCCTTGAAAGAGGAAGCATGCCTATCATAAACATCCCAATGAACCCGCGTTTTTAAGTCGGCGTAAAGATTGCTCAAAACACGTTCATTAAGCTCACTCTCATGCCGTGCTACGTAGTCTGTAACCCAGCGCAAATATCTTTCCCAATACGTAGCATCCACCGCACGTGGATCGTGTGAGAGCTCTGGATGGCGAGAGAAAATATCCGCAAGATGCGCCGCTGCCTGCGAAACTGATTTGTATTGCATCCGGAATTTATAAAAAGCATACCCATCCACCCTGCCTTCTGACATTAAGTATTCCCTCAGGATGATTCTTTCGGACCACCAACCCGAAGAGAAAGGCAGACGTACCTCGGAGCGGCCGGCTCGCGGGGCGCGGCGCACTTGCGCCTGGGGCGGGAGCCGCGTTTTAAATGATTGCTGAATTTTGGGATAGGGGGTTGTTGCGCGGTTTCCCATGACCGGTTTTTCGCGTCCCCTCTGGAAAAACCGGTAATCAAAATAGGCGAGACCGCTGCCGTCCGATTGTCCGGTGAGTGCGTAACGCATCAGGTTCTCTTTACTCGCCGGATTCCCTTGAGGCGGGTGATTTGCCGCATCGAGCATATACAATACCCCAAGCAATACATTGAAATCATCAGAAAGCGCGGCGCGCATGGCCAGGAACTCCGCAAATTTTTCAACACCCTTTTGCTGGATGATGCTTTGAAGATCAGCGCGCCCCCCCATTCCCAGCTTTTGCGGCAAGAGATACATGATCCCGGCGCGGAAGAGCTCTTCATCGGACCCAGGGGTCAGGATCTTCTTTTTAAGATTGCGCTCGATCAACCCTACCATTTCCGCGTGCGTGATCTTGGCAAATCCCACACCCGCCAAGCGCGTCCCCTCGGGGTCTTTACCGTGCGCGATCTTCCAAAAATCCGAACCCTGGGCGAGGCAATAAAGCGTGATATCATGCAGAGCGTCCCGGTACTTCGCGTCGGCTTTCCCCGGGAAAAGCTGGGCAAGAATATCGCTAATCTGCTGAGACGCCTTCTGGTAACGCCCGGCATCGCGAAATTTCTCCGGCTGACGAGCTTGGGCGATTCGTTGAGCCACAGCATAAAAATCTCCCTGAAAGTTCGTTAATCCCACATCGAGACGATCCACCGCCCGTTGTCCATTCTGATCCAGAAAATACTGGCCAGCCTCCCGAAATGCCTCCGCAATCCTCGATGCAGACGTATCCTGTCCACTTCCGCGATAATAGATATCATAGGCTCTTCGCAACTCACCGGCCGAGATCTCCGGACGGCTATAAGATGCCAGATTATCGAGGAGCCGACGCGACCGACCGTACTTGAACATTCCGACGGCAAGCTGCATACCCCGGTCTCCACCAACCCCTTGCGTCTCTTCCCCTCCGGGAGGGAACATTTTTTCCGCAATATACATTCCCATTGTCTTACGGGCCGTCATGTCCACTTCTTTCTGGAATTCTTTCAGGGCCTTTTCGTTTAATTTTTGTAGTGCCTTTTCGTCTATTTTTTTCTCAGCCATTTTTTCTTTTTGGACCCGTTCGTGAAGATCTTTCCAGAACTTTTTAAGGTCCGCCTGGTCCGCAAGCCCAAGTTTCTGGGCAAGCCAATCCGCTATGGGTTTTTGCCGTGACGAAAGGATCAAGTAATTCTGAACAAAATCTCCCAAGGTATCGAGTTCGACCTGGGCATCTCCGATCGCGATGAGGACAGGCTTCCCCTTACTGCGCTGAAT